>JAGPGT010000016.1:12660-30897 GCA_018055905.1 Phycisphaerae bacterium
GAGAGACGGATCAAAGAACTGACCACTTCCGGAACCAACTGAGTTCCGGTCGATCCCTTCGACAACTCAACGGGTCTGACAAGGCGTCAGGCCCGTTTTTGTTTGGGAACCGGCCGCACGTGTGCGACAGCTTTGAAAACAAGGTGTTCGAGTTCATCCTCCGGCAGGGACTCTTCGCGGACGACAGAGCGATTCTCGTCGCAGTCTCCGGCGGCGCCGACTCGATGTGTCTGCTGCATGTCCTCCGGACATTTAGGAACCAAGGCCGCCTCGCGGCGCCGCTCCTCTGCTGCCACGTCAATCATCGCCTGCGAGGGAGCGAATCCGACGCGGACGAACGATTCGTCGTCGAGCTGGCGAACGAGATGGGTGTGCCGGTCGTCGTCCGAACCGTCGAGGTTCGATCTCATGCCGAAACGAGCCGCCAATCCATCGAAACCGCAGCCAGACAATTACGGCTTGCCGCTCTCGAAGAGATTGCCCGCGACCGCGGTTGCGCGTGGATCGCAACGGGACATCAGAGGAACGACAACGCCGAGACGGTCGTCCAGCGGTTGCGGCGAGGAACGGGTTTCCGTGGCTTGGCCGGTATTCGACCGATGCGACGCCTTGGCGAAGGACTGTCGCTGGCCAGACCCCTGTTGTGCGTCACCCGCGAGGAGGTCGTCCGCTACCTTTTCGAACATAACCTCGCATACCGGGAAGACCACACGAATGCCGACGTCGCCTACACCCGAAATTACATCCGCCACCGCTTGCTGCCCCTGTTGCAGCAGGAATCGGGGGCCCTGCTCGTCGAAGAACTCGCAGACCTGGCAGCATCGGCCGGCAGGCTCCACAACCGAATCCAGAAGGAAGCGCAGCAAGCGTGGACTACCATGGCGCAGGCCGGCAACGACGAGGTTCGCATCGACGCATCAGGGTTGGCTTCCTTGCCGGAGTTGGTCGCGGTCGAACTGGTCCGACGTGCGTTGATGAACCTGGGCTGCGGCGAACGGAACCTGACGGCAGAACACTACCAAAGCGTTCTGGGATTGGCGAGAACGCAGGTACAGGCGAAGCAAACCTCCCTGCCGAGCGGGTTCATCGCCCGTATGGAATCCCGTCAACTCATTCTGCGACACGGCGTCGCAGGATCGAGTCCCAAGGCCCACGACATTCCCTCCCCGCTGAACATCCCCGGCAGGACTGCCTTTGCCGATGTGGAGATTGACGCCAGGATTATACCGCGTCCGGAAATCGAAGGGGCAGAGATCCGGGATGACAAAGGCCCATTTTGCGAGTATCTTGACTGGGATCGGATCAGGCCGCCCGTTGTGGTGCGGCCGCGCCGACGTGGCGATCGGTTCCAGCCGCTTGGTATGGACACCGAGAAAAAGGTCGGAAAGTTCCTGACGGCGGCCAAGGCGCCGCGCCGGTCACGGGACCGGACGATCGTCTTCGCCGACCGGGATCGGATCCTCTGGATCTGCCCCGTTCGCATCGCCGAACCGGTGAAGATCACGGACGAAACGCGACTGGTATTGGAGTTGACCGTTCGCAACACCTGATTCCTCAGGAGGAGTCAAACCATGAGCAGCACAGTCACCACACGACGGGAATTCCTACGGACGGCCGCTGTCGGAGTCGTTGGACTCATAACCTCTCGGAGCGCCCGCGCCGGCACGCCAACCAACGAGCCGTCGCGACATCCGAACATCCTGTTCTGCATCGCGGATGACTGGTCCTGGCCACACGCGAGCATCGCCGGGGACAAGGTCGTCAAAACACCGACCTTCGACCGCATCGCGCGCGAGGGCGTGCTGTTCTGCAACGCCTTCGTCACGGCCCCTTCCTGCACACCGTCACGAGGGTCGATCCTCACAGGACAATACCACTGGCGGCTGGAAGAAGGCGGCAATCTCTGGAGCACACTGCCGGCCAAGTTCGATGTCTATCCCGATCTCCTGGCAGAAGCCGGTTACTACGTCGGTTACACCCGCAAGGGCTGGGGGCCGGGCCAATACCAGCCCGGCGGCCGAACCCGCAATCCGGCAGGCCCTCAGTTCAAAGACTTCGCAGCTTTTCTGGAGGCTCGGCCGCAGGGAACTCCCTTCTGTTTCTGGTTCGGCAGCAACGACCCGCACCGCCCCTACGAGCAAGACTCCGGCGTCAAGAACGGCATGAGACCCGAAGACGTCCAGGTGCCGCCGTACCTGCCGGACAGCCAGACCGTGCGGAAGGATCTCTGCGACTACTACTTCGAAGTCCAGCGTTTCGATCGGGAAGTCGGAGAATTGCTCAGCCTGCTGGAGGAGCGAGGCGAGCTGGATCGGACCCTGGTCGTCATGACAGGCGACAACGGTTTTCCCTTCCCCCGAGGCAAGAGCAATCTCTACGACGGAGGGACGAACGTCCCTTTGGCCGTGCGATGGCCGAGGCGTGTCGCCGGGGGGCGCCATGTGGAGGATTTCGTCAGCCTACAGGACCTGGCGCCGACTTTCCTCGAGGCAGTGGGCCTGACACCACCGGCCGCGATGACCGGACGCAGCCTGCTGGAGCTGCTTGTTTCGGGCAAGTCCGGCCGAATCGATCCCGCCCGAGACCACGTCCTGGTGGGCAAGGAGCGGCACGCATGGGTCCGTGCCGGCGGGCTGGGCTACCCGTGCCGAGCGATCCGAACCCGCGAATTCCTGTATATCCGCAACTTCCAACCGGACCGCTGGCCCGCGGGCGATCCCACCAAAGGCGGCGAGCCCTTCGATCCCAACCGCGTGTACGGCGACATCGACGACTCCCCGTCGAAAACCTACATGATGGAACACCGCGACGAGGCCGCGGTCAAATCCCTATTCGACTTGGCCTTCGCGAAGCGGTCTGCGGAGGAACTCTACGACCTGGGCGAAGATCCGCATCAGCTTCGCAACGTCGCGGCCGACCCCGCATACGCTGAAACGAAGAAGAAGCTCGAATCCTCGCTTCTGGCGGAATTGAAAGCCACAGGCGACCCGCGTCTCCTCGGCGGCGGCGACACCTTTGACAGCTACCCCTACTACGGAGGCCCGCGGCCAACGGGGCGATAGGACCTCCGCGGCCAAGTCCCCCGGCGCGTCAGAACTCACAGACGCCGCCGGCGCAACCACCGGTAAAGTCGATGTCCGCGGCGACAAAATCAGGCTGTTCGTCGTGCTGCGATTCCGTCTCGTCGCTCACGGAGAGGACCTGTCCGGTCTTGGAGCCGTACCGGTAGACCGTGATGCCTTTGCATCTGAGGCGGTGGGCCAGGAGGTAGATCTCCCGAACGTCTTCAACCGTCGCATCCGCAGGCAGATTGATTGTTTTGGAGACCGCATTGTCGGTATATTTCTGAAACGCGGCCTGGATCGCCAGGTGCTGGCGAGGTGCAACGTCGAACGCGGTCGCAAAAAGCTTCCTGACATCTCCCGGCACATCCTTGACCTGAGCCAACGAAGGCCGACGAGCCACCTCTGCGAATAGTTCACGTCGGTAAAATCCCCTGTCGCGAGCGATCTTCTCGAACAGCGGGTGACACTCGAACAGTCGGGTCCCCGACAGCACATGTCGAATGAAGCTCACCGCAAAAATGGGTTCGATCCCGCTGGAACAGCCTGCGATGATGCTGATGGTGCCCGTCGGGGCGATCGTGTTGACCGTGGCGTTACGAACCTCCCGACCGGCTCCCGCGTGCACGGACTGCGCAAAGTTCGGGAAGACGCCCCGCTGCCGAGCCAGCAGCGCCGAGGCGGCAAGCGATTCCTGACGGATGAACCGCATCAGTCTGCGTGCAACGACCACTGCCGCAGGGTCGTTGTACGAAATGCCCAGGCGGATGAGCATATCGGCAAATCCCATAACGCCCAGCCCGATTTTGCGATTGCCCAGCGTAGCGACCCGGATCGGTTCGAGGGGAAAACGATTGACGTCGATCACATCGTCGAGGAACCGAACTCCCCAGTGAATTCGATCCCGCAGCTTGTCCCAGTCCACCCTGGCTCTGCCGGTACGCGTGCCGGTGTCGTCATCCGTGGTCATCCGGTCCAGGTTGATTGAGCCCAGGATGCAACTCTCGTAGGGCAACAACGGGACCTCGCCACAGGGATTGGTCGCCTCGATGGAACCGATCCCTGGGGTCGGATGGCTCCGATTGATCTGGTCGAGGAAAATCAGCCCTGGGTCGCCCGTCCGCCAGGCCGCGTTGACGATCAGATCGAACAGCGAGCGGGCTCCGATCCGCTTGACGCTCCTGCCCGTTCGCGGATTGACGAGGTCGAAAAGCCGATCCTGTGCGACCGCCCGCATGAAATGGTCCGTGACCCCGACCGACAGATTGAAGTTCTCCATGGCGTTGGAGCCGACCTTGGCCTCGATGAAGTCGACGATGTCCGGGTGATCGCACCGGAGCACGCCCATGTTGGCGCCCCGCCGTCGGCCACCTTGGACGATGACCTCGGTGGCCTTGTCGAAGATGCCCATGAAGGAGACCGGGCCGGAGGCGCGCCCTTTCGTCGAGCCGACCAGATCGCCCCGAGGACGCAGGCGGGAGAAAGCAAAGCCCGTTCCACCGCCGGTCTGGTGGATGCGAGCCATCTCTGCCAAAGCTCGGAAGATGCCTTCGACCGAATCGTCCACCGGAATCACGAAGCACGCCGCGAGTTGTCCCAACGGAGTCCCGGCGTTCATCAGCGTCGGGGAGTTGGGCATGAACTCGCGGTTGCGCATCATTCGGTAAAAGATGTCCTCAACCTCGTGGACGTGGAAATCGGAGCGATAGCTGCCTTCGGCCTGCGCGACATGGTGGGCTACTCGTCGGAACAGTTCGCTGGGCGTCTCGATGACCCGACGCGTTTCGTCCTTGAGCAGGTATCGCCGCCGAAGGACCTCCAGGGCGTTGACCGGAAGTTTTAAGTCGTCCTTGAGACCCAGAGCGGATTTGGCGAAGCGTACCTCGGAGCGGTTCTGGCGATAGAGAATGTAGCTTTTGGCAATCCGGTTGTACCCCTCCCTCATCAGGATCACTTCGATGAGATCCTGAATCTCCTCGACTTCCGGAGTTCTGCCCTGAAAACGTCTCGCGAGTTCTTCCGTCACCTTCTGCGTCACTCGCCCGGCGACATCCTCGGCCCGGCGGGGATCCTGGAGCACCTCCAACCCGGCTCTCTGAACAGCCCGCTTGATCTTGGAGGCATCGAAATCGACAAGAGCGCCGTCCCGCTTCCTCACCTGTGCGATCGTCGATCGGATCGTCATGATTGGGCCTCATTTGAATCGATCAGGACCTTCCTTCGCAACCGGGACTTGAACAAAGGAGGGAACCAAGGCACAGTGCCGGAATCTTCCACACTTCGACAGACAAAGACAAACGCGGGGGGAAAATTCATCGCCACGAACTTGAGCGTCACATGCGAAAAATACCGTCGGAGATCCCGACCCAGAAGGGGTGTGTACTGGAGTTGCACATACAGTCCCGATCGGCTGGCGATGGCGAGAATCGCCTCCCGGGCACGGTTGTCAAACAGCGTCAGCGGCAGCCCCGAGATCACGCAATCGGCCTGGTCGACATATTCACGGCAGTGAACCGCGTCATCATTGATCACACACAGTCGAGGATCGCCGATTCGCCTGAGGCATCGGCAAAACTCCGGGTTGATCTCGAAGCACGTCAGCCGCCCGTTCTCGGGCAACCGCCTGAGGATCTCCCGGGTCACCGGCCCGGTTCCGCTTCCGAATTCGACCACCTGCAGGCTCTGTCCAACCTCTTGAGCCATCGTCCTGGCCAACATCCGACCGCTCTGAAACAAGGTCCCGAGCTGCCGGGGATGCTGCAGAAACTGCCGCGCAAAGCGGAGGTTGTGCATATCGCTGCTCCTTCAAACCAGCGACGCCATATGTCCTTACCTTACGACGGTACCATCACATCGGTCAAGTGATTTCCTCAATTCGGGGTCATCGAGGCGAAAAGGCGGTTTTCCCTTAAGAAGCTTGACGGAAAATACGATGTACTCTATAAAGTCTGTGCAGAGTCGCGCCGGCAATCCGTCGCATGAAGCGCAGAATACAAGATGGTCCCATAAGATTCCTTATGATAAGGAGAACAGCGGTGGGCATGTCCAGAAAATTGTGCAGGGTATTCCTGTTGGCCTTCGTCAGTTTGATCGCAGGCTGTTTTGCCTCGAATCCGGAGGACATCCAGGCATGGGTCAGGCCGTATGAGGTGAACGTCACCGCTGAAAACTACATCGTGCAGCCGCCCGACGAGATCGAGATCCGCTGTACCCAAGTGGCGGAAGTCCATATGCAACGCCAACGGGTCCGGCCGGACGGAAAAATCAGCTTCGAGGTGCTGGGTGAAATCGACGTCGCCGGCAAGACCCCCACGGAAATTGCAGCCGCCGTCAGCAACCGGATCAAAGAATTGTATACCCTGCCGGGCGACCATCCGGTGGACGTCCGGATTTCCACGTATGCGAGCAAGGTCTACTACGTCGTCGGCCAGGTCGCACGACCCGGTCCGCGCAATTACACCGGGCGCGATAGCGTTCTGATGGCATTGGCTGGTGCTCAGCCCAACGCCATGGCGTGGGAACAACGAGTTCAGGTGATTCGTCCGGCCCTCCGCGAGGACGAGGACGCCAGGATCTTCGAATTCAATTACGAAAAGGCGACTTCCCGCGGCGATACCACGAAGGACGTCCTGCTGGAAGAGGGCGACATCGTGTATGTCCCGCCGACGATTCTGGCATCGATCGCAATGGTTCTCGAAGAATTTATCAGCCCCATTGCCCGGGCGTTCTACGGCGCGTATCTGATTCAGAACCCGCCGGGAAGCCCTGGAAGCCGGGAAGGGTATCAGCCCTATGGCAGCGGATATTGACAACCGCCTGATCGGATGGTCTTGCACAATCTGAAGATGGTTCCATAATGACGCGTCAAGTGCTCAGACTCACCCATGTGGCAAGCACGATCTGGTTCATGGCCTGCATCGGCTATATCCTCGTGTTGTCCCTGCACCAGGCAGGGTTCCGTTGGTGGATCATCTTTTCAGTGTCCGGGCATTCCGCGCTGGTGGTGTTTCTCCTGGTCAGCGTTTATCTGTTCGCTTTGTTTCGGGGCGTAGGAGTATCCCAGCAGAACGAGCGTGAACATCCCCTGACTACGACGAGCTATTACATGGGTTTCTATGTCGCGGCGCCGCTCCTCGGAGGACTGGCGGGTTTGCTGGGCATGATAGGAACCCCCTATCTTGCCAACTTCCTGCTCGGGGTAGCGATGGGCACGCTGGGCACAACTTTTTTCGTCTGGGTGGTTGTGGACCCGATCGCCGGATTGGTCGAGTCATTTCTGCCTGCCAGCCGCAGACATCGCCTGGAACGACTGGCCCAGGCAGAGGCCCAGCGTCGGACCCGCCAGGAAAAACGCGAGCAGTTGCTGGCGGAGGCTTTTGCCCGTGAAGAACAAGAACGGCAGCGATGGCAGAAGCATCTACGCCCCAGTGCAGAGAGACTGGCCGCCTTGCTCACGACAGATTCGGCCGAGACTCCCGGTGCCGAAGGGGAAGCCGTGAATATCGGCGCCAACGCATGGCGACTCGGTGGGCTGAGCTGTATGAGGCAACTCCGTGACATGGCGGTGTCCCTCCAGAAGGATTCCACAGATCGGGCGATCACCTCCGAACGGCTGAGCAACTGGTGGGATGGGATCGGCGACTGGAGACGACCGGTTTTCCATTGATCCCCGCCGGTTTCATGTGCCCCCCTCGCTTACTTTCGATTCTCAGGCCCCCCTCACGTTTGACTTGCTTGCCTGTCGCCTTCTCGCCTTCAGACTCTGCTGGCTGGGGTCCCAAACGTGGACGTAGGAAGCGGATCACGTCCCTGCGATCCAGCTTCCTGACATCCAATCCGTTCGGCGATCCTACCGTGCAGACAAAACCACGGCGGTTCTTACATCGCCCGACGTCTCTTGAGCCAGCCGACCACGCCAAGACCGAAACTACCCAGCAGCACCGCTCCTGGAGCGGGGATGGGCGAAACCGAGGTATGAATCGTGTCGCCGCCGGTCGAGTTGCCGACGAAGAACCCGATCGTAGCATCCCCCAGGTTCAATCCCGCCAGATCCGCAAACAACGTAACCGAATCACCCATGGAAACCGTAGTCCAACCGGAACGGTTGGTGAACGACCCATCGCTCGCAAATACGGCATATTCCCACGGCTGATTGTTGTCGTTGAACAGCGTGATGGCAAATGAGCTGTAACCGGTGAGATCGAAGCCCGATTTTCCAATCGCGATGTATTGGAAATCGTTCGCTTTTCCCACCTTATCTACTTCATACCCGACATTTCCCTGAAAGATCAGGGCATCATAACCCGAATCGGGATTTGTGAAAACCGACAACGTCCCGAAATCCACGTCGGTAGAATATCCGGGCAAAATCTCAAAACTCAGGAGATCTGCTATCGAAGGGGTAAACGTAATTCCGGCCGACGACGGGGCCACCATCGCGCCGCAGACCACTACCGCAAGCAAAAACCGTTTCATCTCTTTCTCCTTGTCGCGCCTTGAGCGGAAAACCGAGGAAAACTCCATTTCATCCTGCTGTCACATGTTCTTCCGGGAGGTGGGCGAGCCCACTGGCTGCATCCGCTGACCCCAGACCCACTTACGGCGTCACTGCCAACAGGGTCCCAACGCACCCACTCGGCGCCCTCACGAACCTCAACGACCCAAGGCAGCTGGCCTTTCTCGAGTTGCCTGAAAGACGCCCCGTCCTGAGAAGAAAAGAGGTTCCTCCATCCCGGCATCAGCACCATCGGGACGCGCACCGCCGACGAAGCCCCCCTTCCCTCCCGTGTAGGAATGCCAACGAATGGCTGGTGCCACAGCACATCATCGACTCCGTTCTCGGTCGGGGAGTCAAGGCCGGTCAACTCCGGCGAGGAAGCGTTCATTCGAAAGAAACGAGCCGCCCCCAGGCGACCGTTGCTCAAGACGGAAAGACATACGCCTATCCAGATCCTGCGATTTCTGACAAGAGAGACACAGACAAATCCCAAAACCCCGAAGCAGACCGTTCCAGGACCGTGGGGCAGAGACGTCGCAGGGATGTACCCGGCACACACAAAACGATGAGTCAAACCCACCGAATCGTCCACCCGGGATAAGCCGAAGAACTGAGAATTGTTGAAAGGATTCTGCCGTAAGACCGAAGCCACACCGGCATTCCTCTCCCTCCAGCCGGAAAAACCAGACGCCTCTTCTGCTCCATGCACACCGGCTCCACTCCACAGAGCCAAAGCACAGAACAAGAAGATAGTCCTCAACCGAACTTTGCGGCCCAGCCACATCTCCCCGTCTCCTTACGGTTCACCCCCTCCGATCCCTCAGCTTGATGGCCAGCCACCCCCATCACAAACCTGGGAGACGGCCTCCTCCGGTCGCGCCACAAGCTGTTGTCAGCTTAATGAAAAACAACTCACTGTCAAGTCCAAAAAGTGAAAATCGTTGAATTTCACGCCGGAGGATTCACCCCTGGTTGCTGTCCCCTGGACACAAACGATCACTTACACTCACACCCACCATGACGCCAAGGAACTTACGGCAACCTGGTGAAAACCACTGAAGGATCTACCGGGCGTATCTGAAAACATTCTACACGCCAAAGCGTTGAAGGGTTCAGCCAAAGAGGTAGACATTCTTCCCCCCTCCGCCGTCAGGCTGCAACGGTTGTTACCGGAAAAAAAGACAAGCTGCTTCCGGGGGACTCACGTAACCTTCCCCAAAATCTGGCACTCCCCCAAATTCGAGAGGCCTCAGGCGAACCGAAATTCACCTGAGGCCTCGATGTTCACAAGACCGACCTGCTTCTTTCTTCGGCGCCCGATAAGGGCCGGATCAGAACGCCGTTTCAAGAAACCGAGTCGGGCGGGATCGAACTCCCGCACCGCCGCCCGAACAGTGGCTTACGCCACGACTGCACACCTCTAGGTAACCATGCTCCGAGGCGTACAGAGCGACGGATCATAACCCTCTTACGCTGCAGACCTACTACACAGCGCTGCGTCGGCGGAGCCAGCCAACCAGACCGGTACCCAGACCGCCCAGGACGATGGCAGCGGGAGCCGGAACAACCGGAGCGGGCGGAATCGGATCATCCTCCCAAATACGCTCCGTGACCTCGTACACGACGTCCAGCTTGGACCAATTCAGTGTGATCGTGCCGTACTCGCCCGGGCTGAACAGTTTCGCATACACGGTCAAACTGCCATCCATCAGGCTGCCGAACGCGTCCAGATCGAACGCATTCTCGCCGCTCTGCAGTTCACCGACGCTCGGAGAGGCCGGACTGTCGAGATGGATGGTTGCCGTCTTATCGTTGGCGTTCGTCGCCTTGACGGTAAGATCGGCGCTTTGGAAATCGACGGCCACAACATCGCCGCCGATGGCCGGGGCGGTCCAGAGATGATTCCACTGGACCAAGTAATTGTTGCCGACGCCACCGGAACCCCACTGGTACGACTGGCCGAGCGTCACATTACTCTGCACGGCTACCGTGTACACATTGGTGGTCCAACCGGCGCTGGCAACGCTGACTGTCCCCAGCACTAGGAGAACTACTGCTAGTGCCTTCACAACTTTCTCCATGACACTCTCACCTCCAAACTTTCTGCATGACTACATCACGGCCTACACTCGCCGCAGGCCGCCAGGGACCTACGCGATCCCCACACACCACATCGCCGACGCACGACAGCACACACTGCCAGGCCGGCGTCGAGTCCGGGAACACCACCAATCGGCAACGACGACACTGACAATTCGTCACCGCAGCCTGATCCAGCCTTCCTCGGACTCTCCTCGACAAACACTACTGATGCATGCCCGACTCCTCTCGGAGCCCACGCGGCTGTGAGACACGGGGCGATGACTGCTTCGCCAAGAAGGACCTTGCGCGCATCGACCCTCCCCTGCCCTGCAGTCATGCGATCCTCGGTGGCTTTCGTGGGGGACAGCGAGGGGCCTGCACGAACAGACTCCTCGACGCACGAGGCCAGCAAGAACCCGACTCCAGAGCCGGACAGCACAGTACATCTGGGGGAAGCTCAACGGTGAACTGAAGCGGGACACAGACAGGCTTCGGCCGAGGGTGTCGGACAGAGACCTTCGCGTCGTCTGCAACGCAGTCGATCTCCGCATGAAGCTATCGCAGGACACCGCACACGACGGTCGGGAGACGCGTAGCCATGTACCCTGCTCTTCCACCACCGCTCCTCCTCCAGATTCGAGCATAAACAGTACAGACGCCGGAAGATCCAGCGTCCAGCCCCTTCGGAAACGAGCCTTCCTTTGCAAAGCAAGAACGAATTGAAAAGCCGCACACAAGGTTGCTCATCCCGTGGGAGCCATCAACTACCTCATTGTAAACATGGAAGGCAATCAGGTCAACTCATATTTCCCATATTAACTCAAGCCGTAAATTTTCATATTACCCATATACACGCCAACGCCGGGTTTCAATCCTAATTCAGAGTACCCAAACAGGGATTCTGACCTTAATAGAATACCTCTAATGATCTATCTTATTAGGGGTAGTACGCCGACAAAAAAAACCTCTGATCGTGAATGGGATTTCTCATTCAGACCAGAGGTCTTAAGAGGTCTCGAGACAGTTTAACAGTCAGAACACTTTCTAAACCTGGTTCACATCCCCCATACCCTCGCGTGCATCGCAGACGAACCGCAGCAACATGTTCATCTTGTTCCGGACTTTCACTTTTCGATAGATGTTGCGGATGTGGGTCTTGACAGTTCCCGGCTGAATGCTGAGCCGACCGGCAATGCTACCGTGTCGCAATCCCTGGCACACCAGCTCGGCAATCTGCACCTCGCGAGGAGTCAGGTCGTATCTTCTGGAAAGATAAGACCACTGTTTGTGGTCCAACAGCACTGCAGACGATCCCGGGTCCTCCGGTTTGGCGCCCGAGGTTCGGTCCCCATGTAATTCGTCTGACGGCATCATCGTCAGCGGCCTTTCTGCAATTGGTCAAGAAGAAATTTGGCCTCGGTCCAATCCTCACCAGGCCGGGCATCCATCAGATCCTGTTGATCGAAACCCATCTTGAATTGATCCATCTCTTCCTGGAGCGACAACGCATCCCGAAGCACCTTGATCGCATGGGTCCTGCGCAGGGCTTGGGCGTGGTCCCGCGCCAACTGGATGTTTTTGCGATTGAGGCTCAGAGCCATTCTGAGGTGCTCCACCGCCTGTGTTTTGCGGTTCGTCGCGGCATAGACCCTCGCGAGATGGAATTGCGGCGCCGCCGATTGAGCCGAACCGGCGGGGAGCAACGAGAGACTCTTTACCAAGTCGGCCTCGGCTCTGGCCATGTCGCCGTTCTTGAAATGGATGACGCCCCGCGTGTCGAGCAGATCCGCATATTCCGGTTCCAACATCAGCCCCCGATTGGCCAGCGTCAGCGCCTCCTGAATCACCTCGGACGAGGGAGAAGGTTTCTCGCAGAGCATCCACGCCAGATTGTTGATCGCAATGACGTTGTTAGGATCCAACTCCAGGATTCGGCGGTTGAGCCGGGCTGCTTCTTCGGTTCGCCCCGCGTCCTGCATCAGCATGCTCAACGTCACAAGAGGGGGTACCGCATTGGGATTCGGATCCAGAATCATGCGGAGTTGATCTTCCGCCATCTGGAGAGCCTCGCGGTCGCCGCTGCCGGCCAGAATCCGGGCTATGCTCGTCGCGGTCTGGGCATCTCCGGGATTCCTGGTTCGCCACAGGTTCAGAAGCTGATTGACCTCGGTCCATCGCTTCTCCTTGCGAAGCAGTTGTCCCAGCGCCATCACCGGCATCGGATCACTCGGATCGGCGGCGATCAGCTTGTCAAAAAGTTCCCGCGCCTTCTCCCGCTGCTGATCGGTGTACACCGCGACTGCCAAGGCGATCTCGCACCGTCGTCGCGCGGGCCCTTTGAAGTCGTCGAGTTTGCCGCGGAGCAACTCCACCGCCTTCTCCGGCCGATTGGCGAGGATGTAAGCATCCGCCCACTCCAAAAGAATCCCCACGTCGTCAGGATACTGCTTGGCCAGCGACGGCAGGGTCGTCAAAGCCGCCATGGACGGAGAGAGTCTCTTCTCCGCGACAGCTTTGAGCAGAAGCAATTGTTTGTGTTGCTCGTTGTGAGCCAAACCACGGGTGGCAAAGTCCAACGCCCGGCCAGGCTCATTTTGGTTGAGTTCGAGCTGGGCCATCAATTCCCAGCCGTCCGCGTACTTGGGGTAATCCGTGGTGACTTGCCGCAGAAGCTGACGGGCCTCTTCGATAGAGGGCCCCGTACCCCGCAGAATCAGGATCCGAGCCTTGTACAAACGCAGTTCGGGATCCGTCTTCTCCTGGGTCCCACTCCGGCTGGCCAGAGCCTTGTCCAGCATGGCCTCCGCTTCCCGCAAGAGCGACGATTTTCCCGACGCGATGAATAAAGCCGCGGCGAGTTTCTGAATTCGCGGCTCCTGGGGCAACAGGGCAAGAGCCCGCCGGACATCCGAAATCGCTTCGCCCATCCGCCCGGAGGAACTGTAGGCCCTCGCACGAGCTTCCCAGTTCTCCGCGTTCTGCGGCTCCAGAGCGATCGCTTGGCCGAGGTCCTCCAACGCCTTGTCCCCTTGTCCCAGAGTCACCAGCAGGTCGGCACGAACCAGATGTGCTTTGGCGTTGCGCAGTTGATCCACCGCCGCATTGCAAATTTGCATCGCCTTGTCGGGGTTGCCCTGCTGGAGATAAAGCTGAAGCTGCGCGCGAATCACAAGGATCGAGTCCGGCATCCGAGCCCGTAGATCGGACAAAAGCGACTCCGCCTTGGCGAACTCTTTCCGGAGGGTCAACACCCGCGCATACGACAGCGAGAGCATCATGTCGTTCGGATCGCGACGGATCATTTGCTGGAGCGTTTCGGACGCCGACTCGACGTCCCCCCGGCGGAAATCGTGCTCCACAAGAAACCGCTGGAGATCGGGGTTGCTCAGCTGCTGCGAACTCACTTTGTCCAGAATAGCCTGGGCCTCATCGAATTCATTCGCCTTGTGCAACGCGGCGATCAGCTTCACCAGTACCTGTGTATCATCCGGAGATTTCGCGAACGCCTCCCGGTAGGTCGTGAGAGCCAATTGCCGCTCCCCCGCCATCTCGTAGGTCGCCGCCAGAAGAAGGCGACTGGCCTGGTCATCGGGATTGGCCAGCAGGTTTTCCTGCAAAAGCTTGACGATCTGAGCATAGTTGATCTTGAAGTCGTTGCTGGAACGCATCCAAAGCCGGGCCTGCTCGTACCGCCACTGGCCTCCCTTTTCTCCTTCCAAAGCCTTGATCTCATCGATGATTTTCTGCGATCGTGAGGCGTCCTGGACCACCGGATCGCAAACCAGCAACATACGCCGGGACTGAATGTCATTGGGGAACTGCCCCGTCAAATCGGTGAGCCACTGACAAAGTTTCTCTTTCTCCTGCCACCGATAGTACAACTCCGCCAGCAACAGGCCGCAATCGCGACGAAGCTGAGGTTCCTGGAACCGGGCAAAAGCATCTTTGAGCACCGACTCGCATTCGGCCCGCTGATCCTGCCGGTCCAGAAACACCGCCAGTCCTCGCACCGGATCAAACGCCTGGGGATGCCCGGCGATTGCATTCAGATACAACGTCCTGGCTTTCTCATTCTGGCCTTCGGCTGCGCTGAGTTCCGCACGGACAAGCGTCAAGCGGAGTTCGGACGGATTCTCGCTTTCCAGCTCGCTGAGCATCGAAGAGGCTTGGGCGAACTTCCCCTGCATCATGGCAATCTGGACCTGGAGCAGCTTGACGCCGCTGGCGCCGTTAGTTTCCTTGTCCAGCTCCGCCAGTTCGGCTTCAATTTCCCGCCACGCCTCTTCCTTGTTCTCCTCTGCAGAATTGGCGGCCAATAGATGAGTCCGAGCCTGTAGACCCAACAGTTTCGCCTCTGTGACGACCTGCGGATCGGCTTTGGCCAATTCCACGAGCTGTCGGGCCAGTTCCTGCACCTTGGGCCAGTTCCTGGTCTGAGCGAACAGTTGCGTCAGATAGAGACGGGCCTGGATATAGTCGGATTGCGCAGCGGATGTTCCTTGATCTCCCGAGCGTTTGTTCAGCATGACCTGCAACTGGTTGATCGCCGACTGGGTGTCACCCAGCCGGGAATAGGCGGAGGCCAGCCGTCGATACACCTCTTCAGGGGCCCGCGGGCTCAGGGAGATCGCCCGCTGCCAACTCGTCACGGCGTCGCGTAGACGACCCTGCTTCTCCGCCAGAAGCCCCTCGAGGTAAGCCAAAGTCGGGGGATCCAGATCCTTTTCCCGCATCCGAGCCAGATAGCCCTCCACGTTTTCCAGGCGTCCGGCGAAAATGAGCAGGCGGGTCGCAGTGGCAATGAAATCCCAGGATTCCGACGTCGCCTTCATGCCTTCGTCGGCAACCATGAACATCTCCTCCGGAGAGGCTGTCCTGAAAGCCAGAACCGCCCAAGTCTGCCACAGTCGAGGGTCGGTCTTGTCGATCTCCTGGAGGACCTGAAGCTGCTCCCTGGCCTTGTCCAGATTCCCGGCAACGATCAATTCCTCCACCAGCAACAAGCGAGTCGAGACGTCCGACAAATCATATGACATCGCCTTCGCCAGATCGGCCATCGCCTTGTCCTTGTCCTTCTGCCGCAGATAATATCCCGCTCTCGCCAGATAGGCACGGGCCGACTCGGGATTCTTCGCAACCGCGTCATCGAACCAGGCGAGGGGCGATTGCTTTACGATCTCGGGCCTCTCCGCGGCCCACAAACCCAGGACTTCGTAGGCCGGAATTTCGCTGGAATATCGGTCAATGACGGATTTGACCTCCGCCACAGCCTTGTCGAACTCCCGCAGTTGCCAGTAGGCTTGTCCCAGCATTCTGCGCAAACCGGGATCATCCTGGATCTCCAGATGGCGAGTGGCGATTCCGATCGCCTCGCTCGGCACTCGGAGCTCCAAATACAGTTGCGTGAGCTTCTTGGCCGTCTCGATGTCGCTCGGTTGGAACCGCAGCGCGTTGCGGTAGGCTGCGATAGCTTGCTGAAGGTTTCCCTGGGTCGTCGGTCGACGTTTCATTTGCGCGTCGGCGTACTTGACCAACATCGCGACGTCCTGATTGTTCCTGGCGATATAGCGACCGAGCTGTTCGGCGGCCTCGTCCCAGTTCTTGGCTTCGAAGGCTTTCAGCCCTCGCGGCAGCGCTTGCTCGGCCTTCGTGGCGGTCTGCCAAGCATGCAACGCATACACGGAAACACCCAAAACCCCCGAAGCGACGATCAAAACGATCGCCAGCTTCCAGTTGAAGTATCTCATCGCCATTGGCCAGCCCTTTCCTACTGTCCAAGAGGCCTTCTCGCAACTGCCGAGACAGCCTGCGTTCGGGCCCCGAGGAACGGAAACGCGCTCGTGATTCGAGACGCGTGTCTCCGTCTCAGAACTGATTCACAAAATTCTCAACCATTCTGCGGAATGTCCGCCAGCAGATCCATAGATCCAATCCCGGCGAGAGATTCCGGACGTATTCCGTATCGTAATGAATCCATTCCTGGAAATCCTTGTTTGCCGCACGAGTGCGACACACCTGCCACAAACCGGTGATGCCCGGTCGCACGGAAAGCCTCGCATCGCGCCAGGAAGCACACAGCGTATTCTCGAATTCGGGCGAGGGCCTGGGTCCCACCACACTCATCTGACCGCACAGCACATTGAAGAACTGCGGAATCTCGTCCAGGTACGTCTCCCGCAGAAAACGCCCGACCGTTGTGATGCGAGGGTCGTCCGCCATCTTGAATTGGGGTCCGTCCACTTCACAGACAAACCGCAGTTTGTCCTGCATCTTGTCGGCCCCCTGACGCATGGTACGAAACTTGATGCAATCGAACACTTTACCGTGAAGGCCCTGTCGCTTGTCCCGGAAGAAAACCGGGCCGGGAGAACTCAGGCGAACCGCCAGCGCAATCACCGGGATCACCGGCGCAAACAGTACCAGCACGATCACGGCGGCGATTACGTCCGCGACCCTCTTGATCGAGCGGGCGTAAGAGAATCTCGGCCACGTGCGAAACGCGCTCTCCAAACGACCGCACACATGCTCTTTCGGTTTGGCCGCCGGCCGGATCGGCCGGGTCTGACCTCCTGCGTCGCTTGGCCCCCGCTCCAGCACGAGACAGTCGCGAAACACCTGGCCCGACTCCACAGACACGCCCGTTCCCACGATCGCCGAATCAATCATCGCATCCCTGCGAACCACGCAATCATCGCACAAGACAGCCGGTCCCACAATGATGGCGCCGGGTTCGACGGCCACACTATTGCCCCTCACGACCGGACCGATCAGACGAGGGGCTTGGCGGGGATGTTGCCGGTCCTCGGAGGAGTCCTGGTCGCCCTCGGAGAGTTTTAGAACCATTCCACACACGGCCAGCACGCCCTCCTCGGAATCCAGATCGAACACCGTCCCGGCGACGGCAATCCCTCGCACCGTGTAGTTTCTGGCCCGGCACGCCTCGACCACAGTCTGGAAATCCGCCAAGAGATTCGGTCTGACGACGGCGTCAAACACATCCGGTCGGACCAGTAGATGGTGTGGCCATCGGAAGGGCACCGTCGTCGGCACGACCGAATCGGCAAACAGCCGTCGGTAGCCGACCAGATGATTGTCCGGGGTTAGACGAACCCGTTCCTGGTACCCCATCAGTTCCGGCTCAATATCCACGGCAATGACGTCCGCCTGCATTGAGGCCACCGCATGCGTCATCAGCAAGTGGTTCACACACGTCGCAAACCGACCGTCGGTGACAACGACCCAACGATCCCTGGATCGGGGAAGGCCTTCACCTTGGATCCGATCCCAGGAACACCGCGATAGACGATCGATCGAGATTTCTTCGCACCACGCCGGTGGAAGAATCCAATGGGATTGCCTCGGGCTCGTCCAACCGGCCATGGGAGGCCGACCCCCCGCCGTGCGGCACCGCCACAAATGGTCCCTCCCGTCCAACAACACCCGGTTCAACGGGTTCGAGGACAGACCATACCGCAGCAGACTTCCCCGGCCGCCGACGGTACTGTCTCCACTGTCTCGAATGACGATCGCCTGCATATTCAACTTCAACCAGATTACGTCCCCGTCGTCTGTTTCCCCGCCAGTGGAAATCAATTC
>JAGPGT010000186.1 GCA_018055905.1 Phycisphaerae bacterium
GAATTCTGATGGGCGATGGCGCTGAGCCAGGCGAAGTCCGCCCCCGTCGGCATCGGATCGACGTTGTAGTCCCCCGCCACCAGCGTGACGCGGTCCGCCAGCCCGGCGCGGGCCAACCGCTCGCGGGCCAGCGGAACGACCTCCGGCAGGTCGAACAGCACCGCCGTGGCGTCGGGCGCCGCCAGGAGAAAGGCAATCGTCCAGGTGCCGGAGGCGCCGCCGATGTCCAGCAGTCGCTCAAACCGCAGAGGCATCAGCCTGGCTATCACCGACGGAGCGACCGTCTCGGAGAAGTTGTTCATCGCTCCGATGAAGGACTCGCAATCCGCCTGCAGACCCCGCACGCTCGGCGTCCGCTCGGCCGGTCGGCCCGTCTGCACCACTGTGGCGAGCCGAGCCCAGCGCCGGAGGCAGTTCGCCTGGTGGCGGACCCCCGGCAGGATGTTTCGTGGAGAATCCTCCGTCAGCAGCTCCGCGACATCCGGAGGAACCACGAACCGATCGACCTGCTTGGCCAGCAGTCCCATCGCCGCCAAGGCGTCCAGGAGCACCGCCGTGGCGCGAGGGTCCGTTTGAATCCTTGCAGCCAGGGTCTCGGGCGAAGCTGGAGAATCCCCCAGAGCCGTGAAAACGTCCAGATCGGCAGCGGCAGCGAGAACGCACGCCGGCTGGCAACCCCGAATCAATCCCAGCACAGCGTCGGCATCCCATTTCCTGTTCATCCGAAGACACCCCCTGCAAGGCGAGTCGCCGTCGGCATCTTCACGCAAGCGATGCGACCACCGCAACCTCAGTCCAGAGGCTGGAGGTAGATGTTGCGGAACTCGATCGGACTGCCTTCGCTCTGGAGGCAGATCCAGCCGGAGGTGACACTGGCGTCGGTTCCCTCGTTCTGCAGCACGCCGTTCACGAGGCAGCGAATCGTGTCGCCCTTGCAGTAGATGTCATAGCGGTTCCACTGGCCTGCGGGCAGTTCGCTCGTGGGCGCCTTCTTCTCGATGACCACGAACTGCCTGGCGGAATTCTTCTGACTGACACCATTGACCGAGAGACCGGTGCCGTTGATGAGGACGAAATCGCCGGCGTTACCGGCCTTGAGCTGGCACTCAATGCAGGCGGGCCAGACCGCATCTTTGTCGCCGGCGTGCAGCAGGACCCCGCTGTTGGTCGGCGTTTCGGGCCATCGCCATTCGAGGTGCAGGTGGTAGTTCTTGTACTTCTCGTTGGTGCGGATGTAGCCGTTGGGCTTGCCGGCGCAGTAGAGGACGTCGCCGCGGATCCGCCAGACGTCGTTGACGTCGGCGCTCGGGTCCTCGATGTAACGAGTCCAACCGGTGAAGTCCTGGCCATTGTAGAGTGCGATCCTCTTGCCGGGCGACTTGCCCCCGAACCCGCCCCCACATCCTGGGGCGGCAACCAACAAAGCCGCTACCGCACTCCACAGCATCGTTCTGCCCATCATCCGCGTCATGATTCCGCCCTCACTAAAAAAATCCGTACCGTCCACAGCCCGTTCCCGCAGGACGACCGTGGCCATCCATCGGTCGTCCTAATTACCGTATGAACTCGCCCTCCGTCAACGAGAAAACCGGATCGGGCGGGGGATGTTCACCCGCGAATCTGAAACCGACCTATTCGATCACATCGGCCCGGCGGTGCTGCTGGGCCCAGACTGACAGGCCGGAGCCGGTGAGAAGAAGTCCGCCGAAGATCAGTTGCACCCTGTTGAGTTGTTCGTGAAACAGAACGCTCGACAGGCCGAACACCACGAACGGCTGCGAGAGAATCACCAGGACCGGGATCATCGTGCCGATCCGACGAATCGCGGTGTAGTAGAGAGTGTGTCCCAGAGCAATCGCGGTCAGGGCTGAGATCACCACGGCACCCCAGCCCTGGAGGTCGAGGGCCAGGATTTGGGAGGGGTTCCCAAAGAGAAACGCGCCCACAGACAGCCCGATCGCGGCATAAATACTCATCACGGAAAAACTGATGCGAGGATCGACGTCCTGAAACGCGATCCGCACGGAGATCGTGTACACGCCCCACATGAAGGCCTGAGCCAGGGCCAGGAGAATGCCGGTGGCTGTCCCGGTGGCGGCGAAATCGTCCTTGAAGGCGATCACTCCCACCATGCCTGTCAGAGACAACAACAGACCCGCCCAGAACCGGGGACTGCGGATCAGAGGCCTCTCCTCGCGAAAGACGATCAGGGAAAACCCGGTCACCCACAGGACCGAGGTCTTGGACAACAGGGTCATGAACGCAGGACCGATGTAATAGAAGCCCGCGGCCCAGAGGCTCTGCATCGCGATATTCGCGAACGAAGGAAGGATGGCACGCCGCCAGACCTTCGAGGAGAGACCGCCTGAGGCGCTCGCGTGAATCAGGAACGGCAACAGGAGCAGGCTGGCGACCGAATACCGCACCGCGTTCTGCGTCCACGAATCCACATGGCCCGTGAGATACTTGATGAACAAGGGGCCCAGCGACCAGCATGCGAGCGTTCCCAGGCAGGCGCCTGTCGCGACCATGTCGATTCGGCGAATCCTCGTTCCATGGTTCATGCCAGCATCTCGGCAACGATCCTCGCGGTCTCCTGGTTGGCCTTCTTCCGCGTCAGGGGCTCGACCATGTCGATCATTTCGTTACTGATCCGCGACAGGGTCTCGGCGTCCTGGAGATAGGCCTCGACGCGATCGGCGATCGGTTCGATAGACGTGAAGTACGGCATGAACTCCGGAACGAGCTCGCGATCCGCCAGGAGATTGACCAGCGTGAAGAACTTCGCGTGCACCAGCCAGCGCCCGATCAGACGCCAGAGAAACCGGTTGGTCTGGTACATGATCACCATCGGGCAGCCGGCGGAGGCGACCTCCAGTGTCGCGCTTCCACTGGCGACGATGGAAAAATCCACGTGGGCCGCGGTGTCGTGGACCGTGTCGATCGAGTAGCGGCATGTGAAGCCCGGAATTTGCATCTGTTCGAGCAGTTGCCGCCGTTCGTCGTTGACCGCGACGGTCGTGAAGCTCGCTTCCGAGTACTTCCGCTTCAATCGCACCGCGATCTCCTGCATGGGTACCCAGAGCGAGTGGATCTCCGCCAGTCGCGAGCCGGGCATCAGGGCGATCGAGGCGTGCCTCGGGTCGAACCCAACGTAATGCTTGCGGAACCCCATCAGATCCGTCGGCAACTTGTCGAGCAACGGATTGCCCACGAACGTCGTGTCCACACCTCTGGATTTGAACCACGGCTCCTCGAAAGGCAGGATGCAGCAGAGCTTGTCGCAGAACCGACGGAGTTTGCGGATACGCCACCCGCCCCAGGCCCACAGTTGCGGCGCGACGTAGAACAGCGTTTTCACGCCCGCGGCTTTGGCAGCCTTGGCCACGTGGAAATTGAAGGACGGCGAGTCGCACACGATCATCAGATCCACCGGGTGCTCGCGAAGGTACTGTTTGATCCTCTGCACAAGCCGGTAGAAATGGCCGACATGGGCGATGGCGTTGTAGGTCATCACCGCTCTGCCGACCGTGTGCTCGATCACCTCGCAGCCTGCGGCCTCCATCTTCGGCCCGCCGATCCCCACGAACTCGATCCTCGCATCCATCTGCTTGAGGGCACAGATCAGCCCGGCGCAGTGCACGTCGGCGCTGGGGTCATTCGCACTCACGAACACGCGTTTGCTCTTCACACTTGTCATAAGCCCTATGAATTGGCAAGAATCCAATCGGCGGCCTCGGAGATATCGGAAGTGACAATCTCTCCAGGGGCCAGTTCGTTCACATGTTTTTCGCCATGGCCCGTTCGCACGTAGACACCCCTGGCGCCGACCGACCGCGCAAACTCCACGTCGTGCGGGTGATCGCCGACCGTGAAGGACCGTCTCAGGTCGATGGAATAGTCCTTCGCGGCCTTTTCGAGGAAATACGGACGCGGCTTGATGCAGTGGCACCGCTCCTCGCGGTTGTGCGGACACACGTACGCTTCGGCGACAATAACGCCTTCTTCAGCCAGACACGTGAGAATCCAGGCGTTCACCCTGTCCACCTGGTCCAACGTGACGACGCCCCGCGCCACCCACGGCTGGTGCGTGACGACGAACAGCACGAAACGCTCCTGGAGACGTCGCAAGGCCTCGAACGTGTCCGGATAGAACACCACGTCCGACGGCTGGGCAAGAAGACCGCGGTCCTCAACGAGGGTCCCATCCCGATCGAGAAATACAGCCGGACGCAGCATCAGGAATTCTCCTGGTCTAACACATTCTGCGATCTGACGGGTGTGTGTCGATTGCTCCACCCCAGAATCATCGCCGCAATCACAATCACAGCGGTCCCTGCCGCCCCAGCGAGAATCGAATCGAACGGCGGCTCGGCCCATTCCCAGCCCGCGGGCAGCCCTCTTGCGAAACTCCCCCAGAGGATAACGGCCAGGTTGACGCAGACGACAACGACGCATTGCCAAGGCTTAAGACGCACTCTGAGTATCCCCAGAACGAACAGCGCCAAGATGATCCCACCGAAGATGCCTGAGATCTGCCACCAAATGTCGAGGGTGCTCCGTTCCAAGGAGATCAAAGGAATGGCCAAGCCAGTGCCAAGGAGGCCGACGCCAACCGTCACCGCACGCAGGCAAAGGAGACTGGCGCGTTCGCTCACTCGCGGGTTGACATACCGTTTATAGAAATCCACGAGCAGGACGGTTGCCGAACAGTTCAGACCCGAATCGACCGTGCTCATGGCGGCCGCCAGAATCGCGGCCAGGATCAATCCCTTCATGCCGACCGGAAGCTGCGTCGCGATGAAGTACGGAAAGGCTTGGTCGCCTTTGGCAATCGCTCCGCTGCCTGAATAGAAGGCGAACAGCGCCGTGCCGATGTACAGAAAGACGACCGTCATCGGAATGTAGATCAGCATCGCGATCCAGATCGAGCGGCGGGCCTGCCGTTCCGTCGGCACGGACGAGTACTTCTGGACGAAGTTCTGGTCGGCCAGGAGATTTCGCAGGTTCTCCGTCACGCCGTAGATGATCATCACCCAGATCGTCCGCGACGAGAGCGACAGGTCCCAACTGCCCAGACTGAACTTCCCCGCGTCCAGGGCCGCGCCGATCAAGGGCTCGGGACCCGAGAAGACCCGCCAGGAGAGATTCGCGACGCAGAACAATACCCCCCCAATCATGATGACCGACTGCATCACGTCGGTCCAGATCACCGCCTCCATGCCGCCCAGCAGGGTGTAGAGAATCGTGACCACGCCGATCACGACGATGATCGTCTCGATCGGCCAGTCCAGAAATTGGCTCAGCAGCAGACTCACGAGATAGAGGATCACCGCGGTGCGACCCACGATGTAGAGCAGGAACGACATCGCGGCGTAGACCCGGCCCCAGGGACCGATCCGCTCCTCGAGAAACTCGTAAACCGACACCAGTTTCATCCGTCGGTAGTACGGCACCGCATACCGACACGCCAGCCACGCCACAGGAAAGATCGCCAGCGAGAAGATCAGCGGATGCCAGTTGGTGTCATATGCCTTGCCCGGCGTGGCGATGTACGAGATGCTGCTGGTGTACGTGCTCATAATCGCCAAGCCCGCGGCCCACGCGGGGATCGACCGCCCGGCCACCATGAACTCTTCCGCCGTGCGACACTTGCGAGTGTAGTACAAGCCCATACCGACGACGGCTAGGCAGTAGCCTACAAGAATCGTGATGTCGATGACGTGTAATTGGACGTCCATGCTCAACCGCCTCATCGATACAGGGAGGATTGTCCGTCGAGGATCCCCAGTTCTTGCATGTGCTTGCGGACTTGGCTGCGCTGCGGTTCGCGGAACCTGTGAAAAGGCTCAGCCAAGAAATCGTCACAAATCCCCAACCACGAGAGAGCGCACTTGAGCCCCTTGAGGAAGCTCGATTCAAACTGCCCCACACTGTAGATTGTTGCATGGATGCGCATCACCACCCTGCGTAAGGACTCAATGCGACCGACGTCCTTCGCACAGGCGGCCTCGTACAAGTCCACGTACAGACGAGGCAACAGGTTGGCTCCGCCGCAGATGCCGCCGTGACATCCCAGCAGGACTGCCTCCGCCAGCAGTTGTTCGGGTCCCATCAGCAATGTGAAGTCCGGCCGCTCGTCCACCAGAGCCAGGAGCTGATGGAAGTACAACATATTGGCCGAACTGTCCTTGATCCCCGCAATGCCCGGGATGTCCGCAGCGGCGCGGACCGTATCCAGTTCGAACCCCGGTCTCGGACGATTGGGCAGGTTGTAGAGAAACAAGGGCAGCGACAGCTCCGACGTCAGGTGCCGGAGATACTCCAACAGCTCGGGTTGGCCCGCGGGGAAATAGTACGGCGGCGCGAGGACCAACGCGTCGGCGCCAGCCTGGGCAGCCTTCTGAGCGACGTTGACCGACTCGACGAACGACGTGTCGGTAATCCCCACCAGAACCGGCACGCGCCGATTCACCTGCGAACAGACCCGGTCGATGAACTCGTGTCGAAGCCGGTGGCTCAGACTGGCGGCTTCACCAGTAGTGCCCAGGATGAACAGCCCGTGAACGCCGCCCGCAAGAATATGCTCGATCAAACGCTCCAGACCCGTGACGTCGAGCGTGTCGCGATCCAGCAATGGCGTGATCATCGGCGGAATGATTCCACGAAGCGGCCTGCCAAGGATACCCATACCCGTCATGCCTCCCAAGGCTTGGTTCTGTCTTTCGTCCAAATCCATGATTCTATCACAGCGCAGGCCGCTCACAAGTCGTGCAGCATGTGAATCGCTTCGCGAATGACCACGTCCGCCGCCTGCGGCGCAAAGGGACTGCTCGTGACCTCATAGCCCCCCTGTACGTGGGCCTCCTTCGGGGCCAGGTAGCCCGCGGCGCCGTTGCAGTGGGTGATTACGAACGTGTGCCGACAGGGCGAACCCGCCTTGATGGCCAGGCCGATCTCGGTGAAAACCTCGCCCCCCAGACCGACGAAGGCCACATCGCCCAGACGCGCCACGGTGATGGCGAAGGCGGATGCGTCGGTCTTTACCGGCGAAACGCCCTCTCGCGGCTTGGTGGGTAACTGCAGCGTCGCGAACCGCGATGTGATCTTGATTCCATCGACCGGCGGCCTGTCTTTGATGTCCCGGTAGACGTGGACGATCTCCTGGCCCAGGAGCGTGCCGAGCAGAACCGGCTCGGGAATCCAGCCGGGCTTGTCGTTGAACGCCGGCAATACGCGGTACCACGGATCGATGTTGCC
>JAGPGT010000187.1 GCA_018055905.1 Phycisphaerae bacterium
TGCTTCGGATTTCGGGTTTATCCCTTCTGCGCCAGATACCGCCGGATCGCCTGGATGCGGATCTCCGCAGTTGGGTGGGTGGAGAAGTACTCGCCCAGGGTCAGTGGGGCCGGGGCTTGGTGCAGGCGGGACAGGCGGGTGAGCAGGCGGATCGCACCCTGCCCATCGTAGCCCGCGGCCAGCGCCAGGCGGACCCCCAGTTTGTCGGCATCGAGCTCGTTGTCCCGCGAATAAGCGGTTTCAAGGAAGCGGAGGCCTACGTTCTTCAGCCAAGCGCCCAGCGGGCCCTGGACCGGCGCTGCCCGCGAGGCGGCGGCCATCGCGGAACTGGTCATGATCCGGTCGATGGCGTGGCCCTTGAGGACGTGGCCCATTTCGTGGCCCAGGATGAAGGCGATCTCATGCTCGTTCCATTCGCACAGGTCGAGGATGGGCCGGCTGACGAAAATAAAGCCGCCGGGCAAGGCGAAGGCGTTCGGCTCGCCGCAGAGGAAGGCCTCGAAGTGGAACGTGCGAAGCTTGTTCGCAACGTGGGCGGCCAGCCGGCTGCCGGCTTGGTCGAGGGCGTCCCGCGTCCGCGGTTCGGCGTCGATCTGAAGCTGCGTGCGGGCCTCCTGAGCCAGGTCCAGACCGACTCTGTGCTCCAAGCGGATCGTGTCCGCCTCGGAACCGGTCGCGGAGGCCCACATCCACCGGGCCTTGCGAACCTTGGGAGCCATCTTACGCCCCAGATGATAAAAGAAACTGTCGGACATACCCGCAGAGCGAACCTGCCTGTACCCCTCTTCTTTCTGTCTTTCGGACGTTCGAAGGAGCGTGCACGGCACCCCCTCCCGAACGATCCGGCCCACAAGCCGACCCCCCAACGCCGATCGCATCAGGCCATACGACCACAAGCATGATACGGTGCAGGTAAGACCTGGTCAACCGCGATAGTCCGGCCGGATTCACGATTCCCTCCGAGGGAGCTTCGCCCGAAGAAGATCGTCCGGGCACTACCCGCCCGCTGCCGCGGTTTGCATGTCACGCGTCTCGGTCTTCAATAACTTCATGAACTCGCGCTGCCGTTCCACGACTCCCTGGAGCCTATCGAAAATAGGGACCGAAAATAGAAATAGGGACTGTCCCCCGCCAGCCCTGTAGAAGAACTTGTGATAGACCGTCCAGTGACGATCCGCCAGTGTGCGCAGGGTGCGGAAAATACCTGTTACGGTGGCTGGACCTCAATGGAGCACCCATCCCAAAGCGATCTGCTGCCACGTTCGCATCGTGGGCTCGGCAAATGCCCAGACAAGCGGTTGAACCAAAGTGCTCCATGCCGATATGCAGAAGGTAGCGTCCATGCCGACATCTCCGATGCATTGCGTGATAACAATACAATTACCTCGGAATGTCGGCTTTTTTTGTCAGCACAATACACCCTCAGAAATAGCTAAAATCCACGTAGATCTGTATTGCGTCGAAAAACGGGTGAGAATAGGATGGGTGCGTTGCCATCGTCGCGGGGTGGGGGCTTTGGCCGCCCTCTTGCACAGATGGTCAGTTTCACGCCGAGCCGCTGTTCACGCCAGGCTCTTGAATCGGGAGACTGTGATATGCACGCCGAACACAGATCCTGGGGAATTGCCACCGAAAGCCGATCTGGCTTTGAGAAATCGCCTCGATTTCCGCTTCGTAAGCGTGATCATCTGGACCACACAAAAAATCTTCAGATTTCCAGAAAATTCCGGGGGATCTTGTGCGCAAATCTCGCATTGTACTGTAGAAGGCCACGGGGCAGGTAGTCTGCGCCTGCCATGGGCCGCTGTCGGTGTATGTCTGAGTGTGTCGGCGGTTTCAGTGCAAGAGGGCCGCAGAAAGGAGGCAACAGACAAGAACGCACAGATGATCAGCACGCACATAGATGGATTTGAGGACAAAAGCAGCCGGTGAGTTCTTCGCGGCCAAGCAGAGCACTCACCGGCCCGGTCCGACCCGGACGCTTGGTTTGCGCACCTGGGAAGGATCCTTCCATTCTATCGCAAACCCCACAGCGACACAAGAACGCGGTCAGGCGGTATTGTCTACGGGCCGGGGGACAGTCCCTATTGTCTCGGTGTCCTTACGGGGGAAGAGAGAAAGGAGGCACTATCGGCACAGTGTGGAGAGTTTCGTGGCGAGCCGGCGTGTTGGGTTCGTCGTTGCCGGTTCGCAAGATGGAAGAAGGGTAAGACGCACAAGATTGGGAGGTCATGAACTATGAGACGATTAAAAGCAACGCAGGGAGGAATCGTCGGTCTGTGGATCGCGGTGCTGACGCTGTTGTGCTTCGCGACCCCGGCAACGGCAATCACTTGGGGCTGGCCTGATGGCGAGCTCCACCGCAACGTCGGGGCGATGGTCCTCTACGATGCTCTCAACGATCAATGGTTCCAGGGATGCTCAGGCACGCTGATCCATAAGTACATGTTCCTGACGGCCGGGCACTGCACGGCTTGGGTCGAGAACTATGACGTTACGGAGATCCGGGTCAATTTCGCCCAGGATGCTCTGGATTTCAGCGATCCGACGACGTGGCGTGAAGTGGACATCGTCGTCACGCACCCGGATTATGCTTGGTTGGCCCGCTCCGACATACATGATGTCGGCGTGCTGATCCTGAAGGAACCGGTGTTGGACAGGGAACCGGCCAAGTTGCCCAAATTGGGCCTGCTGGATCAACTGAAGAAGCAGAAGAAGCTGCGTCAGGGTTCGGAGGAAGAGGATTTCGTCGTGGTGGGATACGGCGCGACGCTGCATTGGCCGCCGTCGCCTCCCAATCCGAGGCACACGTACGACCACTGCCGCCAGTTCGCCTTCTCGGAATATCAGGCGCTGTTGCCCGCGTGGTTGCGGATGTCGCAGAACCACGCCACCGACGACGGCGGTTCGTGTTACGGCGATTCCGGCGGACCGGCATTCTGGATCGACCCCCAGGGGCGGGAAATCCTCGTGGGGATTACCTCCTGGGGGGACGTCCCCTGCGTGGCGACCGGTTTCAACTACCGCACCGACATTCCCCAGACGCAGGATTTTCTCCTGTGGGTCTATGAGAACTGCGTTGCGCAGTGACGGGACCGTCGCAAAACAAGCGTTCTCCTGATGAGCGGATCGGGCGGGTGATTCACGCGATCACCCGCCCTCCGTGCCTGCAGCCACAGGGCTACGCCGCAAGAGGCAGAAATGACACCGCTCGGCGCGAGCGAGGACAAACAGGAGCAAGGACAATGGACGCATTTCGCGAAATCCTGATCTTGTTTTTATATGCTGTTGCCGCCGACGCGCGGTACAGCGGCGGGACGGGGACTGCGGAGGACCCCTACCAGATCACCACGGCCGCCGAGCTGATCGCTCTGGGCGATGTTCCCGAAGACTACGACAAGCACTTCGTCCTGACCGCCGATATCGACCTCGATCCCAACCTCCCCGGCCGGAAGGTGTTCGACAGGGCCGTCATTGCGCCGGACACGAACCTGTCGACCCTGCTTTACGAGGGGACGCCTTTCACCGGCGTGTTTGACGGAGGCGGTCATACCCTCGCCAATCTGACGATCATCGGGGGGCAGTATCTGGCCCTGTTCGGATGGACGGACTCCTCGGCGCAGATCCGCCGCCTGTACCTGACATCGGTCGCAATCAATGGGACAGGCTCCTTCGTGGGCGGTCTGGTCGGACGCAACGAGCACGCCGATATCCTTGCCGCCCACAGCAGCGGCCGGATACGGGGCGACTCCAACGTGGGCGGTCTCGTCGGGTGCAACAGCTATGGCTCCGTTGTCGCTTGCCACAGCCACGCTTCAGTCAGCGGCTTCGGCTGGGGCGTGGGGGGCCTGGTCGGCATCAATTATCGGGATGTCGCCACCAGTTGCAGCACCGGCGCGGTCAGCGGAACCGCATCCGGCGTCGGAGGGCTCGTGGGCGACAATGAAGGCAGCGTCACTTCGTGTTTTGCCACAGGCTCGGTCAGCGGCAGATATTACGTCGCCGGCCTGTCGGGCGACAACGAGGGAACCATCCTAGCCAGTTACAGCCGCGGTTCGGCAATTGGCGTAGACTTCTATGTGGGGGGTCTGGTGGGCGAAAACCAGGGGAGCATCGTCGCATGCTACAGCAGCGGCTGGGTTTGGGGCGCCTCCAAGGTGGGGGGACTCGTGGGGACGGCCGGGTGGGAAAGCGTTGTGGATTGCTCTTTCTGGGACATGGAGACTTCCGGCCAAACCACCAGTCCGGGCGGCCACGGCTTGACCACGGCCCAAATGCGGACCCGCCGCACCTTCCTCGATGCCGGTTGGGATTTCGTCGAGAACAGCGACGACACCGAAACCGCTTGGATGATTGCTGAAGATCGTGATTATCCCCGCCTGGTCTGGGAGTGCAGAACGCTATGCCCCGCTTCTCTCGAGGGCGCGGTCATTTTCGTCGATAAGAATCTCGAGGCCGCAGTGGAGAATGAGCTGTGCGTCTGCCGCCCAACCGTTGACGACATGCTCGGTCTCGTCCAATTCTCCAACGGTGGATGGTCGTGTCCGAAGGCGAGGATCGTCGACCTGACGGGCATCGAGTATGCCGTGAATCTTCGAACGCTGTCTCTTCCGTTCCATGAGGTTCGTTTCCTGTCGCCGCTGTGGGGTATGACCAATCTGGAACATCTTGACCTGCGTGAGTGCCCTGTTCGAGATCTCTCGCCGTTGTCGGTCTTGCGCAGGTTGTCCTGGTTGAACCTCCACAAGACCGCGGTCCATGACATTTCTCCGCTGGTGGGGTTGACGTCGTTAACCTTTGTCGATCTTCGAGGCACTCTCTTGGACTTGGAGGCCTACGAAGTGCACATTCCACGACTTCGTGCCGAGAACCCCGAGATCACAATCCTGTATGATCCATATCGATGACTATCCTGGCTGGCACATGGGCGCAACGAACGCGATGTCGCCTGAGGCGTTCGGATGGTTAGGGTCGCTTTTGTCGGCCTTGGCACCGTCGCGTTGGCGTACAAGTAGCGATGGAGGCGGGTTCCACGGTGAGGATGTCACTCTTCCTGGAACTCCTCTGCACGCACGACCTTGACGGCACCACATGTGAAGAACGCGCTGCACCCATAGCTTGAGGACAGTTCAACTTCAATTCGAAGATCCGCTGTACTACCTGTGCCCGGCTGGGCATGGTTGATCTTGAGGTCGAAGAGCACATTCTGGCCGTTCCATCCCTTGAAGGACTCAAGCTCCACCTGACAGAACCGAAGGATAGCAAGCGTACGGTTCCTGAGCACGTAGTACCCGCGCGCATCCACCTCGCTGGTCGTTTCGAATACATGGATACCGCACTCCATGTAGGGCGCGTCGAGTCCTCCGCGTTCAAATCGCACATAGACAACCTCCGCGTCATGAAACGAAGGCCACCGCCCAAATCGCTGCGTCAGCAATTCCTGATTCTCGATTCGTACCATCTCTATTCCGGGGTCTTACCGATGCTTCAAATCAGGTTTCTTTTGCTTGTTCACCTCATCGTCACGCCGAACACGTCAGGAAGTAGTCGGCGAACATCAGAATGGGGACTGCGAATACCTCAGGACGCATCATGGTTCGATTCTCCCGGCCTCCTTCACAGAATGAAATCCGTTGAAAGGAAGCGGGAACTCCTGGCCGTGAGGATCGATTTGATCAGGAGCTTGTTCGCTTCGGTTTCTTTGGCGGCTACCAGGGTTCGGATCGTGAAGACCCGCAGGGCGTCGCTCACGGAGAGCGTCCCCTCGGCGGAGTCCTTGCGGCCGGTGAAGGGGAACGTATCGGGGCCTCGCTGGCACTGGCTGTTGATGTTGACACGACAGACCTGGTTGACCAGCGGGTCCACCAGCTTGGCGATGACGCCGGGGTCGGTGCCGAAGACGCTCACCTGCTGGCCGTAGTTCGAATCGATCACGTAGGTCATCGGCTCGGCGACGTCCTTGAACGTCGCGACCGGGACCACGGGGCCGAACTGCTCCTCGACGTAGAGCCTCATGCCGGGCCGGACCGGGTAGACCACCGCGGGCGACATGAACGTGCCGCTCACCTGCCCGCCTGCGTTGACGATCTTGGCTCCTTTGGCCAGGGCGTCGGCGATCAGGTCCCCCAGGTACTTCGTTTTGTGGGGCTCAGGCAACGGCGTGATCTGCACGCCCGGCTCCCAGGGCATTCCGCCTTTGAGCTTGTCGACCGCTTCCGTGAACTTCGGCAGAAAACGCTCGACGATCTCCTCGTGGACGAAAAGTATCTTCAATGCCGTGCATCGCTGGCCGTTGTAGGAGAGCGACCCGAGCACGCACTCCTTGACCGCCAGGTCGAGGTCCGCGTCCTTCAGGACGATGCCTGCGTTCTTGGCCTCCAGGCCCAACACGCAGCGGAGCCTGTGCGGCTTGGGGTGCTGCTTCTTCAGGATGTCCGCGACCCGGCTGGAGCCGATGAACGCCAGGACGTCGATCCGACCCGACTCCATCAATGGCTGGATGACCTTGTGCCCATCGCCGTAGACGGTGTTCACCACGCCCGCGGGGAACGAGTCACGGAACGCCTCCAGCAAAGGCCGGTGGAGCAGCACGCCCATCTTCGGCGGCTTGAAGATCACGACGTTGCCCATGATCAGGGCCGGGATCAGCGTCGTGAAAGTCTCGTTCAGCGGATAGTTGAACGGGCCCATGCACAGCACGACGCCCAGCGGCGCCCGGCGGATCTGCCCGATCACTCCCTGCTCGATGACGAACCGCGACGAGACGCGGTCCAGATCCTTCAAGGCCCCGATCGTGTCGCGGATGTAGTCCACGGTCCTGTCGAATTCCTTCTCGGCGTCGGGGAGGGTCTTTCCGATCTCCCACATCAGGAGCCTGACGACCTCGTCCCGCCGTTCTTTCATGCGATAGGCGAAGCCCTCGACGTGGCGGATGCGCTGCTCGACGGACATCGTCGGCCAGGCGCCCCGCCCATGGTCGTACGCCTTGCACGCGGCGTCGAGCGATTCGAGAGCCTGCTCGGCCCCCAGCAACGGATAACTGCCGATCCGTTTCTGCCGGCATGTCCCATCCACCGCCTCGCAGACCGGCGAGAGCACGTCCTGCTGCGCCCCGGCCCAGGTTCGGATCTGTCCGTCGCAGAGGTATTCGCGTTGCTCGACGGGAGTTCCGATGCGGTGTTGCTCGGGAATTCCCTCGGTCGAGGGAAACAGCGAAATCGCGGCCTTGTCCA
>JAGPGT010000188.1 GCA_018055905.1 Phycisphaerae bacterium
GGGGCGAAAGCGGCCAGATAGACCACGCACAGAAGAACGCCCAGGACGATGTACTTCGTGGGCGGCCTCCGGCGGGGATCGATCCGGCTCAGTTCGAAGCCCAGCAGATAGAACGCGATGTAGGGGATGAACAGGGTGAAGATCGACCGCTGGTTCTGCCAGAGCACGTTATCGGCCTGGCCGTAGGCGTTGGCCAAAATCAGTATCAGGATGATGACGAACACCCGCTCTTGTTGCGTGGCGTGGTGTACGAACGTCCGCAAAACGGGCGTCACGAGGTATAGGCCGACGACCATATAGAGAAACCACAGGTGGTAGTAGGGGTCTGCGGTGAGGATCAGTTCGAAGATTCTCCCGACGGTCAGGTGCTCCTTGTCGATGAACGCTCGCACGAACAGGTACACGATCGACCAGACCACCAGCGGCACGCCCACGCGGATCATCCGCTTGCGGTAGAACTCGCGCGGGGATTCTTCCCGCGAGGGGTCCAGTAGCAGCGCGCCGCTGATCATCACGAACAACGGGATCGAGCAGAAGCAGGCATAGAAGATCGCGGTCCCCAGCCACCAGTTGAAGGTCAGCGGGGTCAGAGGCATCGTCAGGCCGATCGTGACGTGCGCTGTGACGACCAGGTAGATCGACAGGATGCGGAGCTTGTTGATGTACTGGATGCTTCTGGATCGTTCGTGGGGCACGGCCGGGTCCCTTCAACCATCATTGCCTTCGCCGACGCGCGCCGGGAAGAGGCGTATCAGTCGCTCGATTGTAATGCGACAAACGGGCAAATCAAGGGGGCAAACCAACCGCAGAGAAGGGCAAGTCCAACACGGCAGGGTGTCGCGGGGCCTGATCTGGTCGCTCCCTACAAGTTAACTCGCGTTAAACGACGCAAGATGAGGCCCCGCAACAACTTGCGAAAGAGTTGAAGTGGACAGGGTAGGAATCGAACCTACGTAGGCTTACGCCAATGGGTTTACAGCCCATCCCCTTTAGCCGCTCGGGCACCTGTCCGAATTTCCAGCCGCAACCGACGCGACCAGAACAGCATTAAAGCGAAAACCTCCGTTCCTGTCAACCCGTCCGGCAGATTTTCTTTATTCCATCGGGAAGTACGCCTTGGCGTTGTTGAAACAGATGTCCTCGACCATTTTGCCCAGCAGAGGCATATCGTTGGGCAGGATTCCCGCTTCGACGTCGTTGCCGAGCAGGTTGCACAGAATCCGACGGAAATACTCGTGCCGCGGGTAGGACAGGAAGCTGCGGGAGTCGGTCAGCATGCCGACGAAGCGGGAAAGCAGGCCCATGTTCGCCAGGGTCCGCAGTTGGTCTTCCATACCGTCTTTCTGATCGAGGAACCACCAGCCGGAGCCATATTGGAGCTTGCCGGGCGTCGAGCCGTCCTGGAAGTTGCCGATCATCGTCGCGAACAACGCATTGTCTCGGGGGTTGAGATTGTAAAGGATCGTTTTGGGCAGGCGGCCCTGGGCGTCGAGTCGATCAAGGTACTTCGAAAGGGGGCGGGCGACTTCGAGGTCGCCGATCGAGTCACAGCCGATGTCCGGCCCGAGCCTCCTGAACAACCGTGTACAGTTGTTGCGAAGGGCCCCGATGTGCAGTTGTTGGACCCATCCTCTTTCCGCGTCCATCAAGGCGAATTCGATCATCATCGCAGACTTGAACTGAAGGGCTTCCCGCGGATTCAACGAGCAACCGGTACGGATCTTATCGAAGATCTTCTTGATCTCGCTGTCGGTGTAATCCTCGGCGTAGGCGGTGTCCAAGCCATGGTCGGAGAGCCGGCAACCGTGTCTGTGGAAAAAACTGTGGCGGTCGCGAAGCGCTTCGATGTACTCGTGAAACGCGGTGATCTCCACGTCGCACAGCTCCTCCAGCTTGTCGATGAAGACGTTGAGTTGGGACAGGTTCTCTACGGCCATCGCGGGATCGGGCCGCCAGGTGGTATGCACCTTGATCTCGAAGCCGTCTTGTCGGATCTTGCGGTGGTGTTCGAGCGTATCGAGCGGGCCCTCGGTTGTACAGACCAAGTGAACGTTCATCTTCCGCATGATGTTGCGGACACTGAACTCGGGCGAACGGAGCATTTCGCTGCATTCTTCGTAGATCTCGAGGGCCGTGTCGGGAGCAAGACGCCGGTCGGCGATGCCGAAGAGCCGGCGGAGTTCCAAGTGTGTCCAGTGGTAGAGCGGATTGCCCAGGCAGGCTGGCACGGTTGCGGCCCACTTTTCGAATTTTTCCCAATCGGTGGCGTCGCCGGTGATGAATTCCTCGGGGATACCATTGGTCCGCATGGCCCGCCACTTGTAGTGGTCGCCTTGCAGCCAAGCTTGCGACAGGTTGTCGAAACGATGGTTCTGGGCGATCAAATGGGCGGGGAGGTGGCAATGGTAATCATAGATAGGCATTGGGGCCGCGTAGTCGTGATACAGCGTTCGGGCGGTCTTGGTCTGGAGCAGAAAATCCTCGGTTATGAACTGACCTTCCATGCTTGTCCTTTCAGGATGCAGTCCGTGTCGGTTCCGGCGAAGGCGATTCACCGCGGTCATTCGTCCTGCGGCTTCTGGTCGCTGCCAGGCCGTTTCGGCGGACCCTTGAACTCGGCCATCTTCTTGGCCCATTCCGACACCTCCGAGCTAGTCTTCTTACGCTGTTCGGAATACTGTTTTGGTTGCATCGCCTCTTCACGGTCGAGCTTGCGGTTATACAGCCAATACGCGATCCAACCCCCGCCTACGACGAGGATTCCGACGATCATGAAGATACCGTACCAGCCCATGGTGTCTATCCTTCAGCAGTCCCAAACCAAAAAACGACCACCGCGCTCTCAACATCATAGTGGAAACCGACGCAAGGGTCAACTTGAAGACGCGTTGTTTAGGCCCTGGATAGTCTTGCCTAAGGCGTACAGACCAAATGTATCAGCAAATCTGTTAGAAGTGGGGCTTGTCAAACCCGGACAAGATCTGTCCGACGCCCAATTCTGGAAGGGGGGGTCGGCGATATCAGGGTATCCTCCACCAACGTGACAGAGCCGTTTTTTCTCGTAGAAATGATGGATTCCTCCCGCGAATGGTCGCATCGGATTGAGCCTCGTCCGAATCTTTTAACGAATTGTTGTCCCCCGGCTCGAGGAGCTTGCGTTGACATGGCGGGGAGGAAGTGGTTATGACTTGTCCTAATGAGGAGAGGGGATGTTGAGTGTCGGAGAAGGTGGGTTTGGAGGTATCCGCGCCAGAGGCCGCGCAGGTTGTTTACCCCATGTTCGATGTGTTGTGGTGTAGGATCGCAGCAGCCGTCTGAGGTCACGGGCAGCCGTGGAGATGAACGCAAAAGCAATTGTTGCTTAGGATTTGATTGTCAGTATTTGTCAAGGAGGAATGTAATGAAACGCGTAAGGTCAGTCATGTTTCTGGCGTCGGTTCTGGTGATCGGCAGCACCGCGAATGCCTTTGTCTTATCCGATGTGGACGGTGTTTGGAGTGATTGGGTGGGAGGGGTCGGAGTTGTCACACCCACCGGCGTGGCCAACCCGGCTTATGGCAACTTTTCGCAGAACCAGATCCGTTGGGGCAGTTTCCTGCATCCCGGGACGGTCGGCAAGCAGAGCGGGCTGGGGTTCACGGGGGTGGCAGGCTTCGGCGTGACCACGTCGTTCGGCCTCGGCGAGGCGTTCCAGATCGGTGAGCTTGAACATTTCAACTGGCCTATTGATCTCGGTACCAATGTCACCGGGGTTCAACTGGCGATCAACATGCTCTTTTCAGATCCGATGGGTCTGAACGGGAATGTTGCATTTGAGATCTCTATTGACGAGACCCACAACATGCCGGGGTTGGTCGACGATTTCGTTTATTTCCCGAATGTGATGCCCAGCATCCCGTTCACTATCGCAAGCCGGCAGTACACGCTGGAAATCCTGGGCTTCGGACCCGACCCGTCCACGATCTTGGAGTATCTCCGGTCGCCGGAGAATGGCACCAACAAGACGTTGCTCTGGGGCAGAATCAATGCCAACCCCATCCCGGCGCCCGGCGCGATTCTGCTGGGGAGTTTCGGTGCGGGTTTGGTCGGTATGTTGCGCAGACGCCGGACGTTCTGACGCCTCGTACGGAGAACAATCAGTTTTGAGGGCTGCCGTCCCCGTCCCAGGGGCGACAGCCCTTTCTATTGGGGGAGAAACTCGCAGGCGTCATGCGTCTTCCAAAGTGAGCCCTTTTGTGCTTGGATAGAGAAAGGGAGCTTGGGTACTCTCTGACCATGTCTTCGGTACGCAAGATCAGGCTGTTGATCGCCTATGACGGCACCGAATACCACGGCTGGCAGATCCAACCGGGGTTTCGGACGGTGCAGAGCGTGTTGTGCGAGGCGGCCACCGCTTTGCTTCGCTGTCCCACCCGCGTGGTCGGGGCCAGCCGGACCGATGCCGGTGTTCACGCCATGGGACAGGTCGGACTGATCAAAACCGTCAATCCTATCAACGCTCAACACCTGGGACGGGCGATCAACGAGTTCCTGCCGCGCGATGTCGCCGTGCTGGAGGCGCAGGAGGCGTCGCCGGACTTCGACCTCGTCGGAGACGTCGTTCGCAAAGCCTACCGCTACACGATTTACACGGGCCGGGTCCGACCGGTGCGCCGGATTCGTTTTTGCTGGCACTACCCGAACCGTCTGATGCTCGAAGCCATGCAGACTGCCGCTGGGCACTTCGTTGGGACCCACGATTTCCGCTCTTTCGCAGCGTCGCTGGAACCGGGAGAGAACACCGTCCGAACTCTGTTTCGCTGTGAAGTTTCTTCCGGCGGCGACGGCGATCCGGATACTCTTACCATCGATCTTGAGGGCGACGGTTTTTTGCACCATATGGCCCGCATCCTCGTGGGCACGCTCGTCGATGTCGGACGCGGGCACTGGAGACCCGAAGAAATGGCGGAGATCCTCGCCAGCCGCGATCGCCAGGCCGCGGGCCACCTCGCCCCGGCGGCCGGCCTGTGTCTCGAATGGATCCGGTATCGGCAGCAGGAGACACCGCGTACGTAGTCAGCGTCTCTGGAGCCGTGAGTTCAAGACTTCTCCGGCAGGGTGGACTGGGGGTGAATTGGATGTCCGCCACCCGCGTCAATGCCGGTCACCGCGCAGTCTGAGGTTGAATCCAGACTCGCCCCCGGGCCGGGATGGTGATCGCCAGCGACGCCCAAGGCAGATCGGCAACGGGCGAGGCGGAAAGGACCTGTCCGGAGAACCGGTCGACGAATTCCATCGGGGCGTTCCTGTCGGTTCTGGTGACGATGTTGACATCTTCCTGGGTGGCGTTGAAGTTCTGAATCACGAAGCCATCGTCGCCCGTCGCAGAGAAGGGATGGAACGTGATGCAACTCGGGCCGTGGGTGAGAACCGCTCTGGCCTGTCCTTCAGCAAGTCGGGGTCCTGCGTCCTCTGGGAATCCGCCGTTGAAGACCTCGCGAAGCCGGGCGAGCGGGCCCCCCTGCATCGAGAGCAGATCCAGAGGCTTGGGGCAGAGCAGAACCTCGCCGACCGCGTCGAAGTCCGCTTGGCTGTAGGTGTGGGTGTTGAGCAGCGAGATGCGGCCCTTCCCCGCGTCTTTCGTCCGCAGAAACAGCATGTCTTTGCCGTCCACTTTGCAGACGATGTCGCGCGGCCCCTCGGAGGATTCGATTCGCGATTCGATGTCCACCTTGGCGCGGATCGTCTTGTCGAGCGAGCGAGAAACCAGTTCGCCTGAGGCAGGGTTGGAAGCGACGTTTGCGTCCACATTGAGCATGCGGGTCAGCTCGCCGCCGCGAGGCATCGCGATCAGGAGATTGGCGGTGATGATGACGCTGGCGCCTCGATCCAGGGCGGCCTTCACGCGTTCGAGCAGGGCGGGGTCGGCCGCCGCCTGGGCGGGCAGGAACATCACGGACGCCGATTCGGGGAACTGATGCACCGGGACCAGCGGGATTCCGAGCATGCCCAGGAAGTCCATCAGGTACATATCCCCGGCCGGGTCGCTGTTGGGCGGTTTGTAGGCCGGGACACCCACGACCGGATGCGTGCGGACGAACGCCGCCAGGTCCGCCAGGCGGTCGAACTGCTCGACGAGCTTGGCATGTTCGGGATGGCCCTGCAGTAGGTCACCCAGGTTGAAGAAGACCAGTTCCCTCGCCCCGGCCAGGACACTCATGTAAGCTTGGTCAAGGAAGTCGTTCTCGGCACAGTCGCCGTGATCGAACCAGGCGCCGCCGATCTTGTCGCCTGCGATGCCGGCCAGCCAGCGATAGTTCACGAATCCCTCGTAGGGCTGGACGAAGCCGAACCGTCGCGTGTTGCGGCCCCTCGTCTCCGTCCCCACCCACACGCGGTCGAAGAGGCGAGGAAGAGTCTCGGTGTCGTAGCCGAACAGGTGGAAGCGGTCGTACCACTGGGGGTACTTGACGATCATCGTGATCCTGGGATTCACCTGCCGGGCCGGTTCGAGGAAGAGCGACCGGGCCAACTGCGTCAGCAGGTCCCGTCGGTACCGGCCCCACGATCGTTGACCGCGGGCTTCTTCCGACTCTCTGCTGACGTCGCCCGTGCAGAGGAAATCGTCGACGATGAACGTGTCGAAGATCGCAGCGGCCATCCGAACGATTTGTTCCACGTCTCGCTGCGTCTTGGGGTTCTGCCAGTTGAACCAGTCGAGCGGGCCCTCTTGGCGAACGCCCACGTCGCCGCCGGGCACGGTGGCGATCCCGCCCACGACGTCTATGCCTTCGCGAACGAGCCAGTCCCGGACGAAGACCAGGCGCTCAGACGAGACGGTATGCCCGCTTCGATAGACCTCGACGTAGAGCTTGGTGATCCCCATCCGTCGGAGGGTTTCCCGCACGCGGGCCCGAAAGCCCTCATCGGTGGCGATCTGTTCGACCTGGTGCGAGGTCGCATAGGACGCCAGTCGAAGCGCGTCCAGGCGGGACTTTGCCTTTTCGTACTGGTTTTGAGGGAAGGAACGAGCCTGAAGGCTCGCCAAGATTCCCGCCGCAAGAATAAGCGTGATCCGACCTAGGGGCATCGACATGGCATCCTTTTCGCAAGACATCGCTCTGTGGGCTCAGTCAAACGGCCAACTGCGCCCTCGATGATACCGTCCGGGCTTCTGCAAGGTAAGGGACAAGGAGAGGATCGATGTGACGGATCGACCTGCCGCTCAGCGGCATGCCTCTTGGATGGC
>JAGPGT010000189.1 GCA_018055905.1 Phycisphaerae bacterium
TCGACGTGGACGATCGTGATGCCTCGGGATTGTATGATGCGGCGGATCTTGAGAATACTGTGGGGCAGCTTAAAAAGGAAGCGAAGGAAATTCAGCCCAGGATGATGCCGCTGGAGGAACTGAATATCCCTCAGATGAAACACCGTCTCCCCTTCGGGTTTCCACAAATCGTCAGTCTTCTGCCCTGTCAGGAAGAGAGTCTCGATCCCGTGGCGACGCAGCCACAAGGACAGGGCATGGGCCCGCCGGTGCGGGCCGCCGAGACGATTGTCCAGGATGCAGTACAGAATCTTCATTTGTCGCTAAAGTAACGTGCGGATTGTCCCCTCACAAGAGGCCGGCCGATCCTGCGTATCCGCAACGACATCGAAGCTGTTGCACAGGACCGGCCCCTCCGCTATCCTGGCGCCGACCGTTCGGGAGCACCATCGAGTTGATCGGAAAGTTGTGGTTATGTGTGGAATCGCGGGTATCCTGGCCAAATCCGCCCTGGTGAATGACAAAACGTTGGCGGCGATGGCGGTGTCGTTGGCCCACCGCGGACCCGATGACCAGGGTACGCAGATTCTGCGCCCGACCGGTACAGACGATTTGGCCGTCGGCCTCGTTCACCGCAGGTTGTCTATCATCGATTTGTCCCCGGCAGGTCACCAGCCCATGGCCGACGAGCCGTCGGGGAATTGGATTGTCTACAACGGCGAGATCTACAATCACCAGGAGCTTCGCCACGACCTGGAGGGTCTCGGACACACCTTTCGCAGCCAATCCGACACCGAAGTTATCCTGAAGGCTTACGCCCAGTACGGCACCGCGTGCGTCGATCGGCTTCGGGGGATGTTTGCTTTCGCCATCTGGGATGCCCAAACCTGTCGATTTTTTCTGGCGGTGGATCGGTTCGGAATCAAACCGCTTTACGTGTACCGCAGGGAGGGTCTGTTCGCGTTCTCCTCGGAGATTCGCGCGCTGCTGCGAAGTGGGCTTATCCCCAAACAGGTTGACCCTCGCGCCGTTGAGACGTTCCTTGCCTATGGCGCCGTCCAGGCGCCTCTGACGATGGTCAAGGACGTCTGTGCGATGCTCCCCGGCCGGTTCATGGTCCACGATGCAAAAAACCACCAGACTACGCGAAACACATATTGGCGACCCATCCAAGCGGCCCTGGGCGAGGTTCCCAAGTCTTGCCGGGAGGTCGTTGCCAAGACGCGGGAAGTCCTGGCCGACAGTGTCTCTCGACACTTGGTCAGCGACGTGCCCGTCGGTCTGTTTCTCAGCGGCGGACTCGACTCCAGCGCCATCGTAGCTCTCGTAAACTCCTGTTGCGGCGGCGCGCTTCGGTCGTTCTCGGTCAATTTCGCTGAAGACCAATACTCAGAACAAAAATACTCGGATCTGGTCGCTGCGCGCTACTGCCCCGACCATACGCGAATCCGCATTGGCGAACAGGATCTGGTCGGATTTCTGCCTGAGGCTTTGGAAGCGATGGACCAGCCGACGATCGATGGGATCAACATCTATGCAATCTCTCGGGTGGTCCGACAAGCCGGGATCAAGGTGGTTCTCTCGGGACAGGGGGGGGACGAAATTTTTGGAGGCTATCCGGCTTTCTGGCACGTTCCGCAGATTCTCGCGGTCCAGTCCGTTCTTCGACGATTGCCCTTTGCTTTGCGGTCGAGGGTAGGGAATTGGGTCGATATTCTCCTGGGACAGCGGTGGCTCGGGTCCAAGATCGCCCAGCTCGTCCGGTCCGATTCCGACCTGTTGACCACCTATTTGATATATCGTCAGGTGTTCAATCCAACCGTCCGCGACCGTCTTCTCCATCATCGCGACACCTCCGGGACCGTGAACGGAGTGCCTGCGGAGATCGTGGAGGAAATGAACGCGCAGCTGGAGGGCTTGGATTCTTTTGATTGTATCTCTCTGCTGGAAACGTACCTGTTTATGGCCAACACGCTTCTTCGCGACGGCGATTTCATGAGCATGTCGCATGGGTTGGAGATTCGGGTGCCGTTCCTCGATCACCGCGTTGCGGAATTTGTTTTCGGCGTGCCGGCTGCGATGAAGTCGCCCCGCGGCCTGCCCAAAAGACTGCTCGTCCAGGCCGTGAGTGATCTACTGCCCAGGGAAATTCTGCGTCGTCGAAAGATGGGATTCATGTTTCCATGGGATCTATGGTTGCGACAGAAACTCCGACCCCGGATTCAGCAGACGCTCGACGAGTTTCCCAAGGACAATGGGCTGGGCGTTCGCATGGCCGGCTGCCAGACTGTGTGGGAAAAGTTCCTCCGTGGGGAGCGGGGAGTGACTTGGCCTCGCGTCTGGGCGATCTACGTGTTGTTGTCTTGGTACCGAAGGAACATGGAAGCCTGCTGAAAGTCCGGAATCTGGTATCGGAACAGGAGGAAGCCGAAAAGGATTTGCAGGTAGATCTGGTTGGAGCTGAGAAAGTAGTTGTAGAACGAGAACAGCAGCAGCAGCAGCAAAACCAGGTAGAGGTTCAGGAAAGCGAAATGCCGTCGGGCCTGGATGCGGACCGCAGCGATCCCCCATCCGAGGAGGTAAGGGACGACCGCGACGCCCAGGACGCCGAAGTCCTCGTAGAAAGTCCGTAGATAGGTGAACACATTCGACATGTAGGGAACCAGGAACTTCTCGCCGTAGTAGTTGATCTCGACCGCTTCGACCAGTTGGAATCGGCACAACCATTTGTATACCGGCAGGAACAAGTTCCGACCCCACTGGAGGTCGCCCACGAAGGTGGCGACGAACTCGTTGAAGGCCGCCAGGGGTCCGGCGAGATACCAATAGAAATGGAACAGGATGCCTTGCAATCGGCTGCCCAGACCGTATTCGCTGCTCTTGCCCAGCAACATGTCGATCAGGACAAACAACAGAACGATGGTGGCCAAAGGAACAATGAGCTTCAGGCGGGACAAACGGAACCATCGCTGCGAAAACCGGTTGCCCGACCGATGGCGTTTTGCAGCAGAGGCACTCTCGGCCGGCCGATTCAGCGAAGCGGTGAAGCAGTAGGCGAACACCGTGTAGAGGATGTTCGACGTGACCTCGTAACGGCTCAAGTGGATCAAACCGATCATCAGCAGGATGGCCAGGTGGGCAAAAAGATAGACGTATTTCCTCCTCGTTGCATCCAGGTGGAGCATGACGCCCAGCAGCACGAACCCGATCGAAAACAGGCTACTCGTCACGGACAGCAACATCACAGTGCCGCTGGTTTGCATGAGAGTGTCCTGGATGAACGCCACCATTCGCATTCGGAACAGTTTAGGCTGGGTCACCAGATCCGACCAGGTAGTCTGAAAATAGTGGGCGATCATCACGACCCTGTACATCTCCAGGGCCAGGACCGCCACGCCCATCAGGAGAGTGAACTTCAGCGCGCGAGCCATGTCTTTCTGCGTGAACGGGCGGGCAGAGGCGATCGGGGGCGATTCTGCCGACGCATCCAGGCCGTGGAACAGGGTCCACGTAAGATATCCCAGCGCGAAGGTGACGACATTCAGGAACAGCAACCCGAGAGTGAACGGCGAGGGGGCAGGGAAGATGCCGTGCCACGCGCCGCCCAGGTATAGCGTCGTCGCCCCGCTCCAGACCAGCAGGAACAGGCCCAACGGGTTGACAAGGTACTGTATCATGAAGTCAAATCGTCCCTCTTGCCCAATCGGCCCGCCAGTCCATCGTGGATCGCACGGAGCACCAACCCCAATCCCCGTGGACCATGGGCGAGGCCGCGAACGAGGCTCCCAAGGATCAGCTTGAGATTCCGCAGACGACGATACCGGAAGTGCCGGTTCACGACGAAAGCGTTGCGAATGTTGTAGTACTGTCGCCAGTCGAAACCCATCTCCCGGGAAAGGGGATGATAAATCCTGCTGTCCACCGCTGTGTACAAGTCAAACCGCCGCGCGGCCCGCCAGAGGAAGTCCCGCTCGTCGCCCCAGATGAAAAAGTCCCGATTGGGAAGCCCGATTTCTCTGACGATCCGCGCCGAAACAAACGTGCCATTGAATGGGCAGGCCCAACGATACAGCCCGTCTTTTACGAGATGTCGGGCCTGCGACAATCGCCAGTAACAGACGCCCCTCTTGGGGTCGCCGTTTGCGGCGATCTCCTGCAATGGAAATGCCAATTGGTCGGGATCTCCTTGACCCCGCGCAAGAACCAGGGAATTCAGCAGAACCGGTTTGTCGCCCGCGGCCTGGAGCCGGTCCTTCTGGTGCACCAGCACCGCCAGCGCGTCGGGGCAGGCCAGCACATCGTCGTCCATCAGCCACATCCAATCAAAACCAGCCTCCAAGGCCCGCTTCATGCCTTCGTGAAAACCGCCGGCCCCACCGGAGTTCTCTTTGAGCCGCACGTAGTGCACATCGATCTGTCGACCGGTCTGCTTTGACGCGGGCACGGATCGGACGGTCCAATGGGCATCCGCGTCCGGATGGATCAGCTCCCGTGTCAACAGGTGATCATGCGTGCCGTCGGTGGAATGATTGTCGACGATGACGATCGCCTCCGGCAGTCGGCTCTGTGCAAGCAACGAGTCTAGACACTCCTGCAACAGGAGTCTCCTGTTGTGGGTGACCACGACTGCAGCGATTCTCTCTCTGTCTTCAGACACATTTACACGCGTAATCTGGACATTGCCTACGCCGCGGAACCGTTTCGCCGCGGAGGCCTTTAGTCTACCAGGAAACGGGGATTCGTCCATCTTATGGATCTACGAGGGTATACACCCGACGAAATACCGTACGTTCCGCAGATCTTTACAGACATCGGTTTGGAGCTATACTCTGGCAAACTATGGCAAAGGACAACAGCACCGTAGGTTCTGTGGGTATCGTGAAGACACGGTTCATCCGGCTGGTCGGCGAGGACAAGCCCCTGGCGTTGGAGTCGGGCAAGACGCTCGGGCCGATCGACGTGGCGTACGAAACCTATGGCACGCTCAACGAGGCGAGGGACAACGCGATCCTGATCTGTCACGCACTCAGCGGCAATGCCCACGTCGCGGGCTACAACAGCCCGCATGACAAGAAGCCTGGGTGGTGGGACGAGATGGTCGGGCCCGGCAAAGGAATCGATACGAACCGCTATTTCGTCATCTGCTCGAACTTCCTGGGCGGTTGCTCCGGGACCACAGGGCCTTCGTCAATCAACCCGCGAACCGGCAAGCCCTACGGCCTGGACTTCCCCATCATCACCATCGCCGACATGGTCAAGGTCCAGAAGTTGTTGCTGGACGCTTTAGGCATCCAACACCTGTTGGCCGTGATCGGCGGGTCTCTGGGCGGCATGCAGACCATCCAATGGTCGATCGCCTACCCCGAGATGATGGACGCCGCCATCCCCATCGCAACGACCACGCACCAGGGGGCCCAGGCGATCGCGTTCGACGCCGTCGGGCGAAACGCCATCCTGGCGGACGCGAACTTCGCCGGCGGCCGGTACCACCAGGGCAAAGTCCCCGCCGAGGGCTTGGCCATAGCCCGCATGATCGGGCACATCACCTATCTCTCCGAGGAGAGCATGCGGCAGAAGTTCGGACGTGAACTTCGCGACGCGGAGAAATACAGCTACGACTTCGACTCGGAATTCGCGGTGGAGACCTATCTCGACCACCAGGGTCAAAGCTTCGTAGATCGGTTTGACGCCAACAGCTATCTCTACATCACCAAGGCTGCCGACTACTTTGATCTTCCGCGGGATTACGGTTCGCTGAAAGAGGCCTTCTCCGGCGTCAAGGCCCGGTTCCTCGTGGTCAGCTTCAGTAGCGACTGGCTCTTTACGCCCGCCCAGTCCGAGGCCATGGTCGACGCCCTCGTCGCCAACAACAAGGATGTCAGTTTCTGCAACATCACCTCGGATTACGGCCACGACGCCTTTCTGTTGGAGACCCAAACGCTTGGTGCGTTCCTTTCGAGTTTTCTGCGGGCCACACACCGTCCCGGCGTGAAGGCCGGCCCTCTCGGTGACTGCTGCAACGGCAGGGGCTCCGCCGCCGGCATCCAGCCCGCCCAGCGGGTTCGGGTGGATTACGAACTGATCGAGTCACTGATCCGGCCCGAAAGCACGGTTTTGGACGTCGGCTGCGGCGACGGCGAACTGCTGGCTCGACTGACCACCGACAAAGGCATCCGGGGCAAGGGCATCGAGCTGGACGAATCGCTCGTCTTGGGCTGCGTCTGCCGGGGGATTGCCATCATCCAACGCGATATCGACCGTGAATTGAGCAGCTATGGCGATCAGAGCTTCGACTACGTGATCTTGTCTCAAACCCTCCAAACGATCAAGGACCCCGAGCGGGTCTTCAGGGAGCTGCTTCGCGTGGGCCGCAAAGTGATCGTCAGTTTCCCGAACTTCGCCCATTGGCGGTGCCGACTGCAATTGCTGCTGGGGGGGCGGTCTCCCGTCACCCGTCAGCTTCCGTTCCGCTGGTACAATTCGCCGAACATCCATTTCTTTTCGCTGAAGGACTTCGACGAGTTCTGCCGCCAAATCGGGGTGGTCGTGGAGGAGCGGATTCCTCTGGTCGAAACCAGCGTCAGCCCGATCCGATTTGGGGCAAATCTGTTGGCCGAACAGGCGATTTACGTCACCAGCCGAGGAACAACCGATGGCAGAGCTTGAACGTATAGGCATATCACTCGATAAAGACCTGCTGGTGGATTTCGACAAGTTGATCCGGCGGCGGGGTTACCAGAGCCGTTCCGAGGCGATCCGCGATTTGGTCCGCCAGCAGTTGAGCGAAGAGCGTTTGGCCGATCCAACGGCCCAGGCGGTCGCGGCGGTCTTTCTGGTCTACGACCACCACGCCGCCAACCTGGCGGAAAAGCTGATCGCGATCCAGCACTCGCACTTGTTGCAGGCGATCTCCTCCCTCCACGTCCACCTGGACCATCACGACTGCCTGGAGATCATCGTCCTGCGGGGCCAGGTCGGCGAGATCAACCGGGTGGGCGAGAACATCCTGAGCATGAAAGGCGTCAAATTGGGTCGGATCAACCTCGTGGCGACCTGACTGGCTCCCTTAAATTGATGCGATTGATGCTTGACAATCAGCAGGCGAATTGATTCTAATGAACCGGCTTTGGGCGATTAGCTCAGCTGGTTAGAGCGCACGGATCACACCCGTGAGGTCATAGGTTCGAATCCTATATCGCCCACTCCCCTCTCGCAAACCATTGCAGGGT
>JAGPGT010000017.1 GCA_018055905.1 Phycisphaerae bacterium
GGACCTTCGGAGGGGAATACGGCAGCCGCCGTACGGCAGTCTTCTATCCGGGCGGCCTAGCCCTCCTCGCCCGAGAGATACCCCTTGCCGCGAGCCTGTTCCGCTTCATGGCGGATTCCATCGCCGCAGGCCGCACTGTCACGCTCCAGGACGTCGATGTCGCCAATGTCGCCCCTGTCCTGGAAAATTATCTCGCGGCCCTCGATGCAGACCCGATCGATACGAAGGACGGCGGGGCCCCGCTGCCCTGCCAGGCCGATCATGCAGGACGGGATTTCGCACAGGCAGGCATCTACATCCGGGGCACGCGTCGCTATTACGCCCTGCTGGGGGTAAGCAACGGCGGGGTCCTTAAGGTTTTTGACCGCGAGGGGAAGAAGGCGATCTGGAATGACGGAGGGTATGCCGGGCAGACCGCTTCGGGTGAGTGGATCACCACGCAGGTCACGGACCTGGATCGAACCTGCACAGCGACGCCGACCCATATCTCCCTGGAAACCCCCTTTTTCTTGCTGTCGCGGACTTCTCCGACGCCCGGCCGGTTCCTCCTGCTGCGATCGATGAACCTCACCGTCATGCGCAGTATCCGCATCGGGAATCTCGTCAAGAAACTGCTTGTCCAGCTTCTGATGACGGGAAAACGACAGGCACCCCTGACGTTGGTCAGGACCGTCGAGTTCGGCACGGAAACGGTGACGGTCTGCGACAGGATCTCCGGGCGGCTGTCACTGCGCTGGCTGGAATGCGGGCGGGCCTTCGTGGCCATTCACATGGCCTCCGCACGATATTTCGAGGGGGCGACGGGGGACGGAACGGTGGAAATCCGGCGAATTGACGTAGAGGCCCTGAACCGGTCCGGCACATTCGAACACCGGGTGGACATTTGAGCAAGGCACTACCGGCCGCCATCTCCGTCGATGTCGATACCCTGGCATCCATCTACAAGGGGTTCGGCTGCCGTCGTCCGGGCGGATACACCTACGCGGAGCTGCGGATGGGATTGGAAAACCTGGCCCGCTTCCTGGAGTCCTACCCGATTCGAGCCACCCTGTTCATGGTCGGGAACGATTTCCTGGAGCCGGCCAATCACGGGGCAATCCTGTCCATGGAGGCAGCCGGCCACGAGATCGCCAATCACACGATGACGCACGCGCAGGGATTTCGCCTCCTCCCCGCTGAGGAGAAGGAGGCCGAGATCGCGGGAATGGAGGCCGCCTGCGAGCGCGTAACCGGTCGGCGCCCTTCAGGATTCCGCTCACCGGGGTGGAACATGGGCGACGACGCTTTGCCGATCCTCATGCGGCGCGGGTATCTGTACGACTCATCGGTCCATCCCACATACCTCATGCCGCTGCTGAAGTTCCTGCATTGGCGCACCCAGTCCAGCCGTAGTGCGATCGAACGGACCACCATGGGGCACCTGAAGTACATGTTTGCCCCCATCACGCCCTACCGAACGAGCATGCTGGGGTTTTCCAGCAAGGGAACGGACGGCATCCTGGAATTTCCCCTGACCGTCATGCCCTTCATCCGACTGCCTTTTTTCGCGACGTTTCTGCTGGCAACGGGGCCGACGATTTTCAGGGGCACCTACGCACTGCTGAAGAGCCGGGACTGCCCCATTCAGTTTCAATTTCACCTCTCTGATTTTGTCGACTACGGGCATCCCGACCTTGCCGGTCAGATTCCCGAAGCACACGGGGTCTACGTGCCGCAGGCATTGGGGACCTCCCTGGCGGCCAAGATGAGCGTATTCCGGAAAGCCCTGGACATCCTTGCCGGCGGCTATGAGTTCATCACGCTGGAGGCCTGGGCACGAAACGCCGGAGAAGCGGGATGAAGATGCGATACTGGACCATCGGCCACCGTCTGCCTGCCGCTCTTGCGAATCCCCTTTTTGGTGACCGCTGCCGATTCGGGGTCAGGATCTCAGAAGACGATCCGGACTGGCGGGAGTGGCAGACATTCTACATGACCTTCTACCAGAACACCCAGAAGCACGGTTTCGGGAAAACGGTCAATGACGCCGGCTATGAAATCCTGCAGCAGGTGGATCTGACGTCCAGGAACGTCCTTGAAATCGGTCCGGGAAGCCTTCCGCATCGCCGTTTTTGGAATGGAAAGCCGGCCCGCTATGCCGTCGCCGACATCAACCGGGAGTTCATCGATCACTCCGTCCGGATTCTGAGGCAGGACGGACTCGACGCGGCAGCCTTCGTGTTGTCCGACCATGTCCTGCCTCTGGAAAGCGAGAGCGTCGATATCCTGATTAGTTTCTACTCCCTGGAGCACCTTCATCCGTTGAGCGATTACCTCAGCGAATTCTGCCGCGTTCTGCGTCCCGAAGGTCAGTTGGTGGGCGCGATCCCCTGCGAAGGCGGTCTGGCATGGGGCGGCGGGAGGTTCCTGACAACCCGGCGGTACATCAAGAAACATTCCGGGATCAATCCCGACAAAATCATCTGCTGGGAGCACCCCAACTACGCCGAGCACATCCTGCAATCACTGGCTTGCCGTCTGGAACCGGTCCGAGTCCGTTTCTGGCCGCTAAGGTTGCCGCTTGTGGATTGCAACCTGATCTGCAGCTTTGTGTACCGAAAAGGTATCGTGCGCAATGAGTGCTGATCCGAAGCAGCAGGGTGCAGCGTTCTGGAACGGTAACCCCTGCGGGGGAAGTTGGCGTAGCTATCGGGAATTCATGGCCTGGATCCAGCGAACGGAGCCCTACATTTACCGGGTGCTGGACCGCCACGACTGGACGGGCAAGCGTGTCCTCGAAGTCGGATGCGGGCAAGGTTCCACCCTGAACTATCTCCCGGGTCTCGGTGCGAACGTCTGCGGCGTCGACATGTCGAAAGAGTCACTGATCAAGGCCAGGCGAGGGGCGGATGAAATGGGACACGCCGACCGCATCGAGCTCTGCACGGGCGATGCGGAGCTCCTTCCCTTCAGTGGAGAGAGTTTCGATACCGTCATCAGTATCGGCGTCCTTCACCACACGGCGGACACGCAGGGCAGCATTTGCGATATCCTGCGTGTCCTCAAGCCGGGAGGTGTCGCGATTGTCATGCTCTATCGATCCGGAAATCCCAAGTGGTGGACGACCCGGTCACTGCGGTGGCTTTCCTTTCTGCTCGACAGGGTCAAGGGGGAAAAATTCGTAATCGCCAGGCGGCTTCGCAGGAGGCAGAAAGAGGGGATGCTTCAGGGCACGGCACTCCTTGAACTGTTCGGCGTACCGATTCTGAAGGCGTTCAGCAACGAAGAGTGCCGGGCGATGTTCATGGGCTTTTCCGATGTAACCATAACGAACCATCAGCCGGGCTTCGAACGGAATTGCGACATCATCCCTGTGCTGCGGCCTTTTCGACATCTCTTCCGCCGCGTCGACGCGATGATGGAAGACCAATGGGGATTTTATCAGGTCATCGAGGCATATAAATAAAATGATCCCCCGATTCAAACCACACTTAAATCAAGAAGAACTGCTGGCCGCGATGACACCTGACCAAGGCGCCGTCGAGCGATTTGAAGAAGAATTTGCCCGAACTTTTGAGGCCAAGTATGCACTTGCCTTCCCGTACGGACGCAGTGCGTTGTGGGCCTTACTCAATGCCCTAAATATTCATGATGCGGAAATCATTCTGCCCGCTTATACCTGCGCGGTGGTTGCACATGCCATTGTTTTAAGCGGCAACAGTCCAAGGTTCGTGGACATAAATCTGCACGATTACAATATGGATTTGGATCAGGTCGCCGAAACTATTAACCAAAGGACCAAGGCCATCATCGCAACCCACTTGTTCGGCTATCCGCTGAATGTGGATCGCTTAACGAAGATAGTGAGAGAGGCTGAACACCTTTTTGGTCACAAAATATGGGTCATCCAAGACTGTGCTCATTCTTTTGGAGCTGAATGGCAAGGAAAACAAGTGTGCATCGCTGGGGATGCAGCTTTATATGGCTTAAACATTAGTAAGGTGATTACGTCAATCTTTGGCGGTATGATAACCACCAGCGATGAAAATCTTTATAATAAAATTAAGAAATACAGGGATGCACATTTTAAAAAATATGGATTCGTAAAAACCCTCTGCCGGCTCCTATACATCATGGCAGTCTATCCAGCATTTAATGAAAGGTTATTCGGTCTTGTCTACTGGCTGCAAGAACATACTCCATTGCTCAATCGTTTGACCAAGGCTTACCATTTAGACGACAAAATCCATTTTCCGCCGGATTATCTTGACCAGATGCTTCCCATCGAAGCCCGCGTAGGGTTGGTGCAGCTGAAGAAATACCCTGAAATTGTGGAAAAAAGAAGAGAAGCAGCAGCATTTTACGACCAGAACCTTCCAGCCAGGGAAGGTTGGATTAAACCGCCCTTGGTGAATGGCGCGACCTACTCGCATTATGTAGTTCGTGTTCCAAATCGGGATGCTTGCATCATGGAAATGGCGGCAAAAGGTGTTCATCTTGGAGAGTTGATTCAATACAGTGTGCCAAACATGAATTCTTACCTAAGCACAGGCGGTTCCTTCCCTAATGCGTACTTGGCAAGCAAAACGACTATCAATATCCCTTTACATAAATACAAAGAAATCGTTCACAAGATTTCTTTGCTTCCAGATGCTAAGATGCGAGAGACAGATTTTTTAACAAAGGAGGCTCTAGAGGAGAACGACGTTATTGCATTTTATGATGCATACGCACCATTTTGGGATGACCGCTTTGGCAACAATTATGCGACCAACTACTTCCTGGAAAGACGTTGGAAATCATTTGTTGATGTGCTTAATAGAAGCCAGGTTAGTAAAAGCACGGTCATCGAGTTGGGTGTGGGCACAGGTATTTACATAGAAAGGGTCTCGAAGATATTCGAAAAGATCATAGCCTTAGACGGAAGTCAGAAAATGCTTGATGTTTTAGAGAAAAAAATTAGCGCACAAAATATTAACAATATATCCACCATTCGCGCAAATGTTGTTGATTTGCATCCGGTCGATGCCGCCTCTGTTGATTGCGTCTATTTCTTTGGCCTCATAGAACATGTAATTGACACACACGCTTTCATGACGGAAATAAAACGCATATTAAGAAAAGGGGGCTGCGTGATCGGTATAACACCGAATAAACGTAGCCCTTGGTATAAATTAAGAAATCTTATACGGGGTACGGGAAAACACTGCTCTTCGGATAAATATTATTCCATCGATGAGCTAGACAAAATGTTTGAGACACATGGATTTCATAAAGTATGCGCAATCTACTGGGGGACAGTTCCTGCAGGAATAAACGAGAGCCTGGCAAAATTACTTGCAATGCTAGAACCTATTATGAATAAGCTGTCTCTTAGTAGCTACCTTGGGGGAATTACGTTCTCGTACAGGCGGTAAATGCTTATTTTACCGCGCAGCTTATCAGAGACGTCGCTACTGAAACATATCAGCGAATGGATATTTTCAAGTGATGACTTTCGATGTTAATATCCGAATTACGAACTCTTGAGAAGGATGCTATCATCTTCGCTATCGGTGATGCGGTACCCAGGTGCATCGGTTCTCTTCTGTTTCCCGTTTCAACTCATACTTTCACTTCGGCTTCCGACACGATCTAAATACAGCTCGTTCTCGTATTCTGTTTATAAACGTACAATGAAGGGGCCCAGCCTAGAGTTATTATTGTCAACATGCTGTTCAGCAAACTATCCAGGCAATATTTAATGAAGTGGATCTTAAAAAAATATCCGCTATCTATTCGCCCCTATTGCATCGATTGTCTGCTGATAATATTCCTTGTCACATGCAGTCTCATCGGCATGTGGAATTTCGACGTCAACATGGCTACGCTGCACGAGGATGACGGGCCTATATTCTATTCGTACGCTTTCAAGGACCCTTCCCTCTTTGAGGGGGATTTCCCGATCGGTTTTCCCCTCTCGCTCCTTGTCCCGTTGAAGGTCATGACGAGTGCAATGGTGTGGATCCCGGCGATGTCCTGGAAATATTTAGATATCGACCCGTTCCTGTCGACCGGAATCCTCACAGCACTGCAAGGCTTCCTGCTGGGCCTGTCGGTGTATGTGTTTTCGTTTACCCTGGTCAGGAACAGGGTAGCGGCTTTATTGGCGACGGTTTTCATGTATGCCTCTTCACCGTGGACTTGGGCTCCGGCGGGCTTCGGAAACATTTCCACGTTTCATTTCCTGCCCTATGCGGCCACCATGGCCACGTCACCCATTCTGTTCGCTTTTGTCTGCGTACTGAAAAAGCGGGTTCACTGGGCACTGCTCTTACTTGCATTGGCAGGACTGATTCACCCGGGCATCACCCTGCACGCCTGCATTATTCTGGGGATCTGCCTGCTTTTCCGGACGATCGGCACATCCGAAAAAAGCCAGCTTTCGTGGCAAATGACGGGTCTTGCGGCAGTGGCCCTTGTAACTTTAGGGCCCTCCCTGTGGATGCAGGCCACCGTTCATTTCGATCCCTCGGATACGATGGAAACAATAGCAGGGATGAAGCACAATCAGCATTTATGGCCTTGGGAATTCAAAAACCGCTGGTATCTCAGTTGGGCAGTCATAGTGATCTGGATGATCTTTGCGCTTTTCAGTCTCAGGGTAAAAGAGAGATTCACCGATGGTGCGTTGATGCTTTGCTTCTCGGCATTCATAGGCGCGTGCATCATGGGACTCAGCCAGATCATCGGCGGTTTTCTGGAATTTCCGGTCCTGCTCAACTTTATAGGCCTTCGGTCGTTCAGGTGGGTCATTCTGTTCTCCCTGCCACTGATTATCTACTATTGGCTTTCTATCCTTCGCTCCGGCAACTGGGCGGGGAGCATGGCCGTATTGTTTTGCATTGCGGTGCCCCTGTTTGTACAAGAATACGCCGCCTTCTTTTTCTGTCCCGTGATCTTCGCCCTTCTATTCATAGAAGCCGGGAGAAGACTCATGCCGTCGGTTCGTCCCGGTGCAGGGGGAAAGAGTGCCTTGATCCCGATTTCAATCACCATGGCTGCGTTGGGAACAGTTCTGGCAGTCACGGTCATACCGTTTATCCGAAATGTCTATGCAGCGAATTCTCATCAACTACAGCAGGCTATTTCAAAATTCACTTGGCCTCTAGGTGCAGTGAACCCGCCGCGCCTCATTCTTTTCCTCACGATTCTAGCTGTTCTGGCTGCTCTTCTGAGCCGCTACGCGAGAACGACACAGCCCGAACAACCCGATGTGCATAACAGGCCGAGCGGTTATAAATGTCGCTCAGCCGTAATGAGTCTGTTGGTCATCGTCTACAGCCTCTGTTTCCTGATGATCGAGTGGAAGACGACGGCGGGACAAAGCGCAGCGGAAGGCCGGTCGATGATCGAGGCCCAGACCTGGGCAAAAGAGGAAACCCCTAAAACCTCTGTGTTCGTTGTTCCCTCCGTCGGATGGCGCGCCATGTCACTTCGCCGCAAGGTTGATCCCTTTCCCCGCGAGAGCTATGCTTATGTGGCTCCGCGGCAAGTCAGGGAATACCGGGACCGCCTGTTGCGTTTCTACGGGATCACCGAAGATGAAGGCCGTCGAATAAGGGGGTATGGCCCGGGAGGAGTCTATGAATTGGTGAAGGCGCGATTTTCCGGGTTCAATGAACCCGACTTTCTCCGATTTGCGACGGAATTCGGGGCTTCGTACCTGGTCCTGCCGCTGAATTCGCCTGTTACCCAACGCACGGATCTCGCTCTGCCGGTTGCCTATCGGAACGATCATTACGTCATCTACAGTCTTGCAGCGCACTCATAGCGGCACTCTGGTTTCTCTGTCGATGAAAACAGAACATATAGAATCTACTAACCCCTCAAGGAGCAAACGGAACTGTCATGTACAGGAATAAATCAGTAGCAGCGGTCGTCCCGAGCTACAACGAGGAATCCCAGATCGCAAGAGTGATCGAGACGATGCCTGTTTTCGTGGACCACATCGTCATCGTCAACGACGCCAGCAGGGACCGGACGGCCGCCGTCGTCGAGGACGGGCGAAAGCGTGACGGACGGGTGGTGCTGATCAACCACGAGGTCAACCAGGGCGTCGGCGGCGCGATCGCCACCGGTTACAAGTGGGCCCGGGACCGCGGGGTCGACGTCGCCGTCGTGATGGCCGGAGACGGCCAGATGGCGCCGGAGGACCTGCCGAACCTTCTGGACCCCGTTGTGAGCGGGGAAGTCGATTACTCGAAGGGAAACCGCCTGTTCACCGGTGAAGCGTTCAAGGAAATCCCCAAGATCCGTTATTTCGGAAACGCGGCGCTCTCGTTTCTGACCAAGATCGCTTCCGGCTATTGGCACATCGCGGACTCTCAAACGGGATACACGGCCATCAATAAGCAGGCACTTCAGACCATCGATTGGGACCGGATGTACAAACGCTACGGCCAGCCCAACGATCTTTTGGTCCGCCTGAACATCTATCGGTTCAAGGTGCGGGATGTCCCAATCAAACCGGTCTACAACGTCGGGGAAATATCGCGGCTCAAGATTCGGAAAGTCCTCTTCACGATCAGCTGGCTTCTCGTGAAACTATTCCTGTGGCGAATGAGGGAAAAATATATTATCAGGGACTTCCACCCGCTGATTTTCTTTTATATGCTTGGATTTCTGCTTTTCTGTTTAAGCGGTGTCCTGTTTTTCAGGCTTGTCTTCTTGTGGTTCAAGATGGGTTTCGCTCCCGAACTCACGGCGATCGCCTGGATGTTCTCGTTTGGCCTCGGAATGCAATGCCTGTTCTTCGCCATGTGGTTCGACATGGAATACAACAAGGACCTGAAGTAAAAAAGGGGGTGTTCCGGTCTGACACCGAGGCGGGAAGTAGTCAGATCCCCCCGGACTGCTGGGCATCCATCCGACGGATCCGGACGTCCGGGACCGGAGCCGTCTATCACTAAGACATGACAGGTTCGACAGTCGCGGGCATAGCCCGGACCGCTGCCGAACAGGGTGAGGTTTACAATGTGCGGAATTTTCGGAATTGCTCTGCGCGAGGGGGCGCAATGTTCCCTCCGGGCCACAGAATCCATGCTGAACAACCTGTACCGGTTCTCCGAGAGCCGGGGCAAGGAGTCGGCGGGACTGCACGTTTACGCCCTGAGACCTCCGGCATCGTGCACGATCAAGTCCGCCAACCGGGGGACGGAACTGATCCGCTCCCCTCAATTTCACGGCGTCCTCCAGGGCTCCGTGATGCCCGCCTTCGGGAGCAACGGGGGCGGGCCGCTCGGGCCCGTCGTCCTGCTCGGACACACGCGCCTGGTCACAAACGGCGCCGCCGAGCGCTACGAGAACAACCAGCCCGTGTCCGCCAACGGGGTCACGATGATCCACAACGGAATCGTCGTCAACGTGGGCGCCCTCTGGGCCGCCCACGGCGAGCTGACCCGGACGGCCGAAGTGGACACCGAGGTCCTGGCCGCCCTGGCCGGCAGGCAGCTCGAGGACCGGCAGCACCCCGTGACGGCCATTCGGACCGTGTTCGGCGAGATGAAGGGAGCGGCATCCGTCGCCCTGGTCCACAACCGGGGGCACTGGCTCATGCTGGCCACCAACACGGGGGACCTGTACCGCTACGCCGATGAGGAGCGAGGCTTCCTCCTGTTCGCCTCGGAGCGATTTATCCTGTCGCAGGTCGTCGCGGGCCTTGAGAGATCCTTCCAGGCCGACCCGTCGAGGATCGTCTGGCTCAGGCCGGGGCTCGGGGCGGTTGTCGATTTGCGGGCGTTCAAGGGATTCGACTTCCCTCTCGCTCCGGAGCCGGACAGCCCGCTGCCGCCACTGCCCGAACCTCAGGCGGAACCGATCGCCCACCGGCATATCGCCGTCGAGCAGCCCGTGGCCCCGTTCGTTCACGCGGCCCGAGCGGACGAGACCCTCCTGCGGTACGGCGAGGCGCGGGTCCGCGCGCTGCGCCGCTGCTCGCGCTGCATTCTGCCCGAGACCTTCCCCTTCATCGAGTATGACGAGCAGGGAGTGTGCAACTATTGCCGGCACTACAGGCCCCGTTACGAGATCGACGGCAAACGAGGTTTTATCGAGCAACTGCAGCAATACCGCTCGAAAGACGGGACGCCGGACGCCCTAGTGGCGTTCAGCGGCGGCAGGGACAGCAGCTACGGCCTGCACCTGATCAAGAAGGAGTTCGGCCTCTCTCCCATCACGTTCACCTACGACTGGGGCATGGTGACGGACCTGGCGCGCCGCAACGTCGCCCGGATCTGCGGCAAGCTGGGGATCCAGAACATCCTCGTCTCCGCCGACATCAAGCAGAAACGGGAGAACATCCGGAAGAACGTCGCCGCCTGGCTCCGCAAGCCGTCGCTGGGGATCGTCCCGCTCTTCATGGCGGGGGACAAATACTTCTTCCGGCAGTCCAACATCATCAAACGGCAGACGGGGATCCGGCTGGATCTCTGGTGCGCCAACCCGCTGGAAAACACCGACTTCAAGGCCGGCTTCTGCGGGGTGCCCCCGGACTTCGGCAAAGCGCGCATCGACTACCTCTCCAACACCCGGAAGGTCCGGCTGGCCGCCTACTACGCCAAGGAGTTCGTGGGCAACCCTGCCTACGTGAACGGCTCACTCGCGGACACGGCGCTGGCCTTCTTCTCCTACTACCTGGAGCCGAGGCATGACTTCTTCTTCATCTTCGATTACATCCGCTGGGAGGAACACGAGGTGGAGAGGGTGCTTCTCAACGAATATGACTGGGAACTAGCCCCCGACACGAAGAGCAGCTGGCGCATCGGCGACGGGACAGCCCCGTTCTACAACTACATCTACATGACGGCCCGCGGCTTCAGCGAGTTCGACACGTTCCGCAGCAACCAGATCCGGGAGGGCATGATGGACCGGGAGGCCGCCCTGGAGGCCGTTCTCGTGGAGAATCGGCCCCGCTTCCAGTCCCTGGTGTGGTACCTGGACACGATCGGGCTCGATTTCAACAGCACGATTGCCCGGATCAACGAGCTTGACACGATGGGCCTGCACCGATAATCGAACACCTCGAAGACGAGGCGCGGACACTGCAAGGCCTTGCCCGCTCATTCCGGGAATGCACAGCGCCGAGCAAAATAATCCCATCTCGCGCACGCGATTTTTCCGAATCGCCGCCTTGCTCGTTGTCCTGCTTGCCCTGTGCGACCTGGCAGCAACCTTTATTTACGTTCGTGCCGGTGTTTCCATGGTGGCGGAACAGTCGCACGCCTCATGGGAGGCGGCGGTTGTCCTGTTCTCGGATTTCGGACCGTACGGGGGCATGGACGATGAATCCCTGCGGAGATTGAATTTCGCACTCGATCTTTATCGGAGCGGGCACGCCCCGGTCATCATCTGTTCGGGAGGGGCCAGGCCGTCGCGGAACCTTCACAGTTCGGCCTTCATGAAGCGGTATCTCGTCGAGCGCGGAATCGAAGAGGCCCGAGTCATCGAGGAGGGCCGTTCAAATCACACCCTCGGGAACCTGAACGAAACGCGGGACTTTCTGCGGCGGATGCATGTGTCGCGGGTTGTCGTGGTCAGCTCCCCGATTCACCTGCCCAGGGTGAAAGGGCTGATCTCCCGCTCCGACACCGCGATATTCTTCGATGCGACCGCTTACGACCTTCAGCAATGCGATCCTCCGATCGTCTGGCATACTGTCTATCGGCAGGTCCACCATGAATTCGCCGCCTTGCTGGCTGGCACCTTTTTTTCAGCCGATCTCTACGAAAGCCTCATCAAACTGATACGAGCCTGACAGCGAAAGCATGAAATTTCTACAGCATAAACTTACCAAAGACATTGCCTGGACCATGGGCTGCCTCGTTGTCCTCGCGGCCAGCGGCATTTTGATCAACCTGATCATTGCTCATCTCCGTGACGTTGATTCCTTAGGCGTTTTCAATCAGGTTTATGCAATTTATATCGTTGCCTCGCAGTTCGCAGTGTTCGGCCTGCAGTACTCGGTCCTTCGTCATGCCGCTCTTTACGACTCGGATGAAGCGGAACGCGGGAAAATGCTTGTCAATGCCGGAGCATCCGTGTTGTTGCTGGGTGCCTGTGCTGCGATAAGCGTGTACTTGGCTGCACCGCTGTTCGGCCGGTTTTTGGAAAGCACTGCAGTAGAAGACGCGATCTGCTATGCGGCGCCGGGCTTGTTGCTGTTTCCCCTGAACAAAGTGCTCTTGGCTTATCTGAACGGGCTGAGGCGCGCAAAAGCATATTCGGTGCTGCAGTCCGGTCGCTACCTTCTCGTCACACTATGGGTGGCGGCACTGTCAGCCTCTCCATATCCCTTTGAGTACGCAACTCTCGGATTTTTTGTTGCGGAACTTGTAACAACTGCGGGCGTGTATTTTTACCTGCTATTCCGCAACATGTTGCCGATACTGCGCTTTGATCCTGCATGGACGCGACGAAACTTTGCCTTCGGCGGGAAGAGCATGCTGGCAGGCATATTCGTCGAGATGAACTCGCGAATCGATGTTCTGCTGGTCGGTTTTTTTCTGCCCGATCGCGAGGTAGGGATTTACAGTTTCGCCGCAATGCTTGTGGATGGACTTTATCATGTCCTGGCATTCATACGCTTGAACTACAATCCTCTGCTCGTTGGGTATATCCGTGACAGTGATTGGGCAGGCGCAAAGCGGCTTCTTGTACAGACCAAGCGATATGTCCTTCCCGTAGCGGTGCTCCTGTCGCTAAGTGTTCTTGCGGTTTTCGTGATCCTGACGACTGTAATTGTGCCGGAAAAAGGACTGGACCAGGGACTGCTCGCATTGAGCATTCTGATCGCCGGCATGACGCTTGTTTCGGTGTTTATACCCTTCGACAATCTGATGTTGGTCAGTGGTCATCCGGGGTACCAGACCATGCAGAATATGATCATTGTTTTAACAACCATTGTGATGAACACAGCCCTCATCCCGCTTCTGGGAATAAACGGTGCGGCGATTGCCATGGCGCTCGGCTATATTTCGGGTGTTTCGGTTCTGGTTTATCTGGTGTCCCGATTCCTTGGCTGGAATCTCTTGACCAATCTTGTGACGGACAGGACTTCGCAGGGATTCGCTGGAGGAGCCCGTGACTGAAACTTCATTAACAACGTGGGCTTGTCTGCTGGGAACCTTCTTCGCTTCCAGCATTGCAGGTCTTTCATTATCACGGCTCATTCCCTGGTCGAGCGCCGCACGAGAGGCCGGTATTCCGCGTGCCTTCGGAATTGCCTGTGCTCCATTTTTACTTGGCCTCTTGTCGGTAATCTCACTGGGCGTGTTTCGCTTCAGCAGTCACGAGTTTCACCTCGGTATCGTTTACACAGGATTGATCGGTTTGTTTGCAATCGCGTGGATATTACCTCATCCCTCAAAGCCGAGCCGCTTACTTGGAAGAAGCAGGATTGAACCTTTTTCTTGGGTCATTGGCGGGTTACTGATGACCTACACAACGATGATGATCGTTTTTGCAGTGTTTGTACCGCTGACTCAAAACGATGCCCTGGAATACGCAATGGTGGGCCGAGTGCTGTTTGACACCCGGGATCTACTATCATATCCGGTGTTAAGCTTAGGAGCTGGAAACTTTGGCTTCTATGCGCCCTGGACACACCCGCCCCTGTATGTTTCAATGATATATATAACCAATGTCATCCAGGGGCACGCTGACATTCCAGGACTGATGCGGCTGATCTCCCCTTGGTGCGCACTATCCGCCACAGGACTGGTGTATGCCATAGGCTGTATGGGGGGCCGAATCACCGGGCTGCTTGCGGCGGTTTTCTTCCTGTCCACACCGATGTTCTTCCTGGGTGCCGGATCCGCGCTGATTGACCCATTGCCGGTACTTGGAATGTCACTCGTGCTATGCACGGTCATCGCCGTAGAGGGCAAGGCGGTCATTTGCGGTGTGGTTCAAGGCCTGGCGCTTGGATGCGCATTGTGGGCGCATTCCCAGACGGTCTTATTCATCCCCCTGTCGATAGCAGCGCTTGCACTGAAAAATGGCTGGCGGGAGCCCCGTGCCTTTCTTCTGCAAGCGAGTGTGCTATTGGGTATTGCAGGAGTCATCGCCGCATGGCCCTATGGACGCAATCTACTTTTGTTTGGCTCGATCATTAGTGACAATCCGGCCGTTTTCGCCTTAAAAGAATTACACTGGGCTGAGTATTTTTCTATGGCCAGGGGACTTGAATCGTGGCCGGAAAAGATCCAATACGGCATCTTCAAAGGATGGTTTGCGCTGGAAGCATACGCGCTGGCATTCTGGTGCATGAGTTTGGGAGTGGTCTTGTACCTTGCGCGGTTGCACCGTCGGCTCATCTGGACACAGTTGCGGCGGGGAGATTTTTCACAGATTCCGGAGCACTGGCTTTTCGTACCACTCGGCATAGCGTTGATCTATATCGGCGGAGCCTTTTTGTCTGCACTGTTGGGTATCGACCAGATTATTCGATCAGAGCGATATATGCTGGTGATCCTGCCGTGCGTTGCCGTTCTCGCAGGCAGTGGTATCTTTTATTGGGCGCGTCTTCCTTCTCCCGGACCCGGCGTGCAGGAAAATTATGAACACCCTCCCCCCCTTGTTCGATACAGTGTCGTAAAATCCGCCGTAATCGTTTTATTTTTTACAGCTCAACTTATTGTTTTTGGGGGGTATAGATGGTTATCACCTGTGGTTGCTGCAGGTCAGACCGGGTATCAAAAGATCAATACTATCCAACAATGGCCCGCCTATGGAGCAATCGAATACCTGCGCCATAATGCGCCGTTGCGATCGGTTGTATTCACGATGAAACCCTCCGACATGTACTATTTGAAGCACCGCATGCTGAGCTATCTCGACCCTCGCATGATCCCGTTTTACCTCGAAACGGACGTTATGCTCGCGCGACAAAGATTACTCGGACTTGGTGTGAGTCATCTGCACATCCCGGACTATTCTCTACCCCCGGTTTACAATTCGGCACTGCAGGAAATGATTGCCCGTCCGGATCTTACAAAACTTGTGTTTTCGTCTGGTGGATACCAGATCTACGAGCTGCGCAAGGATGTGAACCCTGTTCTCTGCAATTCTCTCGACATTAGTCCTGGCGCGATTCCTTGGACTCAAGCAAACCAAATCGTCCTGGGAGGGCGAAAAAGTATCTTGAGGTTGCCCTTGTCGTCGCGGGTGATGGACCGCGGTGAGGTATCGCACGCCTACATCGAACTGCCTTTTTTTCAGAGGGAGAGAGCACAGATCGTTTTGAGTGGGACGGATCCCGTCGTGGGGGGAAATGCCTCGTACGATCTTATCCCGGTTTCAGGAACAAAGGAATATCGATTGGAGATGGATTTGGAAGGCCATGCCTGGGCTCAGGTCTATTTGTTTCAGCACGACAAAGTCGGTCGCCTCCTGAATGAGGTCATGATGGGGGAGATCGCTCTCGGCAAGCAGGATCCCAAACGTCGGTTTGAACGGCGATTCATATCCCATCCAGAGGCCATATCGGTGCGTTTTGGCATAGAACACCGCGGAAATTCGTCGCTTCGTGTCGTCAAGGCTTCTCTCGTATCACTTTCTGATTGATAGGCAATCGCATCAGAAACCTGCTCCTCGCATCCATGCGAGTGGATGACGCATGAAAGAAGTTGCCTTCGTCAATGAATTATTTCTCCCCTTCGGGCTCGAAAGTTATCGATGGTCCGCGTATTGCGTCTGCAATGTAACTCTTGCCGTTCTCTGTTCGATCAGTCTTGCAGTGGCAACAGGGCACAACACTCGCCGGCTCGCTCGTCCCGCTTTTATGGTGGTCACGCTCACGCATCTGATCTTTCAGTGGCCATTGGCACTTTTTTCTCCGATATTTGAAAGATCACTAGCCGACTTCTGGTTCTTCGCAGCATCAATTCATGCGCCGGTTGTCGCAGGAATTCTGTGGGTCGTTATCACGCCGCGCTTGACGGCATCTATCGCAACATCAGAAGACCCACGCAAATTGCGCATTCAAAATATTTCTACTGGAAGTCAGGCAATTTTGTTGGCTCTTTTCGCAGGTCTCACAACCCTTTACCTGAGTAGAGTCGGTTGGCGGTGCACAGGTTTATATGCGATGCTTTTCGATCCCGAGTTGGCCCTGCTGGCTCGGGAAACCAGTGGAAAACTGTTAGGTATCGGGCTGGCTTCCTATGGGTATGGTGTGCTGGCAAATGTTGTCTGTCCGCTCGTCATGTACACGTCCTTGCTCCGAGTGACTGCGGCGTTGACCGAGAGGCAGTTCGCCAAAGCTGTCACATGGATCACGATAGCCATATTTACACTGCTGGTGGTCTTATTGCCGGGTGCCAAGGGTAACCTACTCCCCACAGCAATCGTTCTGGGTATCGGTATTGTGGCCACGCGAGGGACGTGGATGAGCCGCATAGTTGTCACTGCCTGCGTTTTCGGTACGGGCTTTCTCCTGTTGACGGCGACCGAGGTACTCCGGGAGAGGCAAGTATTTTCCGGCGGATGTTACGACTTCGGAACGTGCGTGTCACGACACGATGCTTGTTCGGAGGCGAGCACACTCCTTCAGTCACTTCGACATCGCGATCTGTCACTCGGATTATTCGGCAGCACGATCAACGATCTCGAATCGGACCTCCATGCTGCGTGTTCGCGGAAGCAGCAATCCTATGAGTCAAGTCGCTGCATCAGCAGACAAATGGTCAAAAGCCGAGATGCAAGTCCAACCGGCAGGTACTCAATGCCGACAGGCACCGGTAAAGTTACCGATCGGATGGGGCAATATGCAATAGGGATTGCCTATCGCCTGGGTCGCGTTCCCGTGCAAGTTGCTAGCTGGTATCACCTTTATGTCGCCGAGCACGGATCTCCCGGAATCTATGCGTTACCGTTATCCTCGATCCTGTTCGGCCGGAGAGTCATCATGCCGATCAGGGTGCACGATGCCTACTATCATATCTATTCCACCGGGGACAGGACGTCTACTGGAACAGCACCGACGAGTTTCCTCCTGGCATACCCGGCTGATCTGGGCTTTGCCGGAATATTACTTGCCATGACGGCATTGTTATTTTTCGACCTGCTGGCCTGTGTCGTGCTTCATAGGCTTCCTTCTTCGCTCCGCTTGGCTGGCATAGGCTTGATTGCTGTCGGCTGCATGAATCTTATCTTGAGCGATTTCGGCACAACCATGTTGTCCCATGGCACAGCGGCAGCACTACTTCTTCTCTTCAGTCTTTCCTTTGTCGAGAAAAGGAAAGTAAAGAAGACCTATCTCATGCTTTCACCCTGAGTAAGATATGGATGAACTTCCTAAACTTTACCAAACTCGGCAAATGTCTGCGAAAGTTTGTGGGCACGCATGAGCGGACGGGTAATTGTTTTCTTCCTCCCATCTTGACATAGAGTCACGTTGTTCGAAAAAACTTCACACGGAGAAATGCTGATGAGTGAGCGAGATAGACCCATACCGGCATTAGAGCAACTGGAAGAGCGAAAACGCCAAGAGATAGAGCATTCGCGAGTCAGGCGGTCGATCCTTCAGGGATTCGAGCGAAAAAGCGACACACACCAGTCAGAAGAAGCGGTTAATCTGGATGGGCTAATCCGGGACAAAGATGCATTCGATCATCATTTTTCAAACATAAAGTTCTATGCCATCACTCAGTCGAGTGAACAATATAAGCATGACTGGCTCGCGTCAAAATGTCAACCTGGCCTCAGAGTGCTCGATTTTGCGTGTGGAAACGGGGAGAATGCGCTTTTTGCAGCTCAATGCGGTGCGGAGGCCGTCGGTATCGACATATCCCCCGAGGGGATTGCAAATGCCCGCCTCAATGCCGAAGAAGCCGGTCTGTCTAAAACATGCACATTCGAGGTCATGGATGGAGAAAAGATGACGTTCGAGGATGAAACCTTCGATGTCGCTGTAGAATATGGCGCGTTGCATCATGTTGACCTCAACAAGGCCATTCCGGAACTTTTTCGTGTTCTCAAACCTGGCGGTGAGATGATCTGCGTAGAGGCGTTGCAACACAATCCTCTCATTCATTGGTACAGGAGAAGAACTCCTCATCTCAGGACGCAGTGGGAGGTGGAGCACATCCTGCGGGTCAGGGATCTGGACATCATCCGTAAGCATTTCGTAAATGTTCATGTGCGATTTTTTCACTTGCTGGTGCTTGCCGCAGTCCCATTCAGAAAAACGCGGTTATTCCAACCCCTAAGGGCCATGCTGGACAAGGTGGATCAGCACATCCTCGCAGGGGAGTGGATCGGGAAATACGCATGGATTATGGTATTCACCATGAAGAAGCCCGGGCTGGATCCATCAGAGCCCCTTTCACATCAAGTGTGATGGCTGATGTCGACGTTTAGTTATCATCTGACCAAGCGGATCTTCGATCTCTTTTTTTCATCAGTAATGCTCCTTCTTCTTTGGCCGCTGTTTCTTCTTGTTTCTCTGATGATTTCTTGTCAATCCCCGGGCCCTGTCTTCTATCGCGGCGTCCGCACAGGACTTCACGGCAAGCCGTTTCGTATCTACAAGTTCCGGACCATGGTGCAGGATGCCGAGCGGAAGGGAGGACCGTCGACAGCTTTGAATGATCCCCGCATTACAGGGATCGGACGCTTCCTGCGGAAGTACAAGCTGGATGAACTGCCTCAGCTCATTAATATCCTTCTCGGCGAAATGAGCTTCGTTGGGCCTCGTCCGCAGGTTGAGAAATACACCCGGCTGTATACACGCGAGGAGCAAATTATTCTGGCCGTCAAACCGGGCCTGACGGACTATGCATCCATTCATTTTATCCATCTCGACGCCATATTGGGAGACGAAGACGTCGACGAGAAATACCTCCGGGATGTCGAACCCGAAAAGAACAGGCTTCGAATTCAGTATGCCCGAAATCCTTCCTTCTGGACGGACATGACGATTCTCTTTAGGACATTCGCCAGGATGTTCAGAATCAGAGCGCTATGGAGTACAAAAAAATAGGACAGACGGAACTCGACGTGTCCCGGATAGGCTTTGGCTGCTGGGCTATCGGCGGCCACGGCTACGGAGTCGTGGATGATGCTGAATCCATCCGGGCCATCCGGAAAGCGCTCGACCTGGGCGTCAATTTTTTTGATACAGCCGATGTCTACGGATTCGGTCATTCGGAGGAAGTCCTTTCAAAAGCTCTGGAGGGCCGCCGCCACGATGTGGTCATTGCGACTAAATTCGGAGTCCGGTGGGATGACAGCGGCCGGACATTTCGGGATTGCAGTGCTAAAGTAGTCACGGAAGCGATCGAGGGCAGCCTTCGCCGATTGAAGGTGGATTGCATACCGCTCTACCAGATTCACTGGCACGACGGGAAAACGCCTCTTGCGGAAACGATGGAAGCACTGCGGAAATGTCAGGAAGCCGGCAAGGTCCGGTACCTGGGATGCAGCAATTTTTCTCTGGACTTAATCCGGGAATGCAGTGAAAATGGGCGCCTCGAGTCGATCCAGCTGCCATATAGTGTCGGTCAAAGGGAATCCGAGGCAATGCTTCGGACCTGCCTTGAGCTCCTGAGAATGGGAACACTGGTATACAGCGTTCTGATTCGAGGGCTCCTGACGGGCAAGTACGACACCGACGCCCGCTTCAGGGATGGGGATACACGATCCCGGGACGAGCGGTTCAAGGGGCCCCGGTTGGTACACCATCTCCTTCTTGTGAAGGCACTTCAATTAGCGAGTGTGCGCAGCGGTATGTCCCCAGTCCAGTGCGCGATCCGTTGGGTCCTGGATCAGCCGTATGTTACAGCCGCTATCGTTGGAGCGAAGACAATAGCCCAGATCGAGGAAAATGTCGGCGCTTTGGACGGAAACTTCTGCGGTGACAAGCTCCTGGATGATCTTCCCCGGTTTGCGGAAGAGGGCTAGGCGGAAGCGGAACTCAGGGCCTTTGTTCAAAAAAGCCGGTGTCTTGTCACCCAAACATCTCCACGGAGGCAAGCGTGAGATATCCCAGTGAATTGCTCTTGAGCCTTTACAGAGCCATGTTAAGGATCCGGATTGTGGAGGAAAGCTTTGTGGACCCGATTCTGAAGGGAGACATCCGGTGCCCCTGTCATCTCTACTCGGGTCAGGAGGCTATTGCGGCCGGGCTCTGCGCATCCCTCAATGGAAAGGACTACGTGTTCGGCAATCATCGCTCACACGGTCATTTCCTGGCAAAAGGAGGAAGCATGCAAGAGCTTGTCGCCGAGATATACTGCCGGGAAACCGGATGTTCCAGGGGACGGGGGGGCTCCATGCACCTCATCGATCCGGCCGTGGGAATGCTGGGGGCTGCCCCCATCGTCGCCGGAACCATTTCCTTGGCCCTGGGAGCTGCCCTGGCCTCGTCGATCCGGGGAGAAAGACGGGTATCGGTGAGCTTCTTCGGAGACGGGGCAACCGGCGAGGGCGTTCTGTACGAGTCGATGAACTTCGCTTCCCTGAGAAAGCTGCCCATCATCTTTGCCTGCGAGAACAATCTCTACGCCACCCACATGCCGATCCGGGATTGTCGTGTTGGGAGTCTCATTCGTTCTATCGCCGACCCCTTCTGCATCGAAGCGGCAGAGGTGGACGGCAACGACGTGCTGGCTGTCTACGAGGCGGGAAGAAAAGCCGTCGAAAAATGCCGCACGGGACGGGGCCCTTACTTCCTGGAGTTCCTCACCTATCGCTACCGGGGTCACGTGGGGCCTGACGACAACATCCAGGGCTCCCATACCGATATCCGGCCGAAGGAGGAGGTAGCCGCCTGGCTCCAAAGAGATCCGATCCTGATTTTCGAGAAGCACCTCATCGAAAGCAAGCTTCTCGATGAAGGCACCCTTGAGCGCATCAGGGAACAGGCCCGGAAAGAAGTGGCTGCAGCCCATGTCATGGCGAAAAAGAACCCCCACCCGCAGACGAAGGAGTTGACAAAATATGTCTACCAATAGGAAACTCCAGTACAGTTTGGCCCTCAACGAGGCGCTTCATCAGATGATGGCGTCCGATCCATCCGTCTTTCTCATCGGGCAGGGAGTGAAGAGCCCCTGGTACGTCGGCAACACGGCCCAGGGATTGCTCGAACGGTTCGGCGAGACGCGGGTCATCGACACCCCCGTGTCCGAGAATGCCGTCACCGGGGCCGCCGTCGGTGCGGCCATCGCAGGCATGAGGCCCGTCGTGGTCCATCCCCGGATGGATTTCATGTTCTACGCCTTCGATCCCATCATCAACGAAGCGGCCAACTGGTATTACATGAACGGGGGGAAAGCCTCCGTACCGGTCGTGATCTGGGGAATCATCAACCGGCTAGGGGAGCAGGCGGCGCAGCACTCGCAAGCTCTTCACTCCCTATTCGCCCATGTGCCGGGACTCAAAGTCGTCATGCCCGCCACCCCTTATGACGCAAAGGGCTTGATGATCTCCGCCATCCGGGACCCCAACCCGGTCATCTACATCGACGACCGACTGCTATACCGGCAGGAGGGTGAGGTACCTAAAGAGCTTTATGCAGTGGAGATCGGCAAGGGCATTGTCCGTAGAAAGGGCCGAGACGTAACCATTGTAGGAATCTCCTGTATGGCCATAGAAGCGCAGAGGGCCGCCGAGCAACTCGAGGGGTCGGGAATCGATGCAGAAGTCATCGACCTCCGGTCGGCCAAGCCCATAGACGAGGGGCTTATTCTCCGGTCGGTGAAAAAAACGGGCCGCCTAGTGATCGCCGACGGCGGATGGAAAACCTGCGGTTGGGCGGCCGAAATCGCGGCGTTGGCATCGGAAAGCGCGTGGAAATTCCTCAAGGCTCCCATTCGTCGAATCACGCTCCCCGATTGTCCCGCCCCTGCCAGCGCCGTTCTCGAGAAAGTCTATTACCGGTCCAGCGCGGACATTGTGAAGGCCGTCCGCCAGGTCTTGAAGTGAACCTGCATAGAATCAATCCCGGTTCGCCATTTCGTGGTCGGCGATGGACCCCGGCGGGTTAACAGGGGAAGATGCCCAGGCACGATAAATCATGAAACGGATGTTTCGTAATCCCAACTTCTACGCCATGCTGCTTGTCGATGGGCTGCTCGTAGCCCTGGCCTACCTGTCGGCGCATGCCTTACGGTTCGAAGGCGAGATTCCACCTCAGCAATGGGACAACATCGAAAAGACGCTGCCCTTCATCCTCGCCGTGAAGCTGTCCGCATTCTATTATTTCAACCTGTATCGCGGAATGTGGAGATATACGAGCATCGTTGACCTTCAGAACGTCCTGAAGGCCTCATCCCTGGCATTGGTGGTTGTGGCCCTGGCGATCCTTTTTCTATATCGCTTTCAGGGTTTTTCCCGCTCGGTCTTCATCCTGGACTGGGGGTTGACCGTTTTCTTGATCGGCGGGATCCGCTTCACCATTCGGGTCTTTACGACCAATCACATCGACGATTTATTTTCTTTCGTCAGGTCCAAACGTCTTCTTAAAACTTCCCAGAAAAAGCTTCTCATCATTGGGGCCGGAGACGCGGGAGAAAAGTTCCTCCGGGAGATTCTCGACAACCCCCGTGTCCACTATGAGCCCATCGGGTTTCTCGACGATGACCCCCGAAAGCAGGGAAAAACGATTCACGGGGTAACAGTTCTCGGCACCGTCGGCGACATCCGGGAGATCCCGATTCCCTATGACGAGATCCTCATTGCGATCCCCTCTGCGAGAGGGGACGTGATGCGGCGCATCGTCGAGAAGTGCGAAAAAACGGGAAAACAATACCGGACCATCCCAAAGATCGGGGAGTTGATTGAGGGCAGGATCACCGTCAACACGATCCGAGAAGTTTCGATGGAGGATCTCATCGGCCGGGAAAAGGTAGAGTTGGACGAGGAAAAGATCTCGGCGTTTCTGCATCGGAAGCGGATTCTGATCACGGGGGCGGGCGGCTCGATCGGATCGGAACTGGTTCGCCAGGTCAGCCGGTACCGTCCCGAGACCATGATCCTGATGGATTTCAGCGAATTCAACCTCTACCGGATCGAGATGGACTGTCTTCGAAGGCGGGTCAAGACGACCGTCGAGGCCTGCCTGGCGGACATCCGGGACCGGGATCTGATGATGCGGGTCTTTGCGCACCACAAGCCGGACATCGTGTTCCACGCCGCGGCCTACAAGCACGTGCCCATGCAGGAGCTCCACCCCGGCGAGGCCGTCAAGACCAACGTCCTGGGCACGAGGAACCTCGTGGAAGCGGCCCTGCAGAGCGGGGCCGCGCACTTCGTCCTCGTGTCGACGGACAAGGCCGTGCGTCCCGCCAACGTCATGGGGGCTTCGAAACGCGTGGCCGAGATGATTGTCCAGCGCGCAGACAGGGAGGGGGCGACGCGATTCATGGCTGTCCGCTTCGGGAACGTTATTGGCAGTTCCGGCTCCGTTGTCCCCCTGTTCCAGCAGCAGATCGCACAGGGGGGTCCCGTTACGGTGACCCACCCCGACATTACGCGCTATTTTATGTCCATTCCCGAGGCGGCGCAGTTGATCCTGCAGGCGGGGGCTATGGGTGAGGGTGGCGAGATCTTCATTCTTGACATGGGAGAGCCTGTCCGCATTGCGGACATGGCGAGGGATCTCATTCGACTTAACGGACTGGAACCGGACCGGGACATCGCCATCGAGTTCATCGGGTTGAGGCCGGGGGAGAAACTCTACGAGGAACTTATCACTGTGGGAGAGGGAATCGTGCCCACGGGGCACAGCAAGGTACTAGTCCTCAGGGGATTGACCAACAACGAAAATACCCTGAAGGAGCAGGTTGACAAACTGGGCGAGCTTGCCAAGTCCTTTGACAGCGAACCGCTGAAAGAAAAGTTGCAAGAACTGATTCCGGAATACAAGCCGTCTTGAATCGAAGCATCGCAGGAAGATCTGACAACCGGGTTTGTTTAGGTCTGTCAGAGCCGCTTGAAAAGGACGATCCTCCCCGTGTCCTTGTGTTTCCACTCCCCGACAATCCTGAAATCGACGGGGTTGTATTCAGCAAGAAAATCGTAATCCTGGCTTGGCCAATGCTTTTCCCCCCAGACAACGTAACGGATATGGTTTTTATCCACGTTTCTCAATAAATCTGCATACCGGCTTCCAATAAGGCTGGCGAGAACAACCCCGTTGGGATGATTTGTTTCATGACAAATTGCCGCAGATATCTCAAGCTGACTGTATAGAAAAACCCACGGCATGCTGCTTCCAATGACCAGGATTTCGATCGGCGCGGAACTGCCATTATCTTCTGCAATGCGCATTCCGATGTCCTTGAAAACTTTTTTGTCTTGCTCATGCCGATGAAGCTGTTTCGGCAAAGCCAAAAGAAGGATGAGCAGCACAAACAGCAACACTGGAGTAATTTCCTTCATGCCCCACTGTTGTTTGATGAGGGCAAATATACGCTCCAACCCGAATCCCAAGAAAAGAAACGAAGGTAGGATCATGAGGATCAAGTAGCGGTTCTCCATCGACCATGAATTGAACGTGTAAATGTAAAGAAGCGCAAAGCCGCATAAAATCTGAAAGGCGAAATACCCCGTCAACTGAGTTGATCGCCATTTTTTGAAATCGAAAAATCCAACGAGAAACAGGATAAGAAAAGGATAGAAATAGGCCTCTGCCGCATTTTCTAGCACGACACCAAGACCCAGCAGCCATAGCAGAGTGCGAACGTTCTCGAAGAACTGGAAAGTGAAACCATCGGGAGGATGCTGTATCAAGAGGGCGAGATGTGCCCGAAGGTTTTTGTAGGAGGCTAAGGCGTTTGTCAGCCTATCCGGTATCGCGTTGAAGCGGTACCAGTAGATCCCCTCGGTTCCAAGGAGCTGAATTGCAACTAAGGCCCCGAAGCCGAGCATAACGGGAGCAAAGAAAAAAAGTAGCTTCCGGCCCTCAGTCCTTTTCAGGAGAAGATAGAAGGCTGTGACTGAGAGAAAAAGAGCGCCCTCAATCCGGTTCCACGTGGCGAGTGAAAAGGCAATGCTGGCCAGCGGGAGATACCAGAGCCGCTCCTGCTTCAATGCTGCTGAAAAGAAATAGAAGCCCCATGCTGAGAAAAACCAGTATGCTGGGTCACGGCCCACGTCGACACTCACGCTGACGAAGACGTGCATAACGGCATACAGAAGTGCGACCAATCCGCTGATCCGCATCCCGAAAAAGAGCCGGGCCATCAGGTAGATCGGTACGATGGTCAAGGTTCCCAATAAGATAGAGACGGTTCTTGCAGACAGAATCCAGTCGCTTGTGGCAGCATAAACGAAGGCCGTCGCGATCGGATGAAGGGTAACATGTTTTATGGTACAGGCGTTGACGGACGTCCACATCCCGCTATACAAAGCTTTGGCCTGGTAAAGATATACCAGGGCATCGGCATTCACGATCTCCGTGAGAGTAGCCCTCACCACTCGCAGGGCGGCTGCCAAGAACAGGACGGCAGCGAGAATCGATTTGTCATCCATCCTGCAGCAAAAGTCTTCGAGTGGTTTCAAGTATGATCCAAAAGGAACGCGCATGAAGTGCTCCTTGTTCAGACGGAATATTGGTCTTTCTAGCATAACCCGTCGTGAGCACTACTAACACAAAACAGATTCAAAGAAAAGCTGCCCTGCCTTTTCTCGCACCATGCTAAACGCATCCCCAACGGACCTCTCCGTCATCATTGTCACCTACAACTCCGCGGACCTGATCGGTCCGTGCCTCGCCTCCGTGCTCGATGCGCCCGGCATGGAACTCGAGGTGTTTGTCGTGGACAACGCCTCGGCGGACGGGACGGCCGACACGGTCCGCCGGCGATTCCCTGAAGTCCGCCTCATCCAGAGTCCCGTGAACCGGGGGTTCGGGGCGGCAAACAACCTGGCGCTGCTGCAGAGCCGGGGCCGCCGAATCCTCTTCCTGAACCCCGACACGCTGGTGCGGCCCGGGGCGCTTGCCGCGATGTCGGCCTTCCTGGACGGCCGTCCGCAGGTAGGTCTCGCGGGGCCGCGGCTCGTCTACCCCGACGGGCGGACCCAGGAGTCCGTCTCGCACCGCTACCTCGGGCAGAAGTATGCGCAGGAACTCTACCGGGGGCTGAAAGGCGACATCGCCTGGGTCATGGGTGCCTGCATGATCGCGCCTGACGCGGTCGTCCGGCAGGTCGGCGGGTTCGACGAGCGCTTCTTCCTGTACGGAGAGGAGGAGGACCTCTGCCTGCGTATCCGTCAGGCCGGCTGGGAGATCGGCTTTGCCGGGGAGGCCGTCGTCGTCCACGTGGGCGGGTACAGCGAGGCGGCTTCCCCGTCCTACGACGTCTGGCGCCGGAAATTCCTCGCCGAGTACGTCTTCTACCGGAAGCACTACCCGCCCGCGGTGATCCGCCGCATCACCCGCGACCACCTGCTGAAGGCGCGGTGGAGGATGGCGACGCTGCGGCTGCTGGGACCCTTCGCCGGGGACAGGGCGCGGGCGGAGGCGAAGCTGGCGAAGTACCGCGCCCTTTGCGACACGATCGCGGATGCGGAGGCCTCGGGTTTCGCACCAAACACGGCATGATCACCCGCGAACTTCGCAAGGACCCCTGAATGGAACAGGCACCCTCCGCATGCATCGTCTGCGGATGCACAGACCGCGCGCGGCTCGTCGAGAAACAGGGCTGGACCGTGTACCGGTGCGCCGGGTGCGGGCTCGGCGTCCTGACCCCCCGGCCTGATCCGGAGGAACTGGGGCGCCTCTACGAAAAGGGATATTTCGACATCCACTACTCCGAGAGATTGAAGGCCGACTCGCCTGCCATGCAGCGCCGGCTTTCGCAGCAGAGCCATCGCCTGCGGTTCTTCCGGCGGCTGAAACGGGAGGGGCTCGTGGTGGACGTCGGCTGCGGGATGGGGTACTTCCTGTACGCAGCGAAGCGGGCGGGCTACGGGGTCCGCGGGGTCGACCTGTCGGACTACGCCGCCTCCTACATCACGGGCGAGCTGCAGATTCCCGTCAGCATCGGCCCCATCGACGAGATCGGCCTCGGGGAGGACACCGTCGACGTGCTCACCCTGTGGCATTCGCTGGAGCACATGCGGCACCCGCTGGAGAGCCTGCACAAAATGGCGGGGTGGCTGAAACCGGAGGGGCTGCTCGTCATCGAGGTGCCCAATCACGAGGGCACCGATGCCGTGAAGATGGGGGCGGCCTGGCCCGACTGGGACCTCCCCTACCACCTGTACCACTTCTCCCCGAAGTCCCTCCAAACGCTTCTCGCGGCGGCGGGATTCGAGGTCATCCGGGAAAAAACCTATCTCTCGGAATACGTCCGGAGCAGGCTGGAATCTCTGTTTGTGCCGGGCTTCCTGGCAAGACTGATCGCGACCTTCTATTCCGGGTCGGGCTACGCGGTCATCGCCAAGAAGAAAAACTGACCGCAGCCCCCGCACGCCTCATGTCCCGGACCCGGCCACGGGGTTTTGGCCGAGCGAACGGGCAAACGCCTCGATCTCGCTCATCACCCGATCCGTCTTCAGTTCCTCCAGGCACTCGCTCCTTCCCTCCCCCCGGCATCCCTTCTGCCGGCAGGGCACACAGTCCCTTTCAGGCCGTATCACCCGGTGATTCCCGCCCTCCGGGGCCCAGTCCCGCCAGTCCGTCGGCCCGTAGATCGTGATCGTGGGGGTCCCGACGGCCGCCGCGATGTGCGGCGCTGCACTGTCGACGCCCGCATGGAAGGCGCTCAGGCTCAACAGGGCGGCGAGTTCCTTCAGCGAAGTCTGTCCCGCCAGGTTGACTACCCCCCCGCCCGCCTCCGAGGCAATCCGGGCCGCCGCCTCCCGTTCCGCGAGGGAGCCGACGAGCACGGGCCTGTACCCTTTTTCCCCGTCCAGCCACCGGACCACCTCCGCCCATTTCCCGTAATCCCACTCCTTGTACTTCCAGCGCGCAAAGGGGTTGATCGTCACCCGGCTCCTGGAATCCCCACCCGGCAGGATCTGCCTCACCCGTTTCAGCGTTTCTTCCGAGACGTGGAGACGGGGAACGGGGTCGGCCGTGTCGATCCCGAGGGGACGGATGACGTCGAGGGACTGGTAGGCCGCTCCCCGGGTTCTCGCTTCCGGCGCCGGGGGGATGACGAGGTGGGTATAGAATGCATCGCGCCACGGCATGTGCCCGTAACGCATCGCCGCGCGCACGGGGGCCCCGGAGGCCAGCGACATGTAGACCCCCCGGTCGTCGCCGCGGAGGTCGATGACGAGGTCGAACCGCTGCCGCCTCAACTCACCGATGAGCCGCAGCGGCTCCAGGACCCGGTCGGCGAGCATGCCCTGCCTGCGCCTGACCTCGAAAATCCGGTCGTGAAGGGGGTCGTCCTCGAGGAGGCCGCCGAACCCCTCCCGGACCAGCACGGCGAGCAGGGCGGCAGGGAAGCGCTCCCGGACGGCCCGAAAGGCGGGGGTCGCGGAGACGACATCGCCGATGTCCCCGAGCTGGACGACGAGGACCCTCGAGATGGGTCTGCCGAAGGGTAGGCTTCCCTTGATGAGCACGGTGTCTTCTTTCCCGATGATGTCAGGTTCCGGCCCCGTCCGTTCAGCCGCCGCCCGATGACGAGGCCGCCTCCAGCGTGTTCTTCAGCAGCATGGCGATGGTCATGGGGCCCACCCCGCCGGGCACGGGCGTGATGTAGGAGGCCTTCGCGGCCGCTTCGGCGAATGCCACGTCTCCCACGAGCTTGCCGTCGGCCCTGCGGTTGATCCCCACGTCGATCACCACGGCCCCCTCCTTCACCATGTCGCCCCGGACCATCTCGGCCTTGCCCGCCGCGGCTACCAGGATGTCGGCGCGTCTCGCCACCGCCGCCAGGTCCCTCGTCCGGGTGTGGCAGACCGTCACCGTCGCGTGGCGGTTGAGGAGCATGAGCGCCAGGGGCTTGCCCACGATGTTGCTGCGGCCCACGATCACGGCCTCTTTGCCCTCGATGGGGATCCCCGTCCGGTCGAGCAGTTCGATGACCCCCAGCGGGGTGCAGGCCCGGTGACCCGAGCGCCCCGTGAAGAGGCCCCCGATGTTGACGGGGTGGAACCCGTCGACGTCCTTGCGTGGGTCTATGGTCTCGATGACCACGTCGGGGTTGATGTGCTTCGGCAGGGGCAGCTGCACGAGGATGCCGTGGATTTCGGGGCTGGCGTTGAGCCCGGCGACGATCTCCCGCAGGCGATCCTCCGCCGTATCCGCGGGCAGCCGGAACTCGCGCGACAAAAAGCCGGCCTCGGCGGCGGCCTTTTCCTTGCGGCCCACGTAGATCTTCGAGGCGGCATCCTCGCCCACCAGGATCACGGCGAGGCCCGGCGTTATCCCTCTTTTTGCTTTCAATTCAATGGCTTGCGACCGAACCTCCGCCCTGACCTCCTGGGCGATCCGGTTTCCGTCAATCACTTCGGCCATCCGCTCCTCCACCCCCTCGTTCATCCAACAGTTCAATATTTCAAGGAGTTTCTGCTTTTACCTCAGGCTACCCGAATTGTCAAGGATGGGTGGAGAAAAGGGGGGCCGACACGCCCTTCCGAGGCCCTGGCGCTGAACGTTTTCCGGGCATCCAAAAGCCCCGGAATGCCCATTTTCTCTGCTGTTTTCTGTTGAGAAACTGACCCTGTTGTGATATGGTTCGCCCGTAAATTTTCGGGGGGTCCGTGGGCCTTATGAACCTTGGGAAAATGTTCGCAGATTCCTGCAGCACCTACAAGGACAACACGGCCCTCGTCTACGAAAATTCACGGATCAGTTTCAGCCGGATGGACGCGGCCGTCAACTCCGTGGCCCACCGCCTGAAGTCCATCGGCATCGGCAGGGGCGACAAGGCGGCCCTCATGCTGCCCAACACCCCCGAATTCCCCATCACCTACTTCGCCTGCCAGAAGCTGGGCGCCGTGGCCGTGACGCTCAACGTCATGTCCACCGCCTACGAGCTGCAATATCTCCTCGACAACAGCGACGCGAAGGCGCTCGTCACGTCCGCTCAGTCGGCGCGGCGCTTCGAGGAGATCAAGGACCGGCTTGCCACCTGCAGGCACCTCCTGCTGACGGAAATGGACGAAGGCCCCCTGTCCCTGAAGAAGGCCCTAGAGGCGGGCCCCTTCGAGTTTGAGCCGTCCGATGCAGCGGAAGACGACCCCGCCGTCATGATCTACACCTCGGGGCTCACGGGCAAACCCCTCGGGGCCGTCCTGACCCACGGCAATCTCATCTCCCAGTCCCGCCTGCTGGCGGAGCTCTTCGACGGGTCGCAGCGTGACACGGGGCTGAGCCTCATCCCTCTCTTTCACTCCTTCGGCGCCGTCGCCAACATGCTCAACCCCATCCTGATGGGCGCCTGCGCCGTCATGCTCGACGCCTTCAGCATCGACAGCATCTTCAAGGCCATCGAGACCGAGAAGATCACCTACATGACCGCCGTGCCGCGCGTCTACCTCGGCATGCTCCTCCAGGAGGGAACCGAGAAGTACGACATGAGTTCCCTGAAATACTGCGTCACCGGGGGCTCCGCCATGCCGCCGGCCTACATGCCCCAGTTCGAGAAGAAGTTCAGGGTGCCGATCCGCGAGGGTTACGGCCTCACGGAGGCCTCGCCCGTCTGCTCCG
>JAGPGT010000190.1 GCA_018055905.1 Phycisphaerae bacterium
TACCACATCAACGAGGGGCACTCGACGTTCCTGATCCTCGCCAGGCTCCAGAGGCTCATGGTGCGAGAAAAGCTCAGTTTCATGGAGGCCAAGGCGATCATCCGGGCCTCCACGGTATTCACCACTCACACGCCGGTGATCGCGGGAAACGAAAGCTTCGACGCAGGGATGGTCCGCAAGTTCATCGAGCATGAGGTGCAGACGCTGGGCGTCCCGTATGACGACTTTGCCGCCCACGGCTTCATCAACAACGATCCGAAAACCTTCTGGCTTCCCGCGTTGGCGATGCGGTTCTCGCGGCATCTCAATGCGGTATCGCTGATGCACCGCGACGTCTCCCGACGGATGTGGGCGGGGCTGTTCCCCGACCTGCCCGAAAGCGAGATGCCGATCGACTACGTCACCAACGGCGTGCATCACTCCTGGCTCAGTGAGCCCTTCATCGACCTGCTCAAACGGCACGTGGGCCCCGACTACGTCCACAGCACATGCAACCCGCAGACTTGGGACCGGGTCCTGGCCATCCAGGAAGACGAAATCTGGCAGGCTCACCACCGGAACAAACAGAGCCTGATCACGTATATCCGCAAGAAACTGGCCGACGACCTGGCCTCGCGAGGTTACATCGAGTCCAAGGTCCTTAAATTGACCCGCGCGCTGAACCCCGAATTCCTGACGATCGTTTACGCCCGTCGGTTCGCCCGCTACAAGCGAGCGACGCTCATCCTGCGGGACAAAGATCGACTGGCCAAGATCCTGACGAACTCGACCAAGCCCGTCCAGCTCATCTTCGCGGGAAAGGCGCATCCCGCCGACTCGCTCGGGAAAAACATGATCCGGGAGGTCATCGATTTCGCCAGGAGTTATCAGCTCGAAGATCGAGTGGTTTTCGTCGAAAACTACGATATGAACGTCTCCCGCCATCTGGCTTGGGGGGCCGACGTGTGGCTCAACAACCCGGTGAAAGAGAACGAAGCCAGCGGCACCTCCGGCATGAAAGCCGCCATCAACGGCGTCCTGAACCTCAGCGTCCTAGATGGTTGGTGGCCTGAGGGCTACAACGGCCGCAACGGCTGGGCCATCACCGGCGCCGAATACAACAACCAGTACGAAATGCAGGAAGCGGCAGAAGCCGAACAGATCTACGACCTGATCGAATCCGAGATCAGCGAGCTGTACTACGAACGCAACGAAGCGGGGGTGCCCTCCCGCTGGGTCGAGATGATGAAGCAATCGATCTGCTCGGTGTGCTGCCACTTCAATATGAATCGTGTACTCGCCGAATACACGGACAAATTCTATGCCCCGTCAAAAACCCTGACGGAGGATCTGGTCCGCAACCATTACGAATCCCTCAAGCACGCACTCCAGAATGCTCACGAGATCAACCAACTCTGGGACAACATCCACATCGGGGGGGTAACCACGAGCGTGGATAAAAAAGACGTCGTCGCCGAGGGGGAACATGTGGAGGTCGCCTGCGAGGTGGATCTGAACGGAGCTCCCGCCGATCTGTTCCAAGTCGAACTATTCTATATGCTTCGCGACACGAACGAGCATCGGATCATCCCGATGCGCCCCCGCAACCCATCGGGTGGGCGGGTGATCTTCGATTGCGGATTCGAGATCGCAGGCCGAGGGCTTCTGAGTATCAATGCACGGATCAAACCGTCGTCCCCCATCCTCCAGGACCTCTACCCCCACCTAGTCAAATGGGCGTCGTGAATCGTTCTTGACACTTCGGGGACGTCGACCGGTCCAACTCGATGGAACTTCTACCTAAGCCGGAGGAGCCCCTTTTTCCTCGCAGCAGGCTCCCTGCACACCGTTTTGCGGAGGATCTTCTTGCCCGGTTCGGCTTAGGAATACCGGTAAAGTCTTTTCAAAAAATAACTTAAGACATTTCCTTTCAGTTTTTGCGTACAAAACCGTCGATCCTCCCTTGACGCATTAAACATTTGTTTTAAACTGACGTATCAAACATTCGTTTGAGAGATGACCTCTGACCAGATCCAGGGAGTCTTTGGAGAAGCATATGAGCAGCAAGGTCTTAAAGACCGAAGTACGTTCAGCCGGAGGGTGGAAATCCGGACGGTTCTGGGTCAAACTAGCTATCGTAGTTGCGGCGGTCGTTGCGCTGTTTCTTCTGGCGTGGATGCAGTCGCCCAAGCAGCAAGTGGCCGCCGTACCGACGCCTCCGGTCAACGTGACCGTTCTGCCTGTGACGGCGGAACCGAAGCTGGCCGACGCCTTTGAACTGCCTGCGGTCGTCGAGCCCAATCAGATCGTCACAATCGCAGCAGAGGTGGCCGGGCGGATTGAGTGGATGGGTCCTCGCGAGGGCTCGTCCGTACGGGCGGGAGATCTCCTGATGCGGCTCAACACCGATCTGTTGCAGGCGGAATTCGAGAGATCGCAGGCCCAAGCCAAGAATGCGCAGACCGAATTCGAGCGTCAACAAGGCTTGGTCCGGGGCGGCGCGGCTCCGACCCGCGAGCTCGACCAGGCCGCCGTACAGTTGGCCGTCGCCCAAGCGACCCTTCAAGAGGTCCGAGCGCGCCTGGACCGTACGCAAATTCACACACCAACCGGCGGGATCCTCAACAATCTGCTTGTGGAACAGGGAGAATACGTCCAGGCAGGTACGCCCGTGGCCCAGATCGTCCAAACGGACATCGTCAAAGTGGCGGTCAACGTTCCGGAACGGGACATCGCGTTCTTCTCTCCCGGCCAGACCGTGGAGATTCTCGCCTCCGTCAAGGGCGTCCAGCGGTCTTTCTACGGGCCGATCAGTTTCATCAACAGCGTGGCCGATGACCGTACTCGCTCTACACGGATGGAGATCAAGTTGCCTAATCCGGATGGAGCGCTTCGCAGTGGTCAAATCGTCCGGGCCCGTTTGACCCGTCGGATATTGGAAAACGCCGTTTTGATCCCCCTGTTGGCGGTGATCCCGATGGAAGACGGTTACGCCGTCTACATCGTGACCGAATCGAAGGCTCAACGCCGGAAGGTTCAACTCGGCCTCATCCGCGGCGACCGCGTCCAGATCGTTCAGGGGCTTGCACCCGGCGACCAATTGATCGTCGCCGGCCACCGATTCGTCGCTCCCGGCCAGAGCGTGAACGTCGTATCTGTCGCGTCACAAGAGGACAAGTAGGCGTATGCTTCTCACCGATCTATCCATCCGCAATCGCACCACGGTCGCCGTGCTGGGCGTGATCATCGTCATCCTCGGCGTCGGCAGCTACCTCACGCTGCCGCGAGAAGCGTTCCCGGACATTCCGATCCCTTACATCATGATCAGGACGATCTACGAAGGGGTCTCCCCGGAGGATGTAGAGACCGCCGTCACGATGAAGATCGAAAAGGAACTGACCGGCATCCGTGGTGTCAAAGAAGTGATCTCCAGCAGTGCCGAGGGCATGTCCCTGATCAGCGTGGAGTTCACACCGGACGTGCCCACCGACGTCGCTCTCCAGCGGGTGCGGGACCGCGTGGACATCGCGCGAGGCGAACTGCCCCGGGAGATTGAGGAACCGGTCATCACGGAGATCAACATCGCGGAGTTTCCGATCATGCAGGTCAGCATCTCCGGCGACGTCTCCCCTTTCCAGCTCAAGGAGATCGCCGACGAGTTGGAAGACGCGATCGAAGCCGTCCCCGGCGTGCTGAAGGTGGACGTCGAAGGGGCTCTCGAACGCGAGATCCGTCTCGAGATGGACCCCGACCGGGTGGCCCAGTATAACCTGACGATCCCCGAAATCCTGGCGTTGATCCCCTCCGAAAATGTCAATATCTCCGCCGGCGGCGTGGAGACCCCGGGAACCAAGTTCAACGTCCGCATCCCTGCGGAATTCGTTTCGCCGGAAGAAGTTGACCACCTGCTCTTGGCCGTGCGGAACGGCAAACCCATCTACCTGGCGGACGTGGCCACCGTCCGTGACACTTTCAAAGACCGCACCAGCTATTCGCGCCTGAACGGACGGGAAAACGTAACGCTTCTGGTCCGAAAGCGGATCGGCGCCAATGTCGTTCAGGTGTCCGATGGCGTGAAGGCTGTCCTCGAAGGGGCCCGCAAGCTGGTCCCCGGCGGCGTGACCTTCGAGGTCATCAGCGACACATCCAAGTACATCCGCAATACGGTCTCGGACCTGGAGAACAACATCGCCGCAGCCTTGATCCTTGTCACCGCTATCCTCGTGATGTTCATGGGCTGGCGACCCAGTACGATCGTGGCTTTGATCATTCCCCTGAGCATGCTGATCACCTTCTTCCTGATCCAATTCCTCGGTTACACCCTGAACATGATCGTGCTGTTCAGCCTGATCCTGCTGCTGGGCATGTTGGTGGACAACGCGATCGTGATCGTGGAGAACATCTACCGCCATATGCAGCTGGGCTACAGCCGGATCGAAGCGGCGCGCCTGGGGGCCCGAGAGGTGGCTTGGCCGGTCATTACATCGACCTTCACGACCGTCTGCGCATTCATCCCCATGATGCAATGGCCCGGCATCATGGGCGACTTCATGAAGTACCTGCCGATCACTTTGACGATCGGCCTGGTCGCTTCGCTGTTTGTCGCGTTGGTCTTCAACCCGGTGATTTCCTCCGTCTGGGCCGGACGGCCCCCCCGAAAACGAGACCATGAGAATTGGTTCATGAGAGGATACCGCCGGGTCCAGCGTCTGGGCTTGGAAAATCCAGGCATGGCCCTGTTCCTGGCTTTCTGCTTGCTGATCGCCATGGGCATCCTTTACGGCAAGTTCGGCAAAGGGGTCGAATTCTTCCCCGAAGGCGATCCCGAACGAGCGTTCATCAGCATCCGCGCTCCGCAAGGCGCGAACATTCAAGAGACCGACCGGATCGCCCGCCTGATCGAGGAACGGATCCAGCCTTACGCGCCCTGGTTCGAAAACGTCATCACCAACGTGGGCTCGGCCGGCAGCGGCATGGACCTCATGGCCAGCGCAGGCGGCCCGCATCTGGCCAACATCACCATGGTCTTCTATGACTTCGCGAAACGAACGCGACCGTCCAGCGAGATCATCGCCGAGGTCCGCCGGGCAGTCTCGGACATCTCCGGCGTGGAGATCAAAGTCGAGCGAGAAAAGGAAGGTCCCCCCACAGGCGCGCCGGTCACCGTTCGCATCGTGGGCGAAGATTTCAAGACGTTGGGCCGTCTCAGCGACCAGGCCATGCGGATGATCGCGGACGTGCCCAATTTGGTCAACCTGCGAAGCGATCTGGAGGCCACCCGGCCCGAATTGGCCTTCACGGTGGATCGGCGAGTCGCTACGCTCTTGGGCGTCAACACTGCCACCGTGGGCAATTTTCTGAAAATGGCGATTTTCGGGAGCAAAGTGGGGACATACCGACAGTACAACGACGAATACGACATCACCGTTCGCCTGCCCTTGAAAGATCGCATCAACATTGACGACCTCTACCGACTCCAGATCCCCAACGCTACCGGCGAGGCGGTGCCGTTGAGTTCGCTGGGTCGGTTCGAATACAAAGGCGGATTCGGCACCATCAATCGCGTCAATCAGAAACGTGTCGTCACACTGACCGCCGACACCGAGGGGCGCCTCAGCTCCGAAGTTCTGGCCGATGTCCAACGTCGATTGCATCCGCTGGGCGAGACCCGCCTGCTGCCCAAGGACATCCGCGACTGGGATGCCCTGCGTCGCCTTCTGATCGAAGCCCGCAACGGATCGGGACCGGCGGTCCTTCAGAGGGTTTGGCGGACGTTGCCCGCAAGGTCCACGGCGTTGCTGGATAAAGTTCTGAAGACCGAAACGGCCGACGAAAACGCAAGGGCCCAAATCCTGGACATACTCAACCGGGCGATTTCCAAACGGAGTCTTTACAAAGTTGAAGATCTTCAGGGCAAGAGCCTTTCCTCACCTGCCTCAGAACTCATCGGGCGGGACTTACAGAGCCTCAGCGACACAGAGGTGCAGTTCCTCAACCGCCAGGCATTGGTCGCGGCGATGCCGGACATCGTAGAGCCCGTCGTCCGTCTCGACCTGCCGGCGGAATACCAGGTTCGCTACGCAGGAGAAAAGGAAGAACAAGACGAATCCCAAGCCTTTCTGAGCCGCGCATTCGCAGTCGCGGTTCTGCTGATCACTCTGGTTCTGGTCATCCAGTTCAACTCGTTGCTGGTGCCGGTCATCATCATGACCACCGTTATCCTATCGCTGATCGGCGCCCTGTTCGGACTGCTCGTGGTCGGACTGCCGTTCGGCATCATCATGAGCGGTATCGGCGTGATCAGCCTGGCGGGTGTCGTGGTCAACAACGCCATCGTGCTCCTGGACTACACACGGCAATTACAGGCCCGCGGCATGGACTTGGTGGAAGCCGCAGCGGAAGCCGGCGCGACGCGGCTTCGCCCGGTGATGTTGACAGCCGCCACGACGATCATCGGACTGATCCCCATGGCCGTCGGCGTCTCCTACGACTTCCATACGTTCTCCTGGGCCCTCAAGAGCGAATCGACCCAGTGGTGGCGCAACATGGCGGTCGTAGTGATCTTTGGCCTGGGCTTTGCGACGATCCTGACGCTGGTGGTTGTGCCCTCGCTGTATGTGATGCTCACCAAGATCTCCCTGTGGGTGCAGACGAAATTAGGTCTCGATCGTCGGGAGCCAAGTGTCGCCACGGTGGAGACCCCCCAAGGACGGTGACCGATGGACGCACTGAAAAACAAACGCGGATTCATCTGCGACATGGATGGCGTGATCTACCATGGATCCCGCCTGCTGGAAGGATCGAAGGGATTTGTGGAGTGGCTGAAAACCGAAGGCAAGCAGTTTCTGTTCCTGACCAACAGTTCCGCCCGTTCGCCCCGGGAATTGCACCAGAAGCTCATCCACATGGGCATTGAGGTAGGCGAAGACCACTTCATTACCTCCGGCATGGCGACTGCGCATTTCATCGCGTCCCAATGCCCCGGGGGCCGGGTTTTCGCCATCGGCGACTCAGGCCTGTACCAGGCGCTTTATGAAGTGGGTCTTTCGATCGATGAGAGCCAGCCGGATTATGTGGTTGTCGGTGAGACCCGCAGTTACAGTTACGAGAAGATCGAGACGGCGATTCTCCTGGTC
>JAGPGT010000191.1 GCA_018055905.1 Phycisphaerae bacterium
GCCCAGGAGGTCATCTCATCGCGGTCTTTCTGCCACAAGGTTCGCCCGGTCGTCTTGTCCAGCGCGTGGATGGTGGACTGGCCTTCGTGGTCCATGACGACGATCAGGGCATCACCGATCAAAGCAGGGGAGCTGCCTTCACCAAAGGCCATCTTGACTTGCATCCGGCCGAGATCGCGGCTCCATTTGTGATTGCCGTCGAGATCATAGCAGTGGACCCCGCGAGAGCCGAAGGAGGCCCAGAGGAGCTTGCCGTCGGTGACCGGAGAATAGGAGGCGAAGCCGTGGTCCGCGTGGTGCCCTTCGTGAGGGACTTCCTCGCGGGCGGTCTTCTGCCAGAGGGTCTTGCCGGTCGCGCGGTCCAGGCAGACCACGTCGAACTTGTGGATGTTCTTGGGGGCCCTGCCTCCGCGGGAGGGGGCTGCGGCGTCCGGCGCCAAGGCAGGCTCGCCCTCGCGGTCGGTTTCGATCGCGGTCAGAAAGAAGATCTTATCGTTCCAGATGATCGGGCTGGAGGTGCCTTTGCCGGGGACCGGGACCTTCCATTGGATGTTCTGCGTTTCGCTCCAGGTCAGGGGCGGGTTGCCCTGGGGCGAAATCCCCGAGGCCAGGGGCCCTCGCCACGTAGGCCAGTTGTCTTGGGCTTGGCCCGCGCAGACAGCACAGGCGAAAATCGCCAATACGAAGCCAGAAATCGACAGAGTGCGGATGGTCTTGTTCATCGGATGTCCTCCCATTCACAGGTTCGTATAGCCCGTCGGAACGCCCCAACCCCCAGGAAGGTGCGACCTGCTGATCGTTTCTGACGACAGGATAACCGATTGCGACGGACCGTGCAACCTGGTTGGGAGAATTCGGGGTGTTTTGTGGGGCAGACGCCCTCGCCGGCCCGTCTTCTGTGATTTACGCCATGGGGTTGTTGTGCGAGGACGCACGGGCGGGGACGCCCATCCCACGAAGAGGCGGCCTGCAGCGCTGTCGCCAGTGGGTATTGGCCTTGCGTCGGCCGCTGCGATCCCGTATCGTGAAAGGCATATGTCGCCGGGACCGACGGCTCATCGTCGGAACGGGACAGCATTTGAGAGGATGACCTATGGCCGACAGAATTCCGATTTCGAGACGTGACACACTCCAGGGACTTGGCGCACTGGGCACCGCGGCGATGCTTGGCTCGGTCGGCGCTTCATCCGCAGGGGCCTCACCAGAAACATCTCACGACAACGCCGCAAACGGGCGGATGAACCGGGCAATTGTCGAGAAGGTCTTTGCGACGCCGCTGATCGACACGCACGAACATCTGATGGAAGAGAAAGAGCGACTTGCGGGCACGACCCACCCGCGGGTCAAGGCCGACGATTGGAGTCTGCTTTTGAGCCACTACCTCGACTCCGACCTGCTTGTGGCCGGGATGCCCAGGGAGACCTACGACCGGTTCTTCTCGAAGCAGACCGATCCGCTCGATAAATGGAGGCTCCTGGAACCGTACTGGCTTGCGGTCAAGAACACCGGTTACGGCCAGGCGGTACGGATCGCCATGCAGAGGCTCTACGATGTGGACGATTTGTCGGCCTCGACGGTCGGGAAGGTACAGGACAGCTACGAGCAGACCCGACGCCCCGGCTTCTACCGACGGATTCTCTGTGATCTGGGCAAGATCGAGTCGTGTCAGGTCAACTGCCTGACCAAACCGTTCGGCGAATCGGACATGCCCACACTGTTGATGCAGGACCTCAGCATCGTCGGGATGTTCGATGGCCCGAATCTGAATGGGTTCGGCAAGCCTGCAGGTATCGAGGTTCGCGATCTGGCCGACTGGCACAAGGTGATCGACTGGTGGTTCGAGAAGTACGGCAGATACGCGGTCGCGGTCAAGTCGCAGAACGCCTACAGCCGGGACATCGACTACGAGCAGGTCCCCGCGGAAAGAGTTGAGGGGATCTTCCAAAAGCGGCTTGCCAACGAACCGTTGAGCGGTCAAGACCGCAAGGCCCTGGCCGACCACCTGTTCTGGCAGGCCGTGAACACGGCCACGAAACACAAGCTGCCGGTCAAGCTCCATACCGGTTATTATGCCGGGCACAACTCTATGCCGCTGGAACGGCTCCTGCACAATCCCGGCTCGGTCACCGAACTGTGCCGCAAGGCCCCCGAGACGCGGTTCGTCTTCATGCACATCTGCTATCCGCACTACGAGGAACTGCTCGCGGCGGCCAAGCACTATTCGAACGCTTATGTCGACATGTGCTGGTCCTGGATCATCAACCCGGTGGCGGCCAAGGACTTCTTGAAAAAGTGCCTTGTCACGATCCCGGCCAACAAGATCCTCACTTTCGGCGGCGACTACATCCCAGTCGAGCCGGTTCTGGGCCACGCGACGATCGCCAGGCGAGGCATCGCCCTGGCCCTGAGCGAACTGGTCGAAGAAGGCTGGCTGACCCAGGCGGACGCGATGGAGCTGGTGGACCCCATCATGCACAACAACGCCAGGCAGATCTTCAACCTCGCCGAGAAGACCCGAGCGATCGAGAATGTAAAATGGACTTGACCAGGATTGAGGAAACCAAGAGCCTGTGGCATGGGAATTACTTCTTGGGACTCGAATCCGATGTCGAACGGAGGGCCCTCCTTGGGTTCAATCCCGGCGTTTACTTGATCTTGTAGCTGATCGTCATGCCATCGTTCTTTTCCATAGAGGCGCGGATCGTGACGGTGTCGTAGTCAGGGCTGTTCTGGACGTAGTCGAGGTAGTCCTTCATCGTGCGGGCGGATTGGATCGTATTGTCCGCGACGACCACCGCACCCGGGGAGAGCTTGGGTTCGAGGATCTTCAGATACTTGAAGTAGTCTTGCTTCACCGCGTCGAGGAAGACAAAATCGATCGGAGCTTCGACGTCATGGAGCGTCTTCAAGGCGTCGCCTTCGACTGCGGTGACGACGTTCTCCAGGCCGATCTTCTCCAGGTTTTCCCGTGTTTCCTTGATTGCGGTCGGGTCGATGTCGAAGGTCCAGAGATGCCCGCCGGTCCGCTCGAAAGCGATTCCCATATTGAGGGCACCGAACCCGCTGGCCGAGCCGACCTCGACGCCTCGCTTGGCCTTGGAGGCTTCGACCAGAATGCGAAGCATCATCGCGTCGCCCGGCGTGGTGTTCAGGCCGGTGCGTTTGAAGTTGTCGATGAACTGCTTTCGGAACTCGGGACTGGTCTTGCTGCCTTTGCCCTGGGCTGCGAAGGCACACAGCCCCGCCAGGCTCATTATGGCGACACACGCAACGGCACCGACAACGCGATGTTTCATAAAAAACCCTCGGAATGTACTAAAACTATTTGCGATTTGCCAGGTACAATTTGAACAAATAGGAGGATGCACAGAGCGAGTGATGCTCCCTCTGCCGGTTTTTCACTTTCAACGTCATATTTGCCCTACGCCATGTCCGCCAAGGCGTTGTTCATCCTCTGGATCGCCTCATCGACCTCGGCGTTGTTCTTCAGGCCGATCGTGACGCAGTCGAGCAGACCGCACTGCATGGCGAAACGGATGCTTTTTTCGCGGTCCTCGGGCTTGGTGAAGTCGCCGTTGCCGATGAGTTTCATGCCGATGATGCCGCGGCCCTTCTCCTTCATGAATTTGATCTGCTCCATGACCGCCGGCACGTGGGACTCATTACTCGGGGCGTTCCAGGTATCGGTCCGCGGCGTGTCCATGTATGCGCCTTGCGGATTGACGCGGACGAGGTGGACGTCCACCCAGTCGAGTTCTACGGACCGTTTCAGGGCCGGCAGGCTGTGGCACGAGACCCCGTGGGCCAGGATCATCTTCTTATCCTTGGCCTCGGCCATGGCGTCCATGGCTCGCTTACGCTCCTCTTCCCAGTTCGGTGTGATCGTGCAGTGGACCAGTAGGCAGTCGATGTAGTCGACGCCGTAGGTCTTGCGGTAGTTGTCGATCTCGGCCAGAGGATTCTCCGGCACGCCGCCCATCTTGCTCAGAAGGAAGATCTTTTCGCGAGGCAGGTCCTTGATGGCCTCTCGGACCATGGTGTGTGTTCGGTACGACCGGGCGACATCGATGTACCGGATGCCCTGGTCGTAGGCGTAGCGGATCAGACGGTTCAGTCCGTCTTGGCCCAATTGCGCCTGAACGTTGCCGGAATTGGTGCCGATACCGATACCGAGCCGGCTGGTCTTCAGGCCGGTCTTGCCCAGCGGCACGATATCCACGGCGGTCTTCTTGCCCGCCGCGCGGGCCGCCAAGGGCGCGAGTACTACCCCGCCGGCGAGGGCTGCGGTCCGTTCGATGAATTGGCGTCTGGAGATGCGATAGTTTTGCATAGGTGGCCCCTTTGTCCGAAACCGGTAATCTCCACAAGGTGTGCCGCGCACACCGGTTCACTCCTAGGTCGAGCCCCCGTCGGTGGCGGCGGGGCGAACCTGAATTATACTCTCGGGCGAACCCGACCGTTCGCCCAAAACACCATCGTGCCAGCGCGGTCTGCAAAACGCAATAGATTTGTCCCTCCCGGCACCATTGACTCACTCACCGGTCTGTGTTACCCTATTCCCAGTCGTCGAACGGGAATTGGGGGAGGGGATGAAAAACCGGGAGATAAGCCATGAAGCCGTCCGTTCGTATCGTGTCGTTGTGCTTGGCGTTTAGAAGGGTCGGACTGCTGGGCCTTGCCGACGGTTATGTGGCGACGATGAAGGCCAAATCCCCCAATACGATCAGCTGGTGAGAGATCTTTATGCCAGGGGATGAAAGCGATTCGTTTGAGTTGATCAACTCGGGCAGAACCGGCATGGTCATCTACCGGCGGGAGATAGGCGGCTCGACCTCGACTGGGAATTGCTTGGCGGCCCCGGGCTTAATGTCTGCTTCTCCCGAGTGGATTTGCGGCGCTGGGACGAGCCCCGAATCAAAGGGCTCGTGATGTGTTTGAGACATTACGACGAGAATGTGCTCGTCCTGGAAGGGATTCCGAGAGAGGAAATGAAAGAGCGAATGAGGCGGAGCACTGAGGATAGGAAGAAGGAGTAAATCATGTTGCGCAGCGAAGTCGCCGAGTGTTGTCCCCGATTCGATCCGGAGCCCTGGGAGGAGAAGGAGCTGACCTGGAAAGACAAGCGGTTCGTGAAGGACCGGGTCCGGAGCTTTCTGCACATTCCGCTGAACTTCGGGGCGGTGATGGTGCGGAACATGCGGAAGATCGAGGCCGCCGGGGCGAAGTCGAACGACACGATCGTTCTGTGCGACGAGAATTCGCTCTGGGGAGCGGATGTTTACATCAGCGTCCCGAAAGAGATTCCGGATTCCGAGAATGTCACGATCTCCGGCACGTTCGTCAGCAAGGTGTTCGAGGGTCCGTATCAGAACGTACGCAAGTGGATCCAACAGACCCGACAATTCGTTGCCTCAAAGGGCAAGCAGATCCAGAGGTTGTTCTGCTACTACACGACTTGCCCGAAATGTGCGAAGAAGTACGGCAAAAACTACGTCGTGATCCTGGCCCAGGTGTGAGCCGCCCGGAAGCTCAGAGCCCGTCGGTGGTTTCGAGGCCGGTGTCGATCTCGGGCTTAGGCAGGGAGGGAGAGCCCCGCAGGAGTGGCAACTGGACGACCATCAGGGCGGCGAACATCAGGGCGCAGCCGACGAGGTCTCGCGGAGTGAACCGCTCGTGAAGGACCAGGTAGCCGGAGAGGGCTGCAAAGACCGTCTCCAGACTCATCAGGATTGCCGCGTGCGAAGGGGGCGAGGTCCGCTGGCAGACGACCTGGAGAGTGAAGGCTACACCCGCCGAGAAGATCCCTGCGTAGAGGATCGGACCGGTCGCCTGCAGGATGGAGGACAGGGCGACCCGCTCGAACACAAGCGCCGCCGGCAGACTCAGCAATGAACAGATAGCGAACTGAAGGCAGGCGATGTGCAGGGGGTTGGCCCGCTTGGCGAGATAGTCGATCGTCAGGACGTGAAGGGTCCAGAAGAATGCTCCGATGAGAACGAGCAGATCGCCTCGTCCGAGGGCGAGCGATTCGGCGGCGCTCAGCAGGTATAGACCGATGACGGCCAGCGCCGCTGCGACCCAGGCCGACAGGCCGCAGCGGTGTCCGAGGAACAGGCCCGCGATGGGTACAAGCACGACGTACAGGCTGGTGATGAAGCCGGCTTTGCCCGCGGGGGTGTAGACCAGTCCCATCTGTTGCATCGCGGCCCCCCCGAAAAGAGCCAGACCAGCCAGGGCGCTACCCCAGAGCAAAAATCGCCGATGGTTCTCGACGTGTTTGGTTCTTTCGGAACGCCGGGCCGTCAGGGCAATGGGCAGCACGGTTAGTGCCCCCACGGCGAACCGTACCGTGTTGTAGGTCATCGGGCCGATGTACTCCATGCCACGCCGCTGGGCGACGAACGTCGTGCCCCAGAAGAAGGCCGCTAACAGCAGGAGCGAGTCGCTCTTAAGAGTTTTGGTCTGCATATTTCCAGGTCTATGATTACCGCCGGGTCCAGAGTCCGAGATCGCCGTCCACCCCCAGAGATCAGTCCCGCGCAAGCGATGACCGCAGGATAGCGTTTTGCCGCGAGATTCTCAAGGCTGAACTTTCTCGAACTTTCGTAGGGTAGGAAATCACACGCAGGAGACGGTTCAGCGTTCCTGCAGGGTTCCCGTGAGTCGTTGGAGGGCTTTGTCTTTGTCGGTGGGGGCCATGCGGCTGTGGCGGACAGCCTCGGACAGGGTCGCGATGGTCTTGTCGTAGGTGGCGCGGTCGACCGGGTAGGGGGTGGCGTCCTTGCCGCCGTGGGCGAAGGAGTAGCGAGCCGGGTCTTCGTAGGAGGGTTTCGCCCCATAAATCACTTCGCCGACCAGCGACAGGGCCCGAACCGTCTTGGGACCGACGCCTTCGGTGGCGATCAATTGCTCGTAGGTCTTGGGCCGCGTGTCGCACAACAGGCGGAGGATTTTCTCCAGGTATCGGCTCTTCGAGAAATCTTCCTGCACGACGGGATGAACGGTGAATTCCTTTCTCTCCAGGTGCAGGAAGGTGAGCTGCTCGCCCTT
>JAGPGT010000192.1 GCA_018055905.1 Phycisphaerae bacterium
AACTTCACCGAGTGTACGGCAAACACCCCTGCGACCGGACCGCAGGCAAAATAGACGGGCTCCTCCAGGACCAGCCGTTCGGACAGGGTCAGGCCGTTCACCGCCCCTTCGAATTGCAGCCGCAGGCGCAGATCGCGGGCTTGGATCGTACCGTTGGCGATCTTGTCCAGCGAGATGTGCGTATCGCCCCGGTCGGTGACGAACAGGACCGCGCCGAGCACCTCGCCTTTGTCCTGAACCGTCAACAGGCTCGCGGAGGCGTAGTCGTAACCGTCGTGCAGCATGCGCAATCGCACGCTCACCGGCCCGCCCGTGTCTTTCCAGTACCCCACGAGGGGACGACGCTGGTTCCAGAAGTCGCCTAGATTGACGCTGCCCAGGGTGAAGTTTGGATGCAGGTACGTCCTACCGACGAGGTCGTGTTCGCCCGAGGGGTTGACGACGAAGCTCTCAACCACGACGTTCTCGGCCCCGGCGGGCCGAAAAGACGCCGCCAGGTCATCCGGGCATCGAACGTCCAGGCGGTGGGCGTCGAGGCTCTCCCAGGCCTCGGCTTCGGGCATCAATCGAACGGAATCACCCAGCCCACGCTGGAGAAAGGCCAGGGTCTCCCGTGACAGCAGGGTCGAATAACTCCGACTGTGCGGGCCCGCCCACTGCACACTCGACGGATGGAACCGTCGGGCGACGTGGCTCCAGGCGAAGTTGTGCAGCCAGTCGAGCAGTTCCCGCGACCCTTCGTCGCGGACATGCTTGAGCATCCGGGAGATCTCCTCGATGGCCACGGGGGTGTACGTCGGACTGTTGTACTCGGTGAACGAGCCCTTCTGGCGGGTGTAGTCATAGAAGCGTTGCAGACGCCCTCTGCCGTAGTCGAACAGGTCGCGGGCGTCCAGCCGCTCGCCTGCAACAAGCGTGACGTACGTACCCATCAGGGCGATGTTCGTGTAGCTAGGACCCACGTCCCGCCGGCGGATCGAGCGGGCCGCATGGAGGATGGAGTCGCGGACGATCGGTCGCAGGTCCTCCGACAGGCGGTCCATGTGGTCGATCGCGACCTGCAGGAGCTGCACGCCGCAGAAGTCCGCCCAGTTCCAGTCGGGGGGCGACATCTTGTCCAGCGGCTCTTCGAGGAACCACGGCCAGATCCCATACGTCGGACTGTTGGGGTCCTGGTCCTGCAAGGCGATCACGCGGGTCAGGATCGCCTCGGCCCGCTCCAGGCGGTCGGCCTGGCCGCTGTCGAGCAGGGCCACCGCGTACTTGAGCGAGTCGCGGGTGCGATGGACGGTGCCGCCGGTTAGGGTCGTGTGGTAGCCGGGCGAGGAGAATTCGCCGGCAAGCATCCGCTGGGCGGGGTCGTACTGAGTATCCAGGCGGGCTAGAGCCCGCAGAAACGCCTGCCGACGGGCCTCGCTGGAAAACAGATCGGCCGCCAGGCACGGGCCAGAAAGCATCATCGCCGCCAAAAAGATCAGAGAAATTCGCAGATTGCACATGGTCCAGATTGCTCCTTTCGTCGTGTGCCCACCCTTGGTGGGAGCCCCCATGATACGCCCGATCCCCCGCCAAGTCCACCCCCGCTCCTTCGTTCCGCGGTATCGGAAACGCCGGAGTGACACGCCCCGGCCGCGCGGGGGCATCCACCACGAGGGCAAGCTCGTTCCCAGGGAATAGTCCGTGTAAGGACAAGGGGACCGGATTCTCCGCCAAAGAGGAGTGTCGCACATTGGGGGGCGAGTCACGTTCACATCACAAACAGACCGCTCACAGACCCGCTTTGCGGAGGCGTTCCAAGAGGCTGGGCTTGCGGGCATGGACGGCGTGGATTGTCTCTGCCCTCATGCGGAACTTGTCCTCTTTTCCCTCCCGTTGAGCCAGGTCCCGCAAGTCGAGGAGCAGCTTCACGGCTTCGTCATAGCGTTTCGGCTGCTTCGTCGCAATCAGACCCTCGACCCGAGCCCATAGCTTCGGTTGTTGGGAGGCGATCTTGTCTAGGTATTCGGCGCGAGCGATCTCGGCCTGGCGCCGGCGGCGCTCTGCCTCCTCGGCGCGTTTCTTGGCCTCGGCCTGCCGTCGTTCCTCGGCCCGGGACTCCGCGGCTTCGAGCAATTCGGCTACGGTCCGTCGAACGGCCTGCGTCCCCGAGCCGGCACGCGTATCGCGGCTCTGTTTGAGAAAACGCTGAAGCAATTCCGTCGCTACGGACAGGTCCTCACCGACTACGAGGCCGGCGAGCATGTCGTCTTTCTCCCCGGCCGGCAGACCTGCCACCCAGGCATGGACTTCCTCACGGGACAGTCCTGTCTCCCCCATGATCTCGCTGGCCTCGGCGGCGACATCGAGCAAATCGCCGTCGATTCGCAGGAAGTCGGCAAATGCATCCAGGGACGCGCTGAGTTGTCCGAGTCCCGGGGGGACGGGCGGCTCCAAGTCCTCGTCATCCACCTCGTGGTTCTGCACGCACAACAGCCAGCCCAGATACAAGGCCCGCAGGTCGCCGCGCGCCAGTTCCGCCCGGACGGGGATTAACGACGAGAGACTTCCTTCGCCCTCGATCCAATCGCAGTCCCCCTCGTCGTCGGAACCGAAGGACAGAATGACGTTCCCGCGGCTCTCCCGCGCAGCGGCGCTATCGCCGACGCAGTACTGCCGGGCCGTCTTGAGGTCCAGCAGTCGCGTGGGCAGTCGCAGCTTCAACACGTGTGTGCCCCAGTTGGCGAGATAGAGAAACGCATCGAAGTACCTCTCCATCCAGCCGTCCGGATCGCCCTTGAAGTTACCCCAGGAGTAGTCGTTCACAAAGCTCGTTCGGGTGATGCGGGCGCGAGTCGAGTACGACCGCAATTCCTCCATCTGCTTGTCGGTCAGCGGCCGGTCGATGGTCTGAAACTCGTAGTACTGGTACTCACTCATTCCTCTGAACCTCCGATGCGTACGCCGTCTCACCGTTTACGACATCTCTCGCAGCACCTTACGTTGCGCCGGCGTGGCGATACGCCGCGCGGTTGCCAGGTGCTTGTCGCGCCGGTACTCCTCGCGCTTGTCGACGACCTCGACAACACGACGTACGTAATCTTCGGGCTCAGTGGTCGCCACGTGCACCTTGGCACGATCGATTTGTCGTTCAGCCATGCTCTTTCTCCTATTCTTGTTGTATAATAGCACGATCTTGCTCTGTGTGGAATCTCAGGATGGCTGAGCAGCCTGGTTTGGTGGACATCTTGACGCCGCGGACGTTTGAACGGATCGAACGGGGGTTCCGGGGACGGTTCAAGCTCGCCTTGGAGACGACCGGCCGGGATGGAGTAGCGGTGGAAGGGTTGTGCAGCCCAAGGTGCCGGCCGCCCTTGTGTCGGCTCGTGCAGGAGGACCCCGAGGGGCGGTCGCGGTGCGCCGCCGAGCGCAGACGGGCCATCGAGATCGCGGTCGAGACCGGACAGCCCTTCATCACCATCTGCCATGCGGGGCTCGTGACGGTCTGCGTACCGATCGTGGATCGCGACACGGTCCACGGCGGGATCTTCTTCGGCAAATGCCTGTGGGAGCCGCCGGGCGAGGGGCTGGACGGGGACGTCGTGTGTCGGCTTCGCGGGATCGAGATCGAACCCCAGAAGATCGCCAGGGCGATTCGGCAACTGCCCGTCGTGCGCGGTCGTCAGATCCACAGCGCCGCGGAATTTCTCTTCGACCTGCTCTACGAGGTCTGCGGGCTGGACGCCAAGGTGATCCGCTGGCGTCGGCAGCGGTCCAAGCAGCAGTCGGAGATCGGCCAGTTCATCCAGGAACGAAAGAAGGTCGGGGCCGCCTGGCAGTATCCCCTCGAAAGCGAGCGGGCCCTGATCCAAAAGGTCAAGATCGGAGACCGCACCGGCGCCAAGGAGATCCTCAACGCGATCCTGGGCACGATCCTGTTCAAGGACATCGGGGACCTGGGCATTCTGAAGGTGCGCCTGCTGGAATTGCTGACGGTGCTCAGCCGTGCGGCGGTCGAGGGCGGTGTGGACGTGCACACGATGCTGGAGAAGAACCTGGCCTATGTGAACAAGGCGATGGAGATCGACACGCAGGAGGACCTGTGCGCCTGGATCAGCGCGGCGTTGAATGAATTTCTGGAACTGGTGTACTCGTCGCGGGACGCCCGCAAGATGACACAGATCCGCCCGGCGATCGAGTATATCGACGCCCATTTCGACCAAGCGATCACACTGGCCCAGATCGCGCGGGCTTCACATCTGAGCGTCTCACGGCTGGCGCATCTGTTCAAAGAACAGATGGGCGTCACGGTGATTGATTACGTCACCAGCGTACGGATCGAACGGGCCAAAGCGCTGCTGCTGGACACGGACCGCAGTTGCACGGAGATCGGTTTCCTGGCTGGGTACAGCAATCCGAGCTACTTCACGCGGACGTTCAGACGGTTCACAGGGATGACGCCCCGCCAGTTCCGCGCGCAGAATCAGCGCCCCCGGTGAACCGGAGGTCGATTGCACAAGAGCCGTTCGTCGCTCTTTTCAAGCAACGATCGACATCTCCAATCAGCCTTCTTCGCTGCCGGTGGCCCCCACGCACGCGGGTTCCAACTTCTCTTGCGGCAACTCGCTGATCGTCCAGTACACGTCGATCGTTTGGATCGCCTCGACGAATTTCTTGTAATCGACGGGCTTGACGATGTAGCCGGCGGCGCTGAGCGAGTAGCTTTCCACGATGTCCCGGTCGTCTCGCGACGTGGTCAGCACCACAATCGGGATTTTCCTGAGCACGGGATCGGCCTTGACCGTCCTGAGGAGCTCCACGCCGTTCATCCGCGGCATGTTCAGATCCAGCAGAATCAGGCACGGGGTGTCGTTGGCTGGATTCCGCAGATACGCCAGCGCTTCTTCCCCGTTGGTCGCGTGCGCCAAGGGATTGTTCAGCTTGAGGTCTCTGAATGCGCGACGCACGGTCATCGTGTCGATCGCGTCGTCCTCGACCAGAAGCACAGGGTTTGCGTTTCTCATACTTTGTCCTTTCCCTTCTGTTTGGGCAGGGTGAAGAAGAACGTGCTTCCTCGTCCCGGCTCCGATTCGACTCCTACATCTCCTCCGTGGATTTGTACGATCTTCTTGACCATCGCCAGGCCCAGTCCGGTGCTGTCGCCGTTGGGAACAGGCGCCAGTGTCTGGAACATCTGGAAGAGGCGGTCGAAGTACCGCGGCTCGATGCCCATCCCGTTGTCGGCGACGAGGAACTTCCAGAACTCCCCCTCGTCCAAAGCGGTGATTCGGATCTTTCCCCGGGGCTTGTCCATGTATTTGACCGCGTTGCTGATCAGATTCAGGAACACCTGGGTGATCCGAATCCTCTGGCACACCACGACCGGCAGATGGCCCTGAACCTCGATCGCGATGTGCTCAGGCGGGCTGATCTGTTCGACGACCTCGGCCACGACCCGGCCGGTGTCCACTTCTTCCATCAGAAGATCACCGTGCCCGATCTCGGCGTACCGCAGGATCCCGTTGACCAGCAGGGTCATCCGCTCGACCCGCTGTCGCATCAGAGCCAGAGTCTCCCGTCCCGGCTCATCGAGCTTGTCCGCGTAGTCCTTTTCAATCCATTGGGCCAGTGTGGCGATGCCCCGCAGCGGGGCTTTGAGATCGTGGGCCGCGACGTGCGCGAAGTCGCGAAGCTCCCGATTCGACCGCTCTAGTTCGGCAATGGTGGCCTTGAGATTGCGGTTGAGCGTTTCGAGCAGGTCTTCGGTCTTCTTTCGCTCGGAAATATCCCTGGCGATTCCGAGGACCACGGTCTTGCCTGCGATCTGGACCGGATACGTGCGGATCTCGACGTCGATCTGCGTGCCGTCTTTACGGTTGAGGCAGAATTCCACCGGCCCGACGGGGCGACCCAACGCATTCTTGGCCAGGACGCCGGCGGCCTTGGGAAGCTGGTGCAGGGGCAGCAAATCCAGTTTCAGGAAATTTTTGCCGATCAGCTCCTGCTTCTTGTAACCGCACATCTGTTCGGCGGCCCGGTTCCCGTCGAGAAACATGCCCTTCAGATCATTGAGATAGTAGGCATCCGGGGCGTATTCGAAAAGGATTCTGAGCCGTTCCTCGGAGTTTTTCAGTTCTTCCTGCGTGCGTTTGAATTCGGTCACGTCCCGTCCGGCGCCGATGATCTGAACCACCCGTCCCTGGTCGTCGCGGACCGGGGCGAGGTTCACGATCACGTCGATGGGGCTGCCGTCTTTTCTGACGGCACGGAATTCAAGATCTTCGACATCGTGGCCGGACCCGGCGCGCTCCAGAGCGTCGCGGCAGATCGCTCGATATTCGGGACTAACCAGTCCCAACCCGTTCTCGCCCAGGCTTTCTTCCGCGGTGTAACCCATGTGCTGCTGCCAGGACCGATTCACGGACGACAGTGTCCCGTCGAGTTCCATGAGAAACACCAGATCCGTCGAGGCCTGGAGCAACTGCCGATAGCGATTCTCCGAATCGCCGAGCTTGCGTTGGAGCATCTCGGTGGCATGAGTCTGGCCGATCGTGATTAGGATCCACTGGCAGCGGTCCCACGTAGCCGCCAGGACCCGTGCGTTCACCTGCACCACGACGCCGGCCTGAGTGCCCCAGGCCGCCCCCAGCGGCATTTCGGCGCTCGCGCCGCCCGTGCGAGCGGCGCTGTCCAGCAGGCGGCGCAGACCCACAAGCAGCTCGGGTGTTCCGGCGGCCCCTTCCGGCGTCTTTCCCACGGACGCGCCGGCGGTCCCGTCGCTTCCGACGATCAGCCGAAGACAATTGTTGGCGTGCAGAATACGACCATCGGGCGACATCACCGCCGCCGGGGCGGGAATCGCTTCCGCCAGGGCCGACGCCCATTCGGGAACGGCAGCCGAATCTTCATTGCATGCTCCCTTGACCGGTATTGACGTTTCACTCATACCCGTTGCTTTCATCACAAGATCCCATGGGTTGGATCGGATCGTTCAAGACACATATTGACCTTCCGGTTCCGCGACCGGAACCT
>JAGPGT010000193.1 GCA_018055905.1 Phycisphaerae bacterium
TTCTTGTCGGCGAGGCCCGCAACTTCCAGGAAAAGGTCATTCTGGCCAAGGTCAGCAAGGCGGTCTTCTTCGACTATGTCGTCCCGGGCGACAGCCTTCGAATCGAGGCTCGGATGGAATCGATCACACCGGAAGCAGCAACCACAAGCGGTCGGATCACGCGAGCGGACCAGTTGATCGCCGAGATCGATCTGATGTTTAGCCATGTCGACCAGAATTTGGCAGGCAAGAAATTCCCCCAAGAGAATTTCGTGTTCACAGGCCTGTTCACATCCCTCTTGCGGGATGTCGCCCTCAGCCATGTCCGACCGGAGCCGCAGAAAAGGGAGTCCGCGGTATGACATCGGCTCGCGTCGTCATCACCGGAGTGGGGGCCGTCAGTCCCCTGGGGCTGACCGTCGACGAAATGTGGGCCGGCCTGACGGCTGGCCGGTGCGGCATCGCCCGGATCAAAGCCTTCGACCCCACCGGTCTTCCCTGCGAGCTGGGAGGTGAGGTCCCCTTCTATCGCATCCAGGATCACGTCCCCAAGGCCCTTCGAAAAGCGACCAAGCTGATGTGTCGGGACATCGAGCTGTCCGTCATCGCAGCCAAGGAGGCGGTGACCACCAGCGGTCTGATCACCAAGGGAATCGATCCGGAGAAGGTAAACGTCGAGCCCACGCGATTCGCGATCAACATCGGCGCAGGAATGATCAGTTGCGACCTGGAGGAACTGGGTCCTGCGACCGCCGCCAGCGTCGTGGACGGGCGGTTCGACATCCGCAAGTGGGGTGCCGATGGAATCCGACAGATCACTCCTTTGTGGCTGCTGAAGTACCTGCCCAATATGCTGGCCTGCCACATTGGGATCATCCACGATATTCAGGGTCCGAGCAACACCATCACCTGTGCCGAGGCTTCGGCCCACCTGGCGATCGGCGAAGCGGCCCAGATCATCGCCCGCGGCGACGCCGACATCGCCCTGGCCGGCGGCGCCGAGGCAAAGATCAACATGATGATCATGGTCCGGCAGAACCTGCTCAAACGGGTGGTGACGAATCGAAACGACGCCGGCCAGAGTGCATGCAGACCGTTTGACGCCAACGCCGCCGGTGCGGTCTTCGGCGAGGGAGGCGGCATTCTGGTTCTGGAGAACCTCGATCACGCCAAAGCCCGCGGGGCGAGAATCCTGGCGGAAATCGCCGGAATCGGCCAGAGCCACAGCATTCACACCCCGTATGTGGAGATGGAACCGGAGGGAACCGGAATCCGGATCGCCGTCGAGAAAGCGATCTCCGATGCCGGCATCGAGGCCGACGATTTGGATTTGATCGTACCGCATGGAACCGGTGTGCCGCATGATGATTTGGCCGAAGCGAGAGGGCTCGAAGCCGCGCTGGGCGCGGCGGTTCATCGCATTGCGGTATGGCCGACCAAGAGCCAATTGAGCACGACGGGGGCCGCGGCCGGGGCGCTGGATGTCATCGCCGCGGTGCGGGCCATGAACGAGCGTCTGATCCCGCCGGCGAGAAACTTCACGCGACCGGCCGACGGATGCAATCTGAATATCCTGACGGAACGCCGCGAAGGCTCGATCCGTCACGCTTTGTGTTGCAGCCACACTTTCGGCGGCCAAACCGCCGCGGTGGTCCTGAAATCCTTTGAGGGAGACGCAAAACCCTAGATGAAGATGTCCCAAATACGCGAACGAGTCGTGATCACAGGGATGGGCATCGTTTGTCCGCTCGGCCACGACGTGGCTTCTTTCTGGGAGGGGCTCCTGTCCGGCCGCAGCGGCGCCAATCGGACAACGATCTTCGATGCCTCGACGTTCCCCACAACGTTCGACGCCGAGGTGAAAGGGTATGATTTCCGCCGGCAGATCCGACGTCCCGAACTGCACGAAGGATGCAGTCGTGGTTCCGGATTTGTCATCGGCGCCGCGGCCCAAGCCTGTCAACAGGCCCGGATCGAGGTAGAGAGCAACGAACCAAACGACGGAATTGATCGCACGCGAATGGGTATCTACCTGGGCGCGGGAGAAGGTTCCCTGGACAACGACTCCTTCTTCGCCAGCATCATTGCCGGCTGGGATGCCGAACAACAACGGATGATCTGGCCCCGGAGCATCCGCGTCGCGATGGAACGAATGACCGCTGTGCGGGAACTCGAACAGGAACCCAACATGGCCGCCGGACATACCGCCATGCTCACGGGAGCCCGAGGGCCGGTCCGAAGTTGTCTGACCGCCTGTGCCGCCAGCACGCAGGCGGTGGGCGAAGCCATGATGCTCATCCGTCGCGGCGACGCCGACATCATGATCGCCGGCGGGACCCACTCGATGATCCACCCTCTGGGCATCACCGGTTTCAACCTGTTGACCGCCCTGTCGCAGCGAAACGACAGTCCCGAGACGGCCTCCCGCCCGTTCAGCGCGAGCCGAGATGGTTTTGTCATCGGCGAAGGCGCTGCCATCCTGATTCTGGAATCGTTCGCCAGCGCCCGCAGGCGAGGCGTTCCCATCCTGGCGGAGGTCGCCGGATATGGGTGCAGTTCCGACGCCTTCCGTGTAACGGATATGCACGAGGAAGGCCGAGGCGCGGTCCAAGCGATGTGGGCCGCGTTGACGGATGCAGGCCTGACGCCTGCGGATATCGATTACATCAATACCCATGGAACCAGCACGGTGGAAAACGACTCTATCGAAACGCTGGCCATCAAAACAGTGTTCAAAGACAAGGCCAAGCAGATCGCCGTCAGCAGCATCAAAAGCATGTTGGGGCATCTGATCGGCGCGGCGGGCGCGGCCGAGATCATTGCTTCGGTCCTGGCGATCCGCAACGGGATCGTGCCCCCCACGATGAATCTGCACGATCCCGACCCCAGACTCGACTTGGACTATGTGCCGAATGCGCCACGTACGATGACCGTCAATACGGTGATGAAGGAATCGTTCGGTTTCGGCGGCCAGAACAACGTCGTGATCTTGAAACGATTCTGTGAAGAGACTTAGGAACAGGGGACCGTAGGTCCTATCCCTCCTATAGGTTCTATCGCAGCGAGGCAAAAACGATTATGATCGATATCAAGCAAATCCGCGAGAATCCGGATCTCTATGTGGAAGCGGCCAGGAACAAACGAATCGATGCCGACATCCGAAAACTTCTCGACCTCGACGGCCGGCTCAAGGAGATCAAGAGCCGGCTTCAAGACATCGCAACCGAGAAGAACCGCGTCGGTAAGTCGATCCCGAAGCTCTCGGGCGCCGAACGGGACGCGGCGTTGGCGAATCTGGCGGCCTTGAAACCCCAGGAAGAACAACTCCAGGAGGAAGCCAAGGTCTTGCAGCCACAGTACGATGCGCTGCTCCTGGAAGTGCCGCAACCGGCCGATCCGGATGTCCCGGTGGGCAAGGACGACACGGAAAACGTCGAAATCCGACGCGAGGGCGATATCCGACAGTTCGGTTTCGAACCGAAAGACCACGTCCAACTCGGCTTGGCCCTGGACATGATCGACATCGAGCGGGGCGTCCGATTGGCCGGTACGCGCAATTACTTCCTCAAAGGCGATGGCGCTCTTCTGCATTGGGCGGTCCTTCGGTTTGCGATCGACTTCATGGTCGAGCGGGGGTATACCCCTATGGTTGTTCCGTTGTTGATGCGGGACGAGGCCATGCGGGGGACCGGCTACTACCCCGGCGCCGAAGAACAGACCTATCGCATGGAACGGGACGAACTGAACCTGGTGGGAACCGCCGAAGTTCCGGTGACAGCCTACCGTATGGGAGAAATCCTTCCGGAAGAAGAACTTCCGTTGAAGAGCGTCGCGCTGTCAAGTTGCTTCCGTCGCGAGGCGGGCGCCGCCGGCAAAGACACCTATGGGCTCTACCGCATCCACCAGTTCGACAAAGTCGAACAGGTCGTGGTCTGCCGCAATGATGTCCAGGAGAGTGACAAGTACCACGCGGAGATCCTGGCTAACTCCGAGGGCGTGATGAAAGCCCTTGGATTGCCCTACCGCGTCGTGGTCGTCTGCACAGGCGACCTCGGCCGCGGACAAGCCAAGAAGTACGATATCGAAGCCTGGATGCCCTCGCGAAAGAGTTATTCGGAAACCCACAGCGCCAGTAAGTTCCATGAATTCCAGGCCCGACGGATGAACCTCCGGTACAAGGATTCCAAGACGAAAAAGAACCTCTACTGCCACACGCTGAACAACACCGTGATCGCCTCGCCACGAGTTCTGATCCCGCTGATGGAGATGTATCAGAACGCTGACGGCTCGATCTCGATCCCCGAGGTCCTGCGCCCCTACATGGGCGGCAGAGACAGGATCGCCCCCCGCTGATTGCGTCTTGCCCCATAACAACAGAAGAATTACCGTCCGCCTACTTCTGCAGACTTTCCTTCAGCTGCTCGGACATCTGGTTCAGTTCGCCTTGAATCACCTCCAACTTCTCCTTGGGCATCTCGATCTGCTCCGCTGTCTCGGACGAAAGCTTCTCGCCGTCGTCGATAACGTACGGCGTGATGAATACAATCAACTCGTTGTTCGCTTGGGTCACATTGTTGTGCCGGAACAGCCCCCCCACGAGAGGCAGGTCGCCCAAGAGCGGAACCTTTCGCTGGATTCTTGTATCGGTCTGGAAGAGAATCCCCCCCAACATGAGGGTCTGGCCGTCCTGGACGATCATATTCGTCGTGCTCTCCATCACGCGACGGACGGGCTGGCCGTTGATGGAATCACCCGTTAGATCGGACAAGAGCACCGTGACGATCATGTCCACATTCTTTTCCGGCGTGATGCTGGGCCGCACCGCGAGGGTCATGCCCACCTTCTGATACTCGAAACTCTGCGTGACCCGACCGCCGGTCTCGGAGGTCGAGGCGTTCGTCTGGAAAGCCACCTTCTGGCCTTTGAAGAAACTCGCCTCTTCATTGTCCTCGGTCCACAACGACTGTTGGTTGAGAATCTTGGCGTTGACCTTCTTGACCAGGAAGTCCAGCAAAGCCGTGATGCTCGTCCCGACCTCGATCGTGGCCGAACCTCGCTCTTCCAAAAGCGTCAACTTCGAAAGCGCGGTGACCGAGTTCTCTCCGACAGCGAACACCTCACCGGGATTCGACGACAATTGCAGACCCAGAGAAGTCAGATCCTGATGGTCCACCTCAATCACAACGGCTTTCACCAACACTTGCTTGCCCGGCACGTCCAGATTACGAATGGTCTGCTCGAGGCTGCTTTGGAACTCGGGCGGCGCGAGCACCAGGATTGACTTGCTCCTCGGGTCGGGAACAAACCTCACACGTCCGATCACGTTGCTGATGGGCTCTTCGCCGGTCCTCAGCCGGCTGCCGCCGCTGGACCACCAGGGAGTGTATTCCGCCGCGTTGCCTTGGGCCGGATTGTTGTTGCCGCCCTGGCTGGGGTTCCGCCCGCCGCTTTGATTCTGGGTGCCGCCGGAGTCTTCCATAGAATACTGTCCGATCCCCTGGGTGGTCCGACGGATTCGGGCGTTGGTCCCGGGTTCGTTGAACATGGCGTTGAGCCGTTCGGCCAAGTCCTCTGTGTCGGCGTACTTGATCTGAACGACGCGAGGAATCTCCGCCATCTCCTGGCGGTCCAATTCGTAGATGAGCTGTTCGATCACGGCATATGCCTGGGGGAGCTTGCTGATCACGATGATCTTCTTGGTGCCCGCCACCTCTTCGAAGGTCAGCTGCCCATACAAAGGGCCGACGATCTTTTGCCGTCGGTCCATTTCGTCGCCGTAGAAGAGCATCCGCAGAAGCGACCGGCTCGAATCCGATTCCTCGGAGAAGAGTTTGCGAAGCAGCGTGGCCATCTGGACCGGATCCGAGTTCTTCAACTCGAGAATCCGCGGCTTGACTTGTTCCACATCCAAGGGGACATCCCATTCCTCGATCTGCTTGCGGATCTTCGCCATGTTCTCCGCCGAGGCGATCACGGTGACCTGTCCCATCGAAGGATATGAAATCGCCTTGACCGTCTCGCTGGGCTGGATGTTGCGGTACCGGGAGGAACGGTATCCGTAACTATAAGCGCTGCCCGACTCCGACTCGTAGAGTCCTTCGAGATTGCTCTTGATCTGGTCGGGGTCGGCATGCTTGAGCTTGAACACCTCGGTGAGGAACTGCCCCGGCATAACATCCACCTCGGCAATGAGCTTCTTGACCATCTCCCGCAGGTCGGCCCGGCCAAAGATCATGATCTGACGGGATTGCGTCAGCGCCTGAACCAGTACGTTGGGCCGCAATTCGGTCCCCGGCATCTGTTCCAGCGACTGCTGGATCCGCCGGGCGACCTCCTCGGTGTCCGCGTAAACGATCGACACCGTCTCATACTCGGCCTTGATCGGCTCGTCCCGGTCCATCTTCTGGATCCACTCGCCGATCTGCCGGATGTTCTCGGACGAGCCCCGCGCGATGATCCACTTGCGCTTGGGTTCAGGAATCAGAATGATCGGCGTTTCACCCGCGGTGATGACGACGGAACTGACCGTTTTGCCGCTGCCGCCGGAGGACTGGCTGGATGGACGGGGGCCTATGCCGCTTCGAAGCTGCCCCCCACGACGACTGTCTGCCGGACCGCCCAAAAGCATCCGCAGCAACTGCACCATCTCGGTGGGATCGCCGCTGTGGATCTCGAAAATCTCGGTGATCATCCTTCCGGCATCAGGCACGTCGAACTGCGAGATGATGTTCTCGATCCGCATGAGGTTGGCCACGGAGTCGATCACCAGCAAGGTTCCGGTCGACTCGTCCGCACCGACGTGCCCGAACTCGCTGACCAGCGGCTTAATGATTTCACCCATCTGCGAAGGCGGATAGTTCGTCAGTTTGAAAAACTTCTGGACGATCTGGCTGGAATTCTCGAATGCCGCCAGCGGTTGGTCGGGACGAACGATCGGGTGGACGCCGAGCTTGGCGTCGCTGAGCGGCCTGAGGAAAATCGTGTCATCCAT
>JAGPGT010000194.1 GCA_018055905.1 Phycisphaerae bacterium
GGATAGATGTCATGAAACGGAGAACCTTTCTTTCGATTGCTACGCAGGCCGTGGCCGCCCAGACGGTCTTGCCTTCGTTCGCCATTGGCAAACCAGGTCCGTCCGCGAACAGCAAACTGAACATCGCTTTCATCGGCTCCGGCGGCTGGATTGCCCGGCAACCTTACGAGCAGGGGTGCAGCGAGGAGAATCTCGTCGCCTTCTGCGATGTGGACCGCGACCAATGTGCGGAAAACATGAAGAACTGGCGAACCACGCAGCCTTTCTTCGAAGATTTTCGCGTGATGCTTGACAAGATGTACAAGGAGATTGACGCAGTCGTGGTCTCCACGCCCGACCATACGCACTTCGCAGCCACCCTGGCGGCAATGGAACGGGGCATCCACGTCTACACTCAGAAACCGCTGACGCACAACATCTGGCAGGCCAGAACTTTGGTCAAAGCCAAGGAGTACTACAAGGTGGTCACCCAGATGGGCAATCAGGGACATGCGGGGGCTTCGATTCGTCAGTCGGTCGAAGCCTACCGGGCCGGTGTGATCGGAGAGGTAAGCGAGGTCTTTGCCCGCAACAGCGGTCCCGACATGGGCGGCGAACATTTCGCAAACCCTGCGACGATGCCGCCTCCCGTGTCCCCGATTCCCGCGAGTCTAGCCTGGGACCTCTGGCTTGGACCTGCAGCCAAACGGGATTTCTATCGCGATTACCTCCCCTATAAAATGGAGGGCCTTTTACGACTTTGGCTCGGGTATCCTGGGCGACTGGGGATGTCACACCTTTGACACACCGGTTTGGGCACTCGAACTTGATCCGCCCGATGTGGTGGAGTGCCTGGAGCGCAAGACCTCGTTGGAGGGCGTCATTCCGGCCGGCAGCCGGATCAAGTATCACTTTCCTGCCAATGCGAAGCGCGGCCCGGTTATGCTGCACTGGTTCGACGGCCCGCAGGATTGGTCGAAGGTCGGTCGCATAGACCGGTTCGGGGCCGATCACGCCGCCTATCTGGGGCGCGCCTGCTGGATGGTCGGCGATAAAGGCCTGATCGGCTGCGACACGCATGCTGGATCGTCCACCATCCTGCCCGTTGAAGTGCGTAAGGAGTGGCAGGCGAAGCCGCCCGTCGAGTCCATCCCCCGCGTCAATGGCGGCCCCTTCCGCGAGTGGTTGAATGCGATCAAGCAGACCGGTCCGGAACCGGGATCGAACTTCACCTACTCGGCCAAGCTGACTGAGATCATTCTTCTGGGGGTGCTGGCGCAACGTTTCAACACCCGCATCGAATGGGACGCCAAGGCCGGTTGCATCACCAACCACCCCGAGCTGAACGCTTTCGTCAAAGAGCCGACCCGAAAGGGCTGGGAATACGGCGAGGATCTCTGGAGGGATGGATAGTGAATCTGCAACTTATAAACCGAGCCACCACCATATGTTGGTTGTCGGCGCTGTTTTGTATCGCCGGCCAACCGGCCCAAGCGGCCGAGGAAAACCGACCCAAGGCCTGGACCGATCCGAATGTCACCCGACAGGAGGATCCGGAACTCGTCAAGGATTTCACGACTTCGGCCCCGATCAGCAAGCCTTTGGATGGTCCCGAAGGTCCTGTCTTTCTCCAAGACCACGGCAATCCAGTGGTGTTTCGCAACATCTGGATCGTGTCCGGCAAGTCGTCCACACAATCAAGGAAAGGCTCGATAATGAAACGCAGAACAACCAAGCGACTCGGCCGCCTCACGAACGCCAAGCCCCAAACTCACCTGAAACCGAAACTCGCTCTTCTGCTGTTCTGTCTTCACCTCGGCTTCGGAGTAAATTGTCTCGCGGCGTCAGAGCCGGCAAATGCCTTGCCCGCCGAGCAAGGACGCCCCGCCATTGTGCCTGGAGCCACCGAGTTAACCCCGTCGCGTTCCCAGTATTTCTCGTGGATCAACAACCGTAATGAAGGTTCCACCGAGGCGCAGACTCTGGTCAACCTGGAGTTCTTCAAGTGGCTCCATGATGAGTATGGGATGCATCTCGACATCTACGCCTTCGACGCCGGCAACATTGACGGCCCGCAATACTATGGCCGCATGGACAGCGACAAGTTCAAGTCGCAGTTCCCGCGAGGCTTTGCGCCGATCTACGAACTCGCGAAGAGCTTTGGATGTCGCCTCGGCGTCTGGCTCGGGCCGGATGGATTTGGCGACACGCCGGCCGAAGAACAGGCGCGCATCAACATGCTCACCGGCCTGTGCCGCAATTATGAGTTCGCCCTGTTCAAGATGGACGCGGTGTGCGGCCAGTTGCGGCCGGAAAAGCAAGAGGCCTTCGCACGCCTTATGACCGAGTGCCGGGAATACAGCCCGGATCTGATTCTGCTGAACCACCGGCTCAAGCTGGGCACCGCTCAAGATTACGCCACCACCTTCCTGTGGCAGGGGGCCGAGACGTACATTGATGTTCACATGGCCAATTGGAGCCGCGCCGGAACTCATAACCGCGTGCAGGCGATCTCCCGCGGTCTGGTGCCCGACCTGAAGCGATTAACCGAGGATTGCGGCGTCTGCTTGTCATCCTGTCTCGATTACTGGGAGGACGACCTGATCCTGCAAGCGTTCAACCGCTGCTTGATTCTCGCCCCGCAGCTTTACGGCAATCCCTGGTTCTTGCGAGACGATGAGTTTCCTCGGCTGGCCCGCATCTTCAACCTGCACCAGCGATATCGCGACATCATGGTGAAAGGGATAGTCCTCGACGCGGAGCGCTATGGCCCGCTGGCCGTCGGGCGTGGCAATGAAGCAACCCGCCTCGTCACGCTGCGCAACCTCGGCTGGGAACCCGTCGTCCGCCGGCTGAAACTCGATGCCTCCATCGGCTTCACCGCCGACGGTCCTGTCGAGGTGCGGCAGCTCCATCCCGGCGAGCGAATCTTGGGCACCTTCAAGCCTGGCGACGAGGTTGCCGTTGAAGTTCTCCCGTTCCGCAGTTGTCTGCTGTTGGTGGATGCCAAACAGACTGGCGGTATCGGGCTGCGCGGCTGCGACTACGAGGTCGTCCGCGATGTTCCGGGCAAGGATGTTGTCATCCGAATGCTCGGCCCCGCTGGAACGACTTCGGAGGTGTCGTTGGTTTCCAACGGAAGAGCGTTTCGGCAGGCGACCATTGACGGCCGGCCGATGCCCGAGCTTCCGGCAGGCAAGACGGTTCGCATCCAATTCCCGGGCGAACCGGACGTTGCGCCGTGGCACCGGCGCATTGGCGTGCCGATCGTGTGCGCGGTTCCTGCCGATGCCGAAGGGTTGTTTGAGAGCAGTTGCTTCGCCGGCGACAATGATCCGCTGGAGCTCCGCTCCTTGCGCCGCTCCGGCCCGAGCAAAATCCCGCAGGTGCAGAAAGCCCGCCAGGCCTTCCTGGATCAGCCCATCATCATGCAGGAAGGCATGCTCCCGGGATACCTCTTCGACGGGAATCCGGACACATTCTGCGACCTCCTGAAGACGCGGGCTCGCGACCCCGGGAGCCGTTATCTGCGGCTGGATTTGGGCAAGGCCACGCGGCTTGACCATGTTCTCCTTGAAGCGCCCGCCACCGGCGTGTTGCGGTATGCCACCGTCGCGCCCACCAACCACGCGGAGGTGTCGGTGGATCTCAAGACGTGGACGCCAGCCCGTCTGGCGCAGGAGGGACGCAACATCCGGATCGAATGCGACCCAACGCAGCCGTTTCGCTATCTGCGAACCGACCTTGTCCCCGACAAGCTGGTCGAGATTCGCGGTTTCTCGGAAGGGAAGGAACTCGACCGCGGCGGCTGGCGCGCGTCCTGGTTGTTCCCTCGCTTTCAGAAGGTGTGCAAGGCATGGTCGTTGCCTTTCTCTCTCGATGCGGCAGCGCCTGGGAGTTATCTTACCGTCGCCTGCAACGGCGTCCATGGCCGCGAAGGCGCCTGGGTCGCTCTTCGGGTGGACGGTCGTTGGGTCGGCGCTCCGCAGCGCGCTCCGTCCTATCCCGTGAACCCTTGGGAGTATCCGGTCAGTCAGACCGACCGCAACTACAGTTACTTCGTTCCCGTGAGCCGGGACATGTGGGGCAAAGCCTGTGAAGTCGTCGTGCTGGCCTTTGACCCGAAGAACGTTGAATTCAAACCGGATGTCTGGCTGACCGCCTATCCAGTCCCATATCAGGAAAAGACCCTGACCTTGTCGAATGAAATCAAATGAAAACAACTTGCTTCACTCCTTCTCTTGAAGATCCAAACAGGAAAGGAGTTTCACCATGAAACGACGCACTTTCATTAAGACTGCGGGCCTGACTGCTCTCAGCGCCTGTTTACCCGATCCAATGGGCCAAGTCCTTCCCGCCAGCGCTGCGGAATCCCGTCTCCCGATCACAGGACCGCTGTCGGGTCGGCGGATTCTCACCTTCAACTCGGTCATTCGGGTGAACCAGATCGAGGTCACCCGCACCCGCAACGAGGGGTTCGACGAGTATGACCGCCACACGCCGGAGAACATCAAGGCGCTGAGGGCGGCGTTTGCGGCGGGCTGGCCGGGGGCGCCGATGACCTGGGCGTTGAGTTGGCGGGCCTTGGAAGACTCGCGGCCCAACTACCAGGCCGCCCGCCGTCTGGTGCGCGAATTCCACGATCAGTATGGCGACGACGTGACGTTCATCCCCGGCGCCTATTTCGCCAACATGTATAACTCTCGCGAACAAGTGAACCGCGACATCCACGAGGCGCTGGCCAAGGTGAGCGATCTCATGGGCGGCGGGTTTCGTCCGAAGAGTCTGGTGGCCGGTTTCCTCTCGGCGGCCAACCAGAAATACCTGGCCGAGCAGGAGGATATTCACGTCTGCCAAGGCAACATCTGGAGTCAGTTCGGCATTGATAACGGCGACGGCGACGGCTCCATCAGCTATCCCTATTACCCGTCCACCGAGCACTTCTGCAAACCCGCCCAAGGGCGGGAGGATTTCATCGATTGCGTGAATTTGGACGGCTGGACCGTGGACTTCCTCTCCGCACGTCGGCTCGGCCTGGGCAAATACAAGGTGGGCGAGAAAGAGAAGGGTTACAACAGCCGGTTCGGTGTCGGGCCCATTGAGACCATCGGTTGGTACGGTCCGGAGAAAGGCCTGCAGCAGATGCTGTCCTGCACGGCGGCGCACTTCGACGCCGGCTACAAGCTCAACCAGTGGGCGTGGGTGACCAATTGCTGGGAAATCTCGCTCGTGCCACAGGTCAAGAACCTGCCGGTGCTCACCCGTTGGCTCGAGGGCATCCGCAGCCGCTGGCCCAATGCCGAATGCCTCACCCAGGGCGAATTCGGGGAGCTATGGCGACGGCACCATCCCGACAACGCCCATCTGGACTACCGTTTTGTTCAGCGGGGCACCGGTTTGGGATGCAGCGATGCCAACCTCGAAATCCGCTGGTTCATGAACCGCCAGTTCCGTCTGGCGCTGCTGCATGATTGGGAGAAGTCATCGCCGGAAACCGTGATCGATTTCACCCGCTATGATTTGCCCGCCCGTGAACCGCAGGACCTGAGCCGCAACTGGAGCCTGATGGGGCGGATCAATCAAAAGCAAACCCGTCCGCAAGACCAACCTTGTCCCCTGGCGGCCTTGCCGGAAGATGACCGGGCCCTGATCCGATCGGTACTTCCCGAGCTGGGCGTTTGAAGTCATCGACACCCATACACCCAATCATAGGACAACCATAGATCCATGAAGGACCATCAACCTACCCGGTGTTCACGAGCGGTCCGGCGGACTCCGTCCGTTTCTGCTCGTTGCTTTTGCACTGCAAAGGGATCTCTTGCCGAGCAGTGAAATTGGCTCCGCTGCTTCCGTGGCGGCGAATCCTGCCGGGAGTTGGATTCCGCTCCTAGGGGAGGGTCCCGGTGGCAAGACGCGGCCCGTCTACGTCAGTGTCCCGCCGCTTGTGCAATCAGGCCTTTTCGGGCCGGTTCAGATTATCGCGCCTGGAGATTAGCCTACGTCATCCGCCAGAATGAAGATAATGTCGGACGTGGGTGGCGTCGCGGCGTTTGCGGCACTGGCTGTGGCGAGAAGCGCCACAGCCAGAATCGCGGGTGTCATCGCTTGGTGTTCTCCTGCCTGGTATTTGCCGGCCGCTGCTCAACGAGGGTCTTGCGGGCGAGTTCGATAAAGCCGTCGGTTTGACGCTGCCAGATCCGTTCGAGTTCCCGGACCTTGTCGGGCATCTTTGCGGCCAGATCGATCTGCTCGGCGCGGTCAGTGCTCATGTCGTAGAGTTCCCAAGGGTCGTCCTTGGCTGCAACCAACTTCCAATTGCCCACACGAACGGCGCGATTGCCCTCGTGCAACCACCAAAGGTTTTCGTGGAGAACCACTCCATCCTTGGCGAAGGCAGGAACCAGGCTTCGCCCGGGCGCCTCGGGGATTGGTTCACCCTTCCACTCATTCGGTTTCTGGACGTCGGCCAGTTCAAGCGCGGTTGGCACGAAATCAATGACATGCCCTGGCGTGTGACGTAGTTCGCCCTTGGCTGCTATGCCTGCCGGCCAGTGCACGATGAGCGGTGTGCTGATTCCGCCTTCGTGAACCCAGCTCTTGTGGCGGCGGAAGGGGGTGTTGCAGGCGCTGGAAAATCCCGGGCCAAGACAAAGGTAGCTTTTTTCGCTGCCGGGTGATGCGGCGGGGTCGTGCCCGCCGTCGCGCACCATGATCTCGGCGCTGGCGCCGTTGTCGGATGCGAAGAAGATGATGGTGTTTTCAAAGGCGTTCATAGCCTTGAGTTGTGCAATGATGCGTCCGATTTCTTGATCCATTCGGTCCACCATGGCGGCATGGATGGCCATTTTGGTCGCTTGGAAGCGGCGTTGCTCCGT
>JAGPGT010000018.1 GCA_018055905.1 Phycisphaerae bacterium
GGCCATGGTAAACCGGCGGCCCTCATTGCGAAAGCCCCAAGTCGAACCGATCCTGGGAATTGACTGCGGCTGGATCTCGGGCTATGTTTTCTCTGGGAGCGCCGAACCGTAGTTGGAGAATCGTGGCATGCGTACGAAACTGAATCGTCGGGAATTCCTCAGAACGATCGGGTTGGCCGCGGTAGGCGCTGCCGCTTCGGGGTGCGCCGGGGCGTTGCGAGCCTCGACCAACGAGAGCAAGGACCGACCGCCGAACTTCGTCGTGATCTTCATCGACGACATGGCCTACGCCGACATCGGTCCGTTCGGAGCCAAGGACTATCCGACTCCCCACCTGGACCGCATGGCCGCCGAGGGCGTTCGTTTCACCGACTTCTACGCTGCCGCGGCGTCCTGCACGCCGTCGAGAGCGGCGCTACTGACAGGCTGCTATCCCCAGCGAGTCGGCCTGCCCGACGTGCTCGGGCCCAACGCGGGGATCGGCCTTAGCGATCGCGAGACGACCCTCGCGGGGATGCTCAAGCCTCTGGGTTACGCGACCGCCTGCTACGGCAAATGGCACCTGGGCGACAAGCTCAAGTTCCTCCCGACCCGTCACGGCTTCGACGAGTATTTCGGGCTTCCGTACTCCAACGACATGTGGCCCCGCCATCCCGAGAACCCGCAGGCGTATCCCGATCTGCCGCTGATTGAAAACGAACGGGTCGTCGCCTACGACCCCGACCAGACGCAACTGACGAGCTGGTACACCGAGCGGGCGGTGCGGTTCATCGAGAAGAACAAGGACCGGCCGTTCTTTCTCTATCTGCCCCACTCGATGGTGCACGTGCCGCTGTTCGTCTCGGACAAATTCAAGGGCAAGTCCGGCAAGGGCCTGTTCGCGGACGTGGTGATGGAGATCGACTGGTCCGTCGGACAGATCCTCGCTACGCTGAAACGTCTGGGCATCGACAAGAACACGATGGTCGTCTTCTGTTCGGACAACGGCCCCTGGCTCAGCTATGGCGACCACGCGGGCTGTGCAGCTCCGCTGCGCGAGGGCAAGGGCACCACCTTTGAAGGCGGACAGCGCGAGCCGACGATCTTCTGGTGGCCTGGCACGATCCCAGCGGGCAAGACCTGCAAGGAACTGGCCTCGACGATGGACCTGCTCCCGACGATGGCGAGCTTGGCCGGGGCGCAACTGCCCGAGCACAAGATCGACGGAAAGGACATCCGACCGCTCCTGACCGGCGCCCCCGGCGCCGCGTCTCCTCACGAGGCGTTTTTCTTCTATCAGGGTTGGGCACTCGAGGCCGTCCGCAGCGGTCCCTGGAAGCTGCACTTCCCCCACGCCTATCGCACGCTGGCGGGCCAGCCTCGCGCCACAGGGGGCATCCCCGCCAAGTACCAGCAGGCCAAGACCGAGTTGGCCTTGTACAATCTGGAGACCGACATTGGGGAGCAGCACAACGTCGCGGATCAACATCCCGACGTCGTCGAGCGATTGCAGCGACTGGCGGACGCCATGCGTCAGGACCTGGGCGACTCCGCCCAGAAAATGGAAGGCACAGGCCGCAGGCCTGTCGGAAGAATCTGAAGGGACGAACGATGAACATGAACAGCCGGATGACGCGACGGGAGTTGATGCGACGGGTGGGGATGGGCGCCGCGGGATTGGCCTTCGCGAAGGCATCGCGCCTGCTCGGCAACGACAGTGCGCGGAGAAAACCCAACTTCATCATCGTCTTCGCAGACGACCTGGGCTATGGCGACCTCGGCTGCTACGGCCATCCGACGATTCGCACACCCAACTTGGACCGCATGGCTTCCGAGGGACAGCGATGGACCGACTTCTATGTCGGAGCTTCGGTCTGCACGCCCAGCCGGGCCGCGTTGCTGACCGGGCGGCTGCCCATCCGCAGCGGCATGTGCAACGATAGCCGCCGGGTGCTGTTCCCCGATTCCGCAGGAGGCCTGCCTCAGGGCGAGATCACGCTTGCAGAGGCCCTCAAAGAACAGGGTTACACGTCGGCCTGCATCGGCAAGTGGCACCTCGGCCACCTGCCTCAATACCTGCCGACGAACAACGGCTTCGACTACTACTTCGGCCTGCCCTACAGCAACGATATGGACCGTGTCGGCGGTCCCCAGGGGCGAGCGGCCTTCTGGGCGCCGAAGTCCGAGTACTGGAACGTGCCGCTGATGCGAAACGAGCAGATCATCGAGCGACCCGCGGACCAGAACACGCTGACCAAGCGGTACACCGAGGAGGCGGTCCGCTTCATCGAGCGCAGCAAAAATCGCCCGTTCTTCCTGTATCTGGCGCACACGATGGTACACGTACCGCTGTTCGCGTCGGACGAGTTCCGAGGCAAGAGTCCACGCGGACTCTATGGCGATACGGTCGAAGAGATCGACTGGTCGGTCGGGCGAATCCTGGAGACGCTGCGTCGAGAGGGCCTGGACCAGAACACGTTCGTCGTATTCACCTCGGACAACGGCCCCTGGTTGCCCTACGATCAGCACGGCGGCTCCGCGGGCCTCTTGCGAGAAGGCAAAGGCTGCACCTACGAAGGCGGCATGCGCGAGCCGTGCCTGATGTGGTGGCCCGGCACGATCCGGCCCGCGGTGATCCACGACCTGGGCACGACGATGGACCTGTACACGACGATGGTGAAACTGGCAGGCGGCCAGCCGCCGACCGATCGTGTCGTCGACGGCCTGGACCTGCGACCGGTCCTGTATGGCAAGGGCCCCAGTCCGCGCGACACGGTGTTCTACTATCGAGGCACGAAGCTCTTCGCGGTTCGCAAGGGCCCCTACAAAGCCCATTTCATCACGCAGTCCGGCTACGGCGGCGACAAGCCGGTCGAGCACGATCCGCCTCTGCTCTACCACCTCGGCCATGATCCATCCGAGAAGTACGACATCGCCAAGGACCATCCCGCGATCATTGCGGAGATTCTCAAAGAGGTAGAGCGTCACCGCCAGGGGCTGGTCCCAGGCGAAGACCAGCTCTCCCGACGCATCACGAAAGGCACGTGACGCGGATTTGTCCTACTCGATCACGACCTCCTGCACACCGGCGGACCACTTCTCCTGCAGGACGATCTCGATCTTGAGGGCGGTGGTCTTGACCGGCTCGAAGGCGACCGTGTTGAAGCCGTCCTTCTCCAGGCCGTAGGGGTTGGCGTTTTTGACCGGTTCGAACTTACCGTCGGCTGTCCGGTAGAGCGCCCTCCAACTCTGGGGCAGGTGACACTCGCCCCGTCCGGTGTCGTCGAACCAGTAGACCTTGACACTCGACAACGTCTGAGCCTGGGGCCACTCGAACTGAAGCCACTCGGTCGTACCCTTGTGCGGCCAGAAGTCCAGTTGCTCGGAATTGTCGGCCGAACTCTGGGGAAGAATCTGGTCTTTGACTGCGTTGAGCGACTTGTGGACGAAGGAGGCAGTGAGTTTGCTCCTGTAAGCGAGTGTGTCGGCCGGCGCCGGACGCGCCGCCTGCGGCTCACAGGCCGGCCAGACCGTCATCTGCGCCCGGCCGCGATGGGCCCAGGCGTAATAGGGAATCGCGGTGAACGACCTGGCGGCGCCGGGGACGGTCTTACCGTCGGAGGAGCGTTTGACGGTTTGGGCTTTGCCGGTCAGGACCACGACGCCGTTGAGCAGGTCGGAGCGGAACTGGGCCTTGAGCTTCACGTCGTCCGAGATCACCAGGCTCAATACGTCGCCGTCATTGTCGGGGCCTTCGAGACAGAACACGATGGGCCCTCGCTGGAGGGCGACTTTGCCCGCGTTGGTCGTGATCTGAGGGTGGGAGATGATCCGACGAACCGGCATGGGCAGATCCAGCAGGATCTTGTCGCCTTTCTGCCAGCTCCGCTCGATCCGGGCGAAACCCTTCTCGACTTCGAAGGGCACAGCCTTGCCGTTGACCTTGATCGAGGGCTTCTCCGAAACCGAATCGGCAAACTTGTACAGATCGCTGGGCACAACCTCGTTTCTCGCCCAGCCGGGAATGCGAACCAGCAAGGCAAACGTGTCGCTCCGGTCCGGCTCGACCGCGATCTCGACCCGGCCCTGCCAGGGGTACTCCGTCCGCTGGCTGAGCTTGATCTTGTTGTCCGCGGTCGTCAGGGTGGCGTCGCCTCCGATGTAAAGGCTCACGTAGACATCCTTGCCCTTGGTCGCGTAGACATAGCCCGGCACGGATGGGATGAATCTCGCGACGTTCGAGGGACAGCAGGAACAGTCAAACCAGGGGCTTCGCGCGTGCCCGCCGGTGGATTCCAATACGTTCGGATAAAAAAACGTGTCCCCTTGCATCGAGATGCCGGAGAGAGCGGCGTTGTACAGCGTCCGCTCCAGGATGTCGAGATATTTGGCGTCGCCTCGCATCAGGAACATGCGATGGTTCCAGAAGACGTTGGCGATCGAGGCACAGGTCTCGCAATAGGCGGTCGCATTGGGCAGCTCGTACTTGCCGCCGAAGCCCTCGTGCCCGCCGGCGGCGCCGATGCCGCCGGTGATGTAAAGCTTCGTGGTCGCGACATCACCCCAAATTCTGTCGATCGCATCGACGTACTTCGTGTCGCCGGTGAGGGCTGCGACATCGGCCATGCCGGTGTACATGTAGGCGGCACGGACCGAATGGCCCACCGCTTCGGTCTGCTCGGTCACCGGGATGTGGTCCTGGGAATACAGGCTGTAGAGCCCGGCCTTGCCGTCGGGCCCGCGGTTGCCCAGGCGGCCTCGCTGGTCCAGGAGAAACTTGGCGGTCTGGAGGTACTTGGCGTTGCCGGTGGCGCGATAGAGCTTGCACAGACCGATCTCGATCTCCTGATGTCCCGGCGGGTCGGTCCGTTTGCTCGGCCCGAAGAAGTCACAGACATAGTCGGCACACTTGGTCGCGACATCGAGGAAGGCTTTGTTTCCCGTCACCTGGTAGTGGGCGACCGCGGCTTCGAGCATGTGTCCGATGCAGTACTGCTCGTGCATGTCCCGCACGTTGGTCCACCGCTTCTCAGGCTGCCGTTCGGGAAGCGAGTAGAACGTATACAGATACCCGTCGGGCCATTGGGCGGCGGCCATGATCGTGATGAGCTTGTCGAGGTACATGCGGAGCATCGCGTCGGGATGGACCTGGAGAGAATACGCGGCGCCCTCCATGATCTTGTAGACATCGGAGTCGTCGAAGTAGATCCCCTCGTGCTTGCCCTGTCGCAGACCGGCGGCCTTCTCGAAGTTCCTGATTCGGCCGGTCTCCTCACACTTCTGGAAACAATACGGGATCGTCACAAGTCGGTTGGTTTCGAGGCGGGCCGTCCAGAACCCGTCCTGAACATGAACCTGGTTGAACGGCACCGGCGTGACGTAATAGTCCCGCGACGGTACCCCCTCGGATCCCTGCGTCAAACCCAAGCCCCAGGACAGGGCGGTTGCAAAAACTGCGACCAGCATTTGTCTGCTGCGGATCTTCATACACGACTCCCTTTGTCAAAACCTGTGATTCACTGGTGTCCTGAATCCATGATACCCGCCGGCCGTCCCCGGTCAACCATGAGGTCAGATCGTCACGAGAAGGGAATCCGAACTTCGAACTGACCTCCAAGGGGAGGCTCAGCCCAGCGGTTTTCCGCCGTTGAGCTCCTCATAGGCGGTGATGTACTTGGCGACCATGTTCTCAAGGCTCCAGCTGTGGCGGGCCTCCTTCATGATCCGTCGCATCTGCTTTTCCCACTCGCGAGGATGTTCCCGGAAATACCGATGATGCTGGATCGTGGTTTCGAGGCCCCAGAGCAGACCGTTGGCGTCGTAGTCGCGAAAGAGCACGCCGTTGCCGCGGTCCATCGGGGCGCCCCAGGCCCGCAGGGCCAGCGGGACGATCTTGTCGCTGTAGCCGCCGGTGTCGCGGTTGGTGGCGGTGGCGCCGTAGATGTTGCCGACCACATCGATCTGGCCGAAGGGTTCATAGAGAGACGCGCCGAAGACATCGCTGGCCGCGGCGTAGCCCAGAAGGCTCAAATCGTTGCTGAATCGGTGGTAGCAGATCATCCCTCGGGAGGCGTAAGCGATCCGCCCCATCACGTCCGCATGCCAGTTATCCCCGCCGACCGGGTCGCCGATCACCGCGATCTGCACACCCGGATGGTTGTCCACCACCTTCTGGGCGATCTTCTCGAGCAGATCGATGCCCTTCTGGACCGGGTCCAATCGAGAGGGCCAATAGAGCAAAATTGCATCGGGATCGATCCGAAGACCGGTCTTGTGCTGGAACTTGACGAGGTTGGCGCGTTTGGCTTCAAGCAGATTGTCGGCCGGACCGTATCGCTTGGCCAGGCCGCGCTGGTCCACAGCCGGGTTTTCCTCCTGATTTTCCGGGTACATGTCGGGTGAGATGCCGTTGGGGATCACCAGCGTGTCGTGGCTGTAATAGCGGGCCTTCGTCTCCTGGCGGACGCTCCAGGGGATGACGGAATCCCATAGGAAGAAATCGCCCACGATCTCTTTGAGGAATTTCTCGCCCACGTAGCTGACCTTCGTGGCGTTTCGGATCGCGGTCGCCTGACAATCGACGGCTCTCTCCCGCGACTCCAAAGACATGTACAACTTGTCCGACAAAGCCTGGACGTTGACGCCGTAAAACATGTTCAACGGCACGTGCCCGGTGTGGGTGTTATGCACCGTGTGCAGGATCGGAACGCCTCGCAATTTGGCGTAGGCGGTGATGATCCCACCGGCCATCCAGTCGTTGCTGTGCAGGATTGCCCGGCCCTCGTATGCGCTGCGGATCTCTTTGATGTACGTGTTGACGATCTGCTTCTGGAACTCGGCGGCGTTCTCCAGGGGGGAGCCGTCGTATGCGCTGCGGTACCGCTCGTAGATCGCCGAGCTGACCAAGTGAATGTTCTCGGGGTTCAAGTGGTGACGAGTCTGCGTCCACTCGGCCTCGCTCAGTCCGGCCTCCTCTCGGAATCGCCGACTGAGATTCAGGGTGATCAGGTGCACCGGAATCCGGCGCTCGGAGAGCCCTTTGCACAAGGCCGAGATCACTTCTCCCAGCCCGCCGCTCTTGCCGGAGACGTACTTGGCGAATTGGCCCATTCCCTCCGAAGGCAGACGACCCGTCTCCGGCGTCACTACAATCACCGGAGTTCGGGCGCTTTTCTTCAAGATGTTGAAGCTGCGCACGGAGTGAAACAATTCATCGATTGCATGCGTGAGGGCATAAGCTGCGCTCGCGACCGAGTCGTAGGGACTGATCGGGTCGCCGACCAGCTCCTGGTTGACGCCGTTTTCCCGCAAGTATTGCAGGTGGTCCGACGTGGTCAAGTACCGGAACCTGCGGACAAGGTCCCCCCCGGCTCGTTTGGCATCCGTCTCCAGGCTCTCGATGTTCCGAAAGAGCACCCACTGGGCATGGGACGGAGGCGTCCCCGCCTGCCCCGACAACATCTCGGGCAGCGAATCCGTCGGGTCGGGACAGTCCACCATGGGACACTCGGTGATCTGGAACCACTCGGCGATTTCCGTGGGATTGGCCGGCACGATGTCGTTGCGACTGGTGATCTCCTCCGCCAAGTTCCGCCAAAACTCCGTCATCTTCCCGTACGCGGGCGTCCCGACCTCGACCAGAGGGAGACTGTTGTACAACACCAGAACCTCGCCGCCGGCCTCATGCACCAGATCGGCGTACTGGGTCGCGGAGAGGACGTCGGAGACGACATTGTCCGCAAGCTTGCGGCTGAGATTCGTGTTGCGCGGCAACACCGCCAGCTTGCGAGGACGACCCTTCCTTCCGATCGCGCGGTGGACCTCGCTGGCCTTGATGGGCACCCGGCTTCGCACGTCCAGCGTCTTGCCCGTCGGCTCGCAGAGAATGGCCCGAAAACCCATGTCCGCGACGATATTGGCGATTTCGTTGTTGTACGACAGGGCGGTGTTCGCGAACGCGGTGGGCTTGACCCCGAAGATGTCATGCATCTTCTGGCGGTGCAGAGAGACCTGTTCCTTGAACTCGCTCTTGCGAGGGTCGGTGAATAAGGATGCGTACGAAAAATAATAAGGCTGTTCGAGAAATTCGACCTGGCGCGTGTCACGACCGAGATGAAGAAGCCCCTTGAGCGCGTCGAGAACCTGTGGTTGGTAAAGTTCCGCCTGTTCGATGAACGTCCCCGAAAGACTCAGACAAACCTTAAAGTCGTAGTGGGCACGAACGAGGTCCGAAAACATTTGAATCACGGGCACGTAACAGCGTTCCGCTCTCCATGTGAAGATCTCCCGATTCTTCTCATCCCAGAAAAGCGACGTCCCCTCGGGGCTCAAACGAAACGGCTGATGAAGCTGAAAACACAGCGTCAACAGAGGCATTGCAACAACTCCCAGGCTGCGCTGTTACGGTTACGATCATGACAACCAGACTAGCGGATTCCCTGCCGCATGGGAAGCCCTTTTCTTAGAGCCGAATCGGAAAAATATCAGGTTCTTGTCGCCATTTATTATGGGACCCCACCCCGAAACAGAAACGACGTTCACCCTCGCCCTTTCCGTTCCTGTGTCTCGATCCTTTCCGACCTTCTTCTGCGACTACACTCGTGCCGGGTCGGGGTGCACCCACGGATTGCGGTACGGCCTGGCGAGCAGTCGGTTGGCTTCCTCGTCGCCAACGACCTGGCCCTGGTCCGCATCCCAGACCAGAGACCGCCCGAGCTTGCAGGCCATGTTCGCCAGGATGCACGCAGTCGCGGTGATCGCGCCTTGCTCAATGCTGGAGACCGGATCCTTGCGAGTCTCGATGCAATCCAGGAGGTTGCGCCAGTGGCGGCGCATGGGCGCGGCGACGTGCCGTTCCAGGTCCCTCTCGGTCTCGTCTTCGGGATACTTGTCGTATTCGTACAGGGCCTTGCCCTCGAGCGGCTGGCCTTGGCCCTGCGGAATGAACTTGTATTTATGCACATCGGCCTTGAGCGTGCCCTTGTCGCCATAGATGAAACCCGCCCAGGGGAACTCCGGATCGGGGGCGCCGCCCCAGGTCCGATGCGTCCAGACGACCGGAAGATCGCCGAAGTTGAACGTCGCGGTCTGTGTGTCGCTGATGGTGGCTCTGCTGTTGGGGTCCACAAGAATGCCGCCGGAGGAGCTGACCCGCGTCACAGGACCCAGATCCAACAGCCAGCGGATCATGTCGAGCATGTGTACGCACATGTCGCCGACGATGCCGTTGCTATACTCCATGAACGCCCGCCAACCGCGGGGATGCTGGATCGGCGTGTAAGGCAACATCGGAGCCGGACCGGTCCACATTTCGTAGTCCAAGTGCGCCGGAGGCGTCGTGGGAGCGGGATTGCTGCGGTTTCGCATGTGATAGTAACAGCAGATCTCGACGTAGGCGATCTTGCCCAGCCTGCCTTCCTGGATGACCCGCTCTTTGGCTTCGATCAGGTGCGGCGTGCTCCGCCTTTGCATGTTGACCTGCACAACCCGCTTGTACTTTCGAGCCGCCGCGAGCATCGCCTGGGCCTCGACGACATCGACACTGACCGGTTTCTCGACGTAGATGTCCGCCCCGGCCTTGCAGGCCGCGATCATCGGCAACGCGTGCCAGTGGTCCGGCGTCGCGATGTGAACGATGTCGAACTGCTCCTGCTGGAGCATCTGGCGCCAGTCGCCAAACGTGCGGGGCGTCTTCTTCGACTTTTGCCTCGCGGCGATCATCTCCGCCGCCTCAGTCACCATCCTCTTATCCACGTCACAGACCGCGACGACCTCGACCGGCTCGATCTGGAGCAGGCGGAACAGGGCGCTCTTGCCATACCAGCCTGTCCCGATCAGTCCGACCCGGCGAGTCTTGGTCTGGGCATACAGCGGCACATAGCTGCCAAGGGTGGAAAGGGCCGCTCCGGCGGCGGTGGCTCGCAGAAATTGGCGACGATCCATAGCGTTCCTCCAGATTCGTGTTGCCCCGCGCGGCGTGCGTCGCAGCCTGCGCTGCCACCCCACCCGCGCATTATGGCCCAGACTATACCGCCGTCAATTTCGCTCCGCAAGCTACTGGGTCGAGGGCGTGTACCCGAGCCCCCCCCAGGCGGCTCGCTGCACCCTCTGAATGTCCTGGTTGCCGGGTTGGGACGCCGTCAGACCGCTGTTGCCTCGCGAAAATTTGATGGTACGAGGGTCATCCCACTTCCAGTACTCCGCGTGACCGTCGGCGAAACTGAAATTCGTGCCCTCCCCGTGGCGGACGGGCACACCGTCCCACCAGGATTCGCGATCATAATAAATCGTCCAGCTCTGGGTGCTCGTCTTGCCCTCATCGACGAAAACGAGCCGCTCGCCCGGCCGCTTGATCTGCGTTTTCTTCTTGATGACCAGATCTTTGACCCCCGGAATGCTGACCATGGCCCCGTTCATCGCGTCGACGATCCCGTAGGTGTTCACTTCGCCGCGGATGCCGGTGGGACACTTGTAGATCTTGAGCTGCTTGATGTAGGGCCACATCGCTCCGTCTTTGACCCCGTCGATTCGCTGCTGCGTGGTCCAAGTGTCGCCGCTGAAGTACAACCAGCAGGGCTCTTTCGTCCGGTCGGGGTGGCCTTCCGTGCCCGGGACCGTGCAAGCATTGACGAGTTTCTGATCGTTCTCGTCGGCGTACAGAACCCAGGACACACCGAACTGCTTAACGTTGCTCAAACACACCGCCCGCTTGCCCTGTTCCCTCGCCCGCTGCATGGCGGGCATCAGCACCGCCATCAGCACCGCAATGATCGCGACGACCACAAGCAGCTCAATGAGCGTGAATCCTCTCCTGGCCATAGGCAACCTCCCTACTTGTTCTTCGCTTTGTACTCCTCCAGACGTGTCTTCTGCGCGTCGAGCCAGGCCTGGGTGAACCCCTTGCCGACCAGAGGCGTCCCGGCCTGAACGGCCTTCTGCTGAATCGCGATCGCGTCATTGATGCGACCGACGCGGGACAACATCTCCGCGTAGATGACGAGCACCCCGGGATTCTCCTGTTCCCCGGCCTGGCCCTTTTCCATGGCCGCGACAATCAGGGCGAAATCCGGGTTCTTGAGCTTCTCGAGGTTTCGACTCACAATCGCCCCGGCGTTGAAAGCATGGTACGGGTTCTTCTCGAAATCCCCCTTCTCCAGCAACGCCTTGAGATAAGCGAAACCCGCGGATTCATCAACCTGCACCAGGGCGTTGAACCGCACAGGCATCAGGTCCTCTTCCATCTCGGGCTGCACCGCAAGCGCCTTGTCGATTGCCTCGACCACGGCTTTGTTGTCCTTGGCGGCCAAAGCCTCTCGGATCGGACGTTCGAGCCTCGCTCGCTCCTGCTGCTGTCGCCACTCGGCCTCCTGCCGTTTGGCCTCCGCCTTCACGTCGAACGTCCCGGCGATCACCTCCTCCAACACTTTGTCCATACTCATCGGGTGGCCGATCCAAGCGATCGCGCCGTCTTTGCCGACGATGAACGCGCAGGGAATCCCGTTCTTGCCCGCCGCGGCCATCCAAGACTCCGCCATTTCCCGCCCGATGCCGTCGACGGCGATGCCGTACTCCATCTTGTCGCCCATCTCCTTCACGAAGGGTTCCACGAGAGCGAGAATGCCTTCGTCGGTCTTCTCGGCGGGGCGTTCCCAGATACTCACCCCGATGAACGTGGCCTGCCCGCTGTGCTTGCGGGCCAACTCGGTCATGTGGGGGATCGTCGCGCGGCAGGGCCCACACCAGGTCGCCCAGAATTCCACGACGTACACATTGCCTGCCTTGAATTCTGCGACGGGCTGGCCCTTGATCCACTTGGCGACCTTCAACTCCGGCGCGGCCATGCCGATCCTCAGGGCCGGCAGTTCCAGTTCGGCCTCTTTCGCCGATGGCGCCGAACCGGCCGCCGTCGGGGTGATAGGCCGCGAGGGGGTTTGAGACGCTGCGTTTGCAGCGACAATCATCGTCAGACTCAGAAACACTCTGATGCACATGGATGCCATCGAATACACTCCTTCAATCCCGTGGAAGGACCGGCGCACAAAAGAATCTCTTTTGCACCCGATTCCTCAAACGCCTCCATTATAGAACAACCAGGCCAACAGGGCAAACAGCAAAAACGATTGCTATTTTTCCTACTCACCCAGGGGTCATTGGGATATAATGACGACTGCCATGGAGAGAGTCGCATACAGAATCATCGATGCGAACTTCAATCGCGCCCGCGAGGCACTGCGCGTCATGGAGGAGTACTGCCGGTTCGGACTCAACTCCGCATCCCTCAGTGAACGAACCAAGAGACTCCGCCACGAACTGTGCGCCGCCGTCGGGCGTCTGGATGCCGGCAAGCTCATCGCCGGACGCGACACTGTCGGCGACGTCGGGGTCGGACAGAAAGTCCAGGGCCAGCACCAACGAACGACGCTGAAGGACTGCTTCACTGCCGCCGCCAAACGACTGACCGAGGCTTTGCGAGCCCTCTCGGAAGTCATCCAGACCGAGGATCGGATTGTCGCTGAAACGGTCGAACGGTTGCGCTACGACGCCTATACCCTGGAGAAAGACATCGTGCTGTTCAGCGAGCCTGTCGAGAAGTTCAATCGCGTCCGGCTGTACGTGATCATCACGAGCAATCTGCCCGCGGAGGTCTTGGCCCTGGCCAGCAAGTGCGCCACCGGCGGAGCCGATTGCATCCAGTTGCGGGCCAAGGACGTCCCCGACGACCGCCTGTTCGCCACGGCGGTGGAGTTCGTGGAGATCTGCCGGGAGATGGGGACGTTGAGCATCATCAATGACCGCGCGGACATCGCGGCCGCCGCGGGCGCCGATGGCGTGCACCTGGGCCAGAACGACCTGCCGATCGAGCAGGTCCGTCGGATTCAGCTCAGCCCCCTGATCGTCGGCAAGAGCACGCATTCGGTTAAGGAACTCGAAGCGGCTCTGCCGAGCCGGCCAAGTTATGTCAGTCTGGGTCCGGCCTTTCCGACGCCGACCAAGCCGGACATCGAAATCGCGGGATCGGACTACATCAGGCAAGGCCTGGCAAAACTCGAAACAACCGGGATCAGCCATGTCGCGATCGGAGGCATCACCTCCGACAACGTCGAACAAGTGATCCGGGTCGGGGCACAGCGAGTCGCCGTCTGCGCGACCGTAACCCAAGCCGCGGACCCCACGGAAGCCTGCCGGCGGCTCAAAGACAAGATCGTGAAGCTGCTGGGCGAAGGGACGTAAGACCAAGCAGGATCAGCACGAAACTCGAAATTTCCAACAAAATCCAAAGCCCCCAATTTAAATGACAGAACTTTTGTTGCGGAGACCATGATGTGGACTTTTCATACAAGATGTGCAGTCATTGTTGGCTTTTCAATTCTGTTGGTCGGGTCGAACACATGGGGACAGTCGCTATGGGAGTTGGCGCAGGCGAACAAGGACACCCTGAGAATCTCGACTCTGCTGGATGCCCAGGACGTGCGGAATCGTCTCTCGGACGATGCGGGAATCGACAAAGCCATCGTGTGGTGCAAGAACACCGGCGTCACGCGAGTCTTCCTGGAATCCTACCGTGACGGATACACTGCTGAAAGGCCGACGATCGAGCATGCGAGAAACCGCTTTCGCGACGCCGGAATCGAAGTCTCCGGCTGCGTGACGCCCACCAACGTCGGCAAGAAGTCCACCGGTTGGACAGGCATTTCCTGTTACACCGACGAACGCACTCAGAGGCGAATCCAAGAGATCTTCGAATATGCCGCTTCACTCTCCGATGAGATCATGATCGATGATTTCTGGTTCACCGATTGCGATTGTCCCGAGTGTCAGAAAGCCCGCGGAGATCGGACGTGGGCCGCGTATCGTTGCGACCTCATGACGAGGATCAGCCGGGAGCGGATCCTTACACCTGCCCGCGCAGTCAATCCCCAAGTTCAGATCATCATCAAGTACCCGCAGTGGTACGACGAGTTCCACAATCGCGGCTACGAGGTCGTGCAGCAGACCGCTGACTTCGACAAGACCTGGGTGGGTACCGAAACCCGCGACTACGAAGACAAACAATGGGGCGGCGACGTCCAGTACAAGGGCTATTACCTCATGCGATGGCTCGCCGAGATCGGAGGCCCCAAGTGCGGCGGCGGCTGGTTCGACCCTTTCGGCACACATGAGAATACCTACGTCGAGCAGGCGCGTCAGACAGTCCTGGCCGATGCGAAAGAACTGATGCTTTTCTGCTACGGCGCACTGCAGAGGGGTACCGGCCCGGCCAACGTCGCGAAGCTTCGCACGGAGATCCCCGGCCTATTCAAGCTGGCGGAGATCGTGAGAAACCAGCCGCTCAAGGGGATCGCAGCGCCGAAACCGCCCGCCAGCGACGGCCGCAACGAGAAATACGTCTACGATTTCGCCGGCATGCTCGGCTTGCCCTTGATTCCCACCGCCGAAATCCGTACGGACGCCAAGGCGGTCTTCCTGTCCATCCATGCGATGAAAGACCCACAGTTGAACGAGAAGCTTGCCGCCATGCTCAAGGCCAGGACGCCCGTCCTCGTTACCGACGGCTTGGTCGCAAAACTCCCTCGCGAATTGGCCTCGGACAAAAACTTGCTGACGCTGAAGGTCAACGGCAAACCGAATAGTTTGTTGAGCCTGACCGGGGAAGACCTCAAACCGATCCGCGACAGACTCCTGGCGCCGCTGGGTGTGCGTTTCAACGCCCCCAACAAGGTGGCCCTGTACTTGATCGGAGATCATTGGGTCGTGATCGAGAACTTCAACGATCAATCGGTCACAGCCGTGCTGGAATTCTCAAAAGAGGTCCGCACAACCGAATCGTTCTTGCTGCCCGCCGACGGCCGAGTAGATTTCTCTTTCACCGAGGGAAAAATCGAATTTCGTGAGATCGCCCCGCGAACCCTCGTGGGAATCCGATACGAAAACTGACGTTGCGGTCTATATCGGGAGCCAAACCCAAACGGGTGATTTCGTATTCTCCAGAGCCGACCCAACAGACACAAGAAATTCCCAGTCTCGTGTCGGGTAAGTACCTTGATTCAGGGGTGCCTCGGATCGTCCGCAACCCTGCGAAAGTGGCCTGTGGAGCCCGCAAAGCTCGGTCCACCGCAAGCACACCCTGAATTCATTCATCTGCGCTCACTCTGTATACCGGCCACAGCCGTCGGAAGTTCAGAAAAAACTGCGGCATTTTGAAACTGCAATCGCGTTACACAGAACGCTTTTTCATCTTCTTGCCCTTCACCGCTGCCATGGACCGATATTTCCGAGAAACAAAACTGTCGGAATACAATCCCGACACGATCCTCCTGGGCAACTGATGCAGACGCGAGCCAGGAGTTGATTCGCCGCGGGCGCTCATCCAGAGCCATATGGAGAGACGCCAGGAACAGGCGGGGCTTCGTCACGGACACAGGGCAAGCACGACAAAACCGAGCGCAACCAGGCCGATGGCCAGGTAGGCCTGGACTGAGAGGATCTCGCCCAGCAACAGAACGCCCAGGACGTTGACCACGATCAACGATGTGGCGCTGAACAGCGCCATGGTTTTGCCGATCTGGAGGACCGAGAAAACATAAAGTTGGCCGAACATGGCGACCTGGCGAATCGCGAAATACAACAAGAACCACCCGCTCAGAAATGTCGAGAGCGCAAAAGGACTGTGTCGCATGTTCGCCCGCGCGAGCAGGTCGCCCATCGTGAACAACAGTTGCGTCCCTACGATCACCAGCACCGGGGATTTCACCCACGTCATACGATCCAAACCTCCAACAAACGCCGGCACCCTATCAGCACGCCGCCTTCTTGTCAACGCCCTGCCCGGCCCCAAGGCCCTCCCTCTCAGGCGGACATGAACTACACGTGGCTCTGTTCGCGCGGCAGACGGACGGTGACTGTCGTACCGGTGTGTGGATCGGAGGTGATGGCGATATCTCCACGGTGCCGCCGGACAATCTCGCGAGCGATCGCCAGACCAAGCCCCGTGCCGCCGGACGCCTCCGATCGTGAGGATTCCACCCGGTAGAAACGATCAAACAGGTAAGGAAGCTTATCCGGCGGGATCGCGCCTCCCTCGTCGTGCACACACGTCGTCACCCAGGAATCGGATCCATTCTTTAAGGTAACGTGCACCTCGCCGTTTGGGGGTCCATGTCGCAATGCGTTGTCCAGCAGATTGCAGAAGAGCTGCCACAACTCCGTCTCGTTTCCCTGAACCGACGGTGTCCCAGTTGGCTCATACACCAGATGCGTTCCCTGTTGCTCGGCGCGATCCGTGAAGGTGTCAACGACAGACTGCAAAAGCAGGTCCAATCGAATCTCCACAGGGTCCGCGATCTTGTCGTTGGCGTCCAGTCGCGCCAACGTGAGAAGCTGTTGCACCAGTCGCTCCATACGGCCGAGATCCTGCAACACGTCGTTGATGCTTTCCTGATATTCCGCAACGGTGCGAGGACGGATCTGCAAGGTCTGCAAGGTGCTCTTCATCACAGCCAGAGGAGTGCGCAAGTCATGGGCCGCGTCGGCGGTGAACTGCTCCTGCTGTCGCAGGGCCGCGTTCAAACGGGCGAGCATATCGTCCAAGGCCGCTTGAAACGGACGAAGTTCCGCGGGGACGTCCCCCGGAATCGGGCTGTCCTGTCCGAGACTGCGATGTGTGATGCGTTCCATCCGCCGCCCTGCGTCGGTGATCGGACGCAATCCCCAGGAGATGATTCTGGGCACCAGGAACAAGGTAATCAGCAGAATGCTGCCTCCGGACACCAACAGCAGTTGCAGGAACTCGCCCACCTCGTGGTACGCATACCAGCAGGAACGCGCCACCAGGATGTTCACGGTGTCCTGATCGGTTGGATGGCGCATCCAAATGACGCGGAACGGCCCCAACTGCCTGTTCTCGACGGTGAACAAACTGGACTGCCCCACGTCGGGCTGCTCTGGCTGGGGCAGGTTAAGCAGTTGCTGCATGATCGGATCCGTCAGGGGGTCGCTGAAAAATGCCCATTCCTTGTCGATGTCAGCCCAAACTCGATAGCGGCTCTGACGTGCGGAACCATCTCGTCCCGTGATGGCCGCGAACTCCGTCTGGCGGTGTTCCCGGCTGTCCTCCTCATCGAGTTCGGCCCAAATCCCCTCCCCCATGGCTCTGAGCGTCACGTCGATATTGCCCAACAACGATTCTTCGAACTCGATGTAAGCCGAGACCGTCACAACAATGATGATCAGCAGGGTCAGCAGGGAGATCATCAGGGTCAAATGCAGTCGGATCGACAACGGTCTCACGTCGAGGCCTCCTCAAGCACATAGCCCTGCCCCCGGACGGTGCGGATGGAAACCTGTGCGGCTTCCGATACCACTTTCCGGCGAAGGGAAGAAATGTGCACCTCGATGACGTTGGAGAAGCTCTCTGAATTGAAATCGTAGAGATGATCAAGAATCTCCTCTTTGCTGACGATCTGCCCCGCCCGGAACATGAGATACTCCAGGAGTCGGTACTCCATAGCGCGAAGGGCGACCTTTTGTCCCTGCACGGCAACGGTCCGGCTGGAGGTGTCCAGCGACAGTCCGCCGACGCGCAGGATGGGATCGGGGCGGTCATAGGTTCGACGCACAAGGGCTTTGCACCGGGCCAAGAACTCCCCCATGTCGAAGGGCTTGGTCAAATAGTCATCGCTGCCGGCGTCCAGACCGCGGATAATGTCTTCTGAAGTGTCCCTTGCGGTGAGTATGAGCACCGGGACGCGATTGCCCTCACGCCGCAGACGCGCGAGGATATCCAACCCGGACACCTTCGGCAACATCAGATCCAGTACGATCAGGTCGTAGCGATTCGACAGCGCCTGGTGCTGGCCATCTTCGCCGTCGTAGGAAATATCCACTGCATACGAGGTTGTCTCTGCGATTGCATTGGCGATGTTGCGCGCCAGCTTGGTCTGGTCTTCGATGATCAGCACTCTCATTTCCGTTTCCCTGCAACACCATCGAGACAGGCGCTGCCTGTGAATCTCGATTCGGGCTTCGAATGTCTGCATTATCCATCTATGTATTCCATTGTATCCGTCCGGCGGCAGGACCGTCAAACACCGCCTCCGGCGAATCACGATCGAATCCGATTTCGTCACCTCTTTTTCGGGTTCATTTCAGTTTCATTTCAGTTCCTGGCAGTACACTCCACCAGATCGTCGTTGAGAGCTGCCGGCAGGATGCGGTTTCTCGTCGTCATAACATAAATAGTATCTGCTTGTTCAGGTTCTTTTCATGTTCACCCATGTATGAGTAGTTCCCTGAGCAAGAAGAATAAGAAAGAGGCCTGCGACCAACGACGGGAGTCGGATTGTCGAAAAGGAGAATCAGTGAACGGTGGAACCGAGCTGTGTTTGTCTGACCCTGCGATCTCCGTCTGCAACCGGCCGGTTCGCACGGTTCGATGGCAGGACACGCTTTTGATCCTGTTGGTAGCGGGTCTTCTCTTGTTCGTGGGGCTGGGGCGTCGTGGCTTGTGGGCCGCGGAGGGCCGATGGGCGGAGGTCACGCGGGAGATGTTCCTGACAGGCGACTTCTTCCATCCCACGATCGGAGGAGAGCCCTATTTCGACAAGCCGCTCCTGACCTACTGGTTCCGCGCGGCGTTCTATGCCGTCACGGGCACGCTGAATGAGTTGATTGTGCGACTGCCGAGTGCTTTCGCGGGCCTGGCGGCGGTATGGGCGACGATGTGGATCGGGGCCCGTCTGTGGTCGGCCCAGACCGGGATGATCGCGGCCTGTCTGCTGCTGACGATGTACGCCTTTGTGTTCTGGGCCCGGACCGGGACGGCGGAAGCGGAGAACATGGCCGCCATCATGCTGGCTGTCGCTTGGTACTGGTCGAGACGCGACCGGCCGGGCTTTGGGGCCATGCTCGTCTTCTATCTGATCGCCTTCGTGGGAGCGTTGACCAAAGGGCTGACCGCGGTGGTTGTGCCCATCTGCATCGTCCTGCCGGATATGGTTGTGGAGCGACGATGGCGCAACCTCTTGAGCATCAAGCACATAGGCGCATTGGCAATCGCTTTGCTTGTCTATCTGGCTCCTTTTGTCTACGCAGGCCTGACCCAACCGGCCAGCTATCATTCCAGCGGCCTGGCCTTGGTGTTTCGCGAGAACATTCTCCGATACTTCCAGCCGTTCGACCACAAGGGCGCCTTCTACTTGTATCTCTATGCGCTTCCCATCCTTCTGTTGCCGTGGACTCCCCTGTTCGTCTTGGCGGCGATCGGTCTGGTGAAGTGCAGGAAGAAGCTCGACTCCCACACGCGATGGCTGATGTGGGCCATTGCGGCGGTGTTCCTGTTCTTCACTCTGTCCGGCTCTCGTCGCAGCTACTACATCCTGCCCATCCTGCCCTTGTGCGCGCTGTTGATGGCCGTGTTTGTGACCTGGACGCGTCAGGACGAGTGGGAAGAAATCCGCCAAAAGGGGTTGAGCATTCAGAAGGCCGTGCTCGCCGCGCTAATCGTGTTCGATCTGGCCATTCCGATCGTTATGACGGTCGCCATGAAGATTTGGGATTTCCAGGTCCCTCTGAGTTTCTATTTGGCCAGCCTGGTCATCGGCGCGATCGCGGCCCTTGTGGGTCTGGCTCTTGAGAGATTCACATGGCCGAGGTTCACACCCGAAGGGCAGAGAACCATCCTGATACAAATCGCGGTCGCCGTCGTCCTGATCGGTGGCTATTTCGGCTGGCAACAAGGGATCCTGGACCAGAATCGAACGGAATATCCGTTCGCCAAGGAACTCCAGGCCAGTTCCGCCTCGCTCGCCCCCGAGCAAATCGCCATGTTCCCCAAGACAAATGCGAACCTTCTATTCTACCTCAACACCGACCGACCGATCCCCGTCCTTCAGGACGCCGATCAACTCCGGCGTTTTCTGGAAACGGGCCAGCCCGGCGTGGTGATCAGCCAATGTCGATATGTGTCTCAGTTGCCCCGGGATATCCTGAATATGCTATGGAGCGGGCAGCACATTCGGGAGCAGACGCAACCGTGGGAGTCGAGGTCGTCCCAGCAGGAGAAATGGGTTGCCTGGTTCTGGCCACGGACCACGGGAACACCCCAGACAACACAGACGGGGGAGAGTGACGACCATGCGAACTGATTTTCTGCCCTTCTCACGACCGTCGATCGCGGAAGAGGACATCGCCGCGGTGGTCGAGGTGCTGCGCAGCGGCTGGATCACGACCGGTCTGAAGGCCGCCCAGTTCGAGCAGAAGTTCTGCGAATACGTCGGATGTCGGGGGGCCGTGGCGCTGATGTCCGCGACCGCCGGCATGCATCTGGCGCTGAAGGCTCTGGGCATCGGGCCCGGCGATGAGGTGATCACGCCCTCGATGACGTGGGTCTCCACAGCGAACCTGATCGTCCTGGCCGGCGCGACGCCGGTCTTCGCCGACGTGGATCGCGACACGTTGATGGTGTCGTCGGAGTCGGTGCAGTCTTGCCTGACCGCCAGAACGCGGGCGATCATTCCCGTGCACTTTGCGGGGGCCCCGGCCGACATCGGGCCTCTTCTTCCGCTGGCGGCCGCCGGAGGGATTGCTCTCATCGAGGATGCCGCCCATGCCTTGGGTACGCACTACCACGGGCGGCACGTGGGTTCTTCTGGGACAGCGATTTTCTCGTTTCACCCCATCAAAAACATCACCACCGGCGAGGGCGGCATGTTCTGCTCGGACGACGAAGGACTCCTGGAACACATCCGGCGTCTGAAATTCCACGGCCTCGGCGTGGACGCCTACGACCGCCAGACTCAGGGACGCTCGCCGCAGGCAGAGGTTCTCGAACCGGGATACAAGTACAACATGACGGACATCGCCGCGGCTTTGGGCCTGCGACAACTGGCCCGTGTGGATGCGATCAACGCCAGAAGAGCCGAGCTGGCGACGCTGTACCGGGAGCGGCTCTCGGACATCGAGGAACTGATTCCCTTGGGCGATCCTCCCTATCCGATGAAACACGCATGGCACCTTTTTATTGTGCGAGTGGACATCGAGAAGATCGGGTTCTCCCGCGACGAGTTCATGAGGAGACTGAAGCACAGAAACATCGGAACCGGACTTCACTTTCGCGCCGTTCATCTGCAGAAATACTACCGCGAGACACTGGGGATGCGGCCGGGCATGTTGCCGAACACCGAATGGAACTCGGATCGGATCTGCTCGCTGCCGCTGTTCCCCGACATGACGTCCGACGACGTGGACGACGTGGTCCATGCGGTGAAGGATGTGCTGTGCGAAGGAAGGCCCGCGCCCTGTCGGAAGACGAGCGGCGGCGCGGGCAAGCGGGTCAATGTGAAGGAGTGAAACAACGTATGAGAGAGACTCAAAGACCGCTTCGGAACCTGCGCCATCCTGGACCGGGAGACCTCGGCCCGCTTCATCCGGGCGAGCCCCTGCCCTGGTCGCATCCGGAGACGAAAGAGGGATACGGATGGGATACCGCGTACGGCAATCCTCCGGCGGTGGAAACGCAGCCGCAGGTGTCCGTGGTGATCCCGGTATTCAACGAGGAACGGTGTCTTGCCGAACTGATCGCGCGGTGCCTCCAGACATGTTCCGCGATGGGGGAATCGTTTGAGATCATCCTGGTGGACGACGGAAGTTCGGATGCTTCGCGACGAATCATCGCCGAGGCGGCGGAACGCAACGCCGGAAAGATCGTGGGGGTCTTCCTGAACCGCAACTACGGCCAGCATGCCGCCGTGATGGCCGGGTTCGCCGAATGCCGGGGGCAGATCATCGTGACCCTCGACGCCGACCTGCAAAATCCGCCGGAGGAGGTCCCCGGACTCGTGCGGAAGATGGAGGAAGGATACGATGTGGTCGGCACGATTCGAACGCCCAGGCACGACCCGCTGTTTCGCCGCCTGGCGTCCCGCATCGTCAACCGCGTGGCCCGCAAGGCCACCGGCGTGATGATGCACGATTACGGCTGCATGCTCCGCGCCTATCGACGCAACGTGATCGACGCGGTGCTTCAGTGCCACGAGCGGAGCACGTTCATCCCCGTCCTGGCCAACTCGTTCGCCCGCAAGACAACCGAAATCGAGGCGCGCCACGCCGAGCGGACCGCCGGAGATTCGAAGTACAGCCTGTGGAAGTTGGTGAATCTCCAGTTCGACCTGTTGACGAGCATGACGACGTTTCCCCTGCGTTTGCTCAGCGTGCTCGGCGGCCTCACGTCGATCGCAGGCGTGGGGTTCGGCGCGTTCCTGCTCGTCATGCGGCTGGTCCATGGCCCCCAGTGGGCGGCCGAAGGCGTCTTCACGCTGTTCGCGCTGCTGTTCATCTTCATCGGCGCCCAGTTCATCGCGATGGGCCTGCTGGGCGAGTACATCGGACGCATCTACCACGACGTGAGAGCCCGGCCCCGTTATTTCGTCCATCAAATCGTCGGACGGCCAGCGGCCGCAACACGAAACCCCTCCATCCCATCGCAATCCGAGGTGTTGAAATGAAGGCAGTGGTTCTGGCGTATCACGACATCGGCTGCATCGGCATCGAGGCCCTGCTCAGGCACGGCATCGAGATCGCGGCGGTCTTCACGCACATCGATGATCCGCAGGAGAACTTGTGGTTCCGTTCCGTGGCCGAACTGGCCGCGGCCCAAAACATCCCGGTGTTCGCCCCCCAGGACATCAATCATCCTCTGTGGGTCCGTCGGATCCAGGACATGGCGCCCGACGTACTCTTTTCGTTCTACTATCGCAAGATGGTCAAGCCTGCGATTCTGGAAATTCCACCCCGTGGTTGTCTGAATCTGCACGGCTCGCTCCTGCCGAAGTACCGGGGGCGGTGTCCGGTCAACTGGGTCCTGATCAACGGCGAGACACAAACGGGCGTCACCTTGCACCACATGACGCCCGCCCCCGACGCCGGGGACATCGTCTCTCAGAAGGTAGTGCCCATCTCCCAGGACGACACGGCCAGGAGTCTCCACGAGAAGCTGGCAAACGCGTCGCGGGAATTGCTGGACGAAATCCTCCCGCAAATCAAGAGCGGCACGGCTCCGCGCACCCCGCAAGACGCGGCCCAGGCGACGTACTTCGGCGGCCGCCGGCCCGACGACGGAGAGATCAATTGGACAAGCACCCCTCACCAGATTCGAAATCTGGTTCGGGCCGTGACGCGGCCCTATCCCGGCGCGTTCAGTCATCTGGGGGACAAGAAGTGCCTGTTCTGGTCCGTGTCCGTGGTCCCTTGCAACGTCGACGCCGCGACGCCGGGAACGATCCTCTCGACCGATCCGCTGGTGATCGCCTGTCGCGGCGGCGCAATCCGTGTCGATTCCGGCCAACCCGCTTGTGGAGTGTTCATGAGCGGCACACAACTTGCCAGAGAAATGAACCTCGTCACGGGCATGCGGTTCAGCTCTCACGCCGGCGCCCGCATCAAAGCCGCCCGGAAGAAGAGTGTCCTGATCCTCGGTGCCAACGGCTTCATTGGAAGCGCCTTAAGCGAGCGGCTGCTGGCCAGCGGAGAGTACGAAGTCCACGGCATGGACCTGCGCTCCAACTACGTCGAACACCTTCTCGACCGGCCGGGATTCCATTTCGACGAAGGCGACATCCGTATCCATCGCGAGTGGATCGAGTACCACATCCGCAAGTGCGACGTGGTCCTGCCCCTGGTGGCCATCGCGACCCCCATCGAATACACTCGCAATCCGCTGGGCGTCTTCGAACTGGATTTCGAGGAGAACCTCCGCATCGTCCGTTACTGCGTCAAGTACAACAAGCGAATCATCTTCCCGTCCACGTCCGAAGTTTATGGGATGTGCGATGACCAGGAGTTCGACGAGGACAACTCCCGGCTCATCCTCGGGCCGATCCGGATGCAGCGATGGATCTACTCCTGTTGTAAACAGCTCCTGGACCGGGTCATCTGGGCCTACGGACAGAAAGAAGGGCTCAAGTTCACCCTGTTCCGACCCTTCAACTGGATCGGACCCCGGCTCGACAGCCTGACCTCGGCCCGAATCGGCAGCTCGCGTGCGATCACGCAACTGATCCTCAATCTGGTCGAGGGCACGCCGATCCTGCTCATCGACGGCGGCGCCCAGAAACGCTGCTTCACAGATATCTCCGAAGGCGTCGAATGCCTGTTCCGGATCCTCCAGAACAAGAACGGCGTCTGCGACGGACGCATCATCAACATCGGAAATCCCAACAACGAGGCCAGCATTCGGGAGTTGGCGCAGATGCTGTTGCGGAAATTCGAGGCGCACCCGTTGCGGCCGGCGTTTCCCCCGTTCGCTGGATTCCGGGAGCTTGAGAGCGGCTCCTACTACGGCGCCGGCTATCAGGACGTGGAGCACCGCCGACCCAGCATCAAGAACGCGCAGAAACTCCTCGGCTGGACACCCACGATCGGTCTGGAGCAATCAGTCGAACAGACGCTGGACTTCTTCCTCCGCGAAGCGGTCCGGACGGGCGAGATCGTACTCGATGAAGATCGGGCCAAGGTCCTGGAGACGGGGGCCGCCCCGACTCGCAGGCCGGCCGTCCCGATCGCCGAGATCCCGCCCCGCGGACCCAAGGAGTCCATCCTGCGGAACGCCCTATGAAGATCGGTCTGCGAATCGACGTAGATACTTTCCGAGGGACTCGGATCGGCGTTCCGAACCTGTGCGAAGTCCTCGCGCGTCACGATATCAAGGCCACCTTCTTCTGCAGCGTGGGACCGGACAACATGGGCCGTCATCTGTGGCGGCTTCTGCATCCGTCGTTCTTGTGGAAAATGTTGCGGACAAGGGCCGCCAGTCTCTACGGCTGGGACATCCTCCTGCGAGGCACCTTCTGGCCCGGTCCGGTCATCGGCAAGAAGCTGGCCGGGGTGATCCGGGACACTGCGGCGGCCGGCCATGAGGTCGGTCTTCACGCATGGGACCACCACGCCTGGCAAACGCACATCGACAAGATGGACGGGCGGGCCATCTGTCAATCCCTGGATTGGGGAGCGGAACTGCTCTCGGAGATCCTGGGGCACCCGCCGATCTGCTCCGCCGTCCCCGGCTGGAAGTGCAACGACACGGTCCTGGAAGAAAAGGCGAGATTCGTCTTTCGCTACAACAGCGACTGTCGGGGCAAAAGCATCTTCAGGCCCCTCGTGCATGGCCGTGAGTTGGCGCAGCCTCAGATTCCCGTTACACTGCCCACCTACGACGAGGTAATCGGACGCAATAGCGTGTCGAACGACAACTACAATGAGTACCTGCTGGGTCTGCTCGATCCCGACCGGCTGAACGTGCTCACCATCCACGCGGAGGTGGAAGGCATTGTCTGTCGGGCGATGTTCGAGCGATTTGTGAAAACGGCTCTCTCTCAGGGACACCGATTCCTCCCGCTGGGCAATCTGATGCAGGATTACCGGCTCATCGAAACCGCCCGCATCGAGGCTGCTACGATTCCAGGACGCGAGGGATGGGTGGCCTGCCAGACGCCGTTGCCCCATGGGGGAAAACCTGTCCACGTCGAGTCCCCACGGATCGGGGAGGACACAACATCGCGGAGGTCGCTACGAAAGAACTGACGAAGTGCGAATTGCTGCAGCTGTTGCAGACAGCGGCCATCTGCATAGCGATTGGATTGCCCATGGGAGCGTCGGCACAGACTTTGCCCAGCGGCATCGACGTCGTACCCCGCCTTACCGGCCCCAGCTTCCTATCGATCGTGGCAGAGGAGCCACAGCAAGAGAGTCCCCTTGCCCATCCACCTTGGTGGTCCGTCTCGGACTGGTCCAAAGAACGCAAGCTGGTCGCTTTGAACGCAGCGACGGTGGGAGCCATCGCCGCGATCGGATTCATCGGATGGGACTACGGCAGCCATTCCTTTCGCACAGCCAACGAAGGCTGGTTCGATCCCGACACCCGCTACGGCGGCGCCGACAAGCTCGGCCACGCATTCACCTGTTACGCCTTGGCGAGCGTTTACCATCGAATCTATCAGGACTGGGGATACGCAGACAACGACGCCATTCTCCTGGGGGCAACCAGTAGTTGGTTGACCCTGTCGGTGATCGAGATCGGCGACGGTTTCAGCAAGAGCCAAGGGTACAGTTGGCAGGACGAGGTTATGAACACCGTCGGCGCGGGGATGGCTTATCTGCGACATCGGTTTCCCGCTGTCCGGGAGCGGGTGGATTTCCGATGGGAGTGGTTTCCCTCTCCGGCCGCTCGCAGTGGAGAACGCTTCGACATCCTCACCGACTACTCCGGGCAGAAGTTCCTGCTGGCCTTCAAAATGGACGGCTGGCTCAGGACCGGCAGCCCTGTCTTGAAGGCCCTGGAGATGCAGGTCGGGTACTACACACGCGGCTACGTCTCCGGCGACGATGATTACTTCAATGGCCGGCATCGCTACGGCTACGTCGGCCTCGGCCTGAACGTGACCTACTTGATGGAGAGACTCACCGGCCGCCGCGCCTGGGGGATCTTCGATTACTATCAAATGCCCTACACGTATCTCCCGACGAGGTGGGAATGCGAGTGACGATTTCGCTGATTCTGGTTGGGGTGTTTCTGTTCCTGTACATTCTTCCGTTGGGCGTACGGCCCATGGTGATCCCCGATGAAGCCCGATATGGGGAGGTTCCCAGGGAGATGCTGGCGTCGGGCGATTGGATCGTCCCCCGTTTGAACGGACTGCGATACTTCGAAAAGCCCCCGCTGGGTTATTGGCTGAATGCCACGTCCATGTGGCTCTTTGGACAGAATGCATTCGCCGTACGCCTGCCGTCTGCAATTTCCGTCGGCCTGACGGCGCTGCTGCTGTTTGTCTGGGCCCGCCGGTTCACGGAGGATGGGGATGTACCCCTGCTCGCGACAACAGTATTCCTGTTGTCATTCGAGGTCCTGGCGGTGGGAACGTTCAGCGTACTTGACAGCATGCTGTCGTTGTTCATCACGGCAACCATCGTTTGTTTTCATCTGGCCTATGCGGCCGGTTCTTCTCGCCGAAGAGCGGTCTTGCTTTCCCTGGCGGCAGTGGCGTGCGGCATGGCCTTCTTGACGAAGGGCTTTCTCGCTCTGGGGGTGCCTGTTCTCGTGATCATCCCCTTTGCGGCCTGGGAACGCCGGCTCAAGACCCTCGTTCAGATGTCGTGGCTACCTTTGATTACTGCGGTTCTCCTTGTGCTTCCGTGGGCAATCGCGATTCACCACCGTGAACCCGACTTCTGGCAGTACTTCTTCTGGGTCGAACACGTTGACCGATTCCTTTCCCCCTCCGGAGGCCAGCATCCGGAACCCTTCTGGTTCTACATCCCCTTTCTTCTCGGCGGCGCTATGCCCTGGACTCCGCTGCTGGGCACAATCATCCAAGGATTGAGGAAATCGAACCGAAAAGAGGAGGCAATCCGGCTGGCCCTTTGCTGGTTGACGATGCCGGTGCTGTTCTTCTCCGTCTGCGGCGGCAAGGTCGGGACCTACATCCTGCCCTGCTTTCCCCCGCTGGCTTTCCTGATCGCCATCGGTGTGCTCAGATGCCTCAAGCAAGGCGACCTCAAGGGTTTCGCCCGGGGGGCTGGGGTGGTCGTGGTGCTCAGCAGTCTGTCTCTTCTGGCCCTGCTGACGGGGCTGGTCTTGGTGCCTGAGATGTCCCAGGTAGTGACGTTGGGGAGATGGTCTATCCTGGCGGCGGGCCTTTTGCTGTGGGCGCTGTTCAGTTTCGCGGCTATCAAGTCAAAGGGGCTCCATCGCAAGCTCGTGCTGTATAGCGCCGGCCCTGTGCTTTTCCTGTTCAGTTGGCCCCTTGTGTCTCCTGCAGTCCTGAAGACCACCAAGGCGCCGGGGGCCTTTCTCCTGTCCAACGCGGAAAGGATCCCAGCGAATTCCATCCTCATCACGGACAGCACGCTGACCGCATCCGCCTGCTGGTACTACAGGCGGGACGACGTCCTGATTGCGGGCGGCAAGGGCGAGTACACTTATGGTCTGGCCTTCGAAGACGGGCAACACAGGCACATTCCAACGGAGCGGCTGGCTCGATTTATCGAGGAAAACACCTCCAAGAGATGCGCAGTTCTCATCACACGTGGGAATCACTACCGGATGAACTGCGAGCCGTTCTTGCCTGAGCCGACCTTCGCGGTCTTCTCTCAAGAACTGGCCCTCGTCGTGTTCCAGCCCAACGACCAGTTTACGCGGTTGGACCGTCCTTGAAGCGGTACCCTACGCCGCGGACCGTTTCGATGTAGTCCTTCGCCGGCCCGAGTTTTTTGCGGAGATAGGCGATCTGAACGTCAACGGCTCGCTCCGTGACGATGTGGTCGCTGCCGTGGAGAGCATCCACGATCTGGTAGCGGGTGAAGACAACGCCCGGGCGCTTTGCCAACGTGTAGAGAATATTAAATTCCGAGAAGGTCAGACTGACCGGTTTACCGTGGAGCAAAACTTCGCAACGGGCCGGATCGATGATGATCTCGTGGATTTTGACCACGCCGCGGGCGAGATTCTGGACCACCTTCTTGCGAAGGACTCGACGCACCCGGGCTACCAGAACCCGCAGATTGAAGGGTTTGGTCACGTAATCGTCTGCTCCCAACTCCAGACCGGCGATGATGTCGCTGTCTTCGCTTCTGGCGGTCAGCATGATCACCGGCATTTGCTCGGTCCGCGGGTTGCTTTTGAGAATCCTGCATACCTCGAAACCGTCGATGCCGGGAAGCATCAGATCCAGGATAGCCAAGTCGGGTTGACGCGCCTGGGCCAGTTCGACCGCATGTTCTCCGGTGGCTGCGGTGACGACGTCGTAGCCCTCGCGGGCCAGCGCGATCTTGACCAACTCGACGATGTCTTCCTCATCATCGACAATCAGGATCAGCCCGCGAGTCGAACGTCCGGTCTGCGCGGAGGTGGTTTTCGCCGCCGGCACGCTTTTCGGAGAACTTGGACTCTGCATGTTCTTGCTGGCGAGGGGGTTCTCGGTCCCGCGAACGTGTCGTACGAATGAGGAGAAAGAAGTTTCCATGTTGAAGTCGCCTGCAAAATACCTTGGCGGCTCGGGAGGTCCGCACCGAGCCGCCCGAAAAACCGAGAGGCATTTCCAGCGCTCACGGTCAGAAACACCACTGTAAAGCTCCGAAAGAACCGGAAGATGACACGCTTGCCCCCGGCGAACCCCATACCGCAGAGTTCCCGTAGGGTTCCCCACTCCCGGCGCAACCGTATAATCTTGGCAGCGGCGCGTCCCTTCGACGCTCGACACCATTGCTGCTTTGACCCTAGCAAAGGGATATTGCCAATCAATTAGCCTTTGGTTAATTCTCGATTAATTCTCGGTGATCTCGCGGCAGAATTGACGTATTATTTTTACTGGAACCCCC
>JAGPGT010000195.1 GCA_018055905.1 Phycisphaerae bacterium
GAATGGATCCGCATCCGCACGGGTGAGCGGGGCGGCGACGCAATCGGATAGTGAAGTTCAAACCCAATGCATGAAAGGAAAGACAATGACACCCAGAGAGCTTTTCGATTCGGTGGGCAGGAGCGGAATTCGCAAGATGCACCCCGGCACGCGATGGAAGCCTCGTCCCGGCGAGAGGGTCGCCGGGAGGCGGATCGGTGTACCGGGATGGGACCAAGACGGCTAGTTGCGTTTGCCGCACCGAACGGTGCGGCGGGCATTGGGTTGTGGGTAGGGCTTGTGGCTGCCGGCTGATTCTGCTGGGGACAACCGACCAGCGCAAGCCTTGCCCCTCTTTGTGCCGATCCGGGACGCGGGGTCCTATCTATTCGCGACAAGTCATGGCATCTTGCCTGAAAAACAACAATGTACTGGAAATGTCGAGGAGTCTGAGATGTCTGCATGTGAAGCCGGCGAATTCGGCCGTAACGTATTCAATGAGATGACGATGCGGGAGTGTCTCCCGAAGAACGTATTCAAATCCCTCAAGAAGACCTTGGACGGCGAGCAACCTCTGGACCCGGTGACCGCCGATGTGATCGCCAATGCGATGAAGGATTGGGCGATCGCCAAGGGCGCGACGCACTTTTGCCACTGGTTCCAGCCGATGACCGGGTTGACCGCGGAAAAGCATGATGCGTTCATTTCCCCGAGGGCGGACGGACGCACGATCATGGAGTTCAGTGGCAAGGAACTCATCCGCGGCGAACCCGACGCGTCTTCCTTCCCCTCCGGTGGCCTCCGCGCCACATTTGAAGCCCGCGGCTACACCGCCTGGGATTGCACCTCGCCAGTTTTTGTGAAGGAAGACGGCAAGAACACCACACTATACATCCCCTGCGCATTTTGCTCCTACACCGGCGAGGCGTTGGACAAAAAGACGCCCTTGTTGCGGTCCATGGATGCGTTGAGCAAACAGGCGATTCGCGTCCTGCGGGCTCTGGGTGACATGACGGCTACCCGCGTGACTGCGACGATGGGCCCCGAGCAGGAGTACTTCCTGATCGACCAGGCGTTCTACGCCAAGCGTCTCGATCTGCTCCTGACCGGTCGAACGCTGTTTGGAGCCAAGCCTCCTCGCGGCCAGGAACTCGAAGACCACTATTTCGGCTCTCTGCATGAGCGGGTCGCGACTTTCATGAGCGAGCTGAACCGCGAATTGTGGAAACTCGGTGTCACCGCCAAGACACAGCACAATGAAGTGGCGCCCGCCCAGTACGAGCTGGCGCCGGTGTTTTCGACGATTAACGTAGCCGCCGACCACAATCAGTTGACAATGGACACGTTGCAGAAGGTCGCCCGCCGGCACGGATTCGTGTGTCTGTTGCACGAGAAGCCCTTTGCCGGCGTCAACGGATCGGGCAAGCACAACAACTGGAGCATGTGCACCGACACCGGCCTGAACCTGTTGGATCCGGGCGAGACGCCCCACGACAACATGGTCTTTCTCGTCATGCTCTGCGCGGTTGTCCAGGCGGTGGACAAATATGCCAAGGTTCTGCGAGCCAGCGTCGCCAACGCCGGGAACGAACACCGGCTCGGCGCCAACGAAGCCCCCCCGGCGATCGTGTCGGTTTTCCTGGGCGAGCAACTGACCGATATCTTCGAGCAGTTGGCCAAGGGCGGCGCCAAGAACAGCAAAAAGGGCGGCCAACTCAAGCTCGGTTCTTCGATCCTGCCTCCGTTGCCGAAGGACTCGACCGATCGCAACCGGACGTCGCCGTTCGCGTTCACCGGCAACAAATTCGAGTTCCGCATGGTCGGATCGTCGCAGTCGATCTCGGGTCCGAGTTTCGTGCTCAATACGATCGTGGCTGACACGCTCAGCGACATCGCCGATGTGCTGGAGAAAGCCGACGATCCCAAGGCGGCCGCACAGAAGATCCTTCAGGATATCGCGACCAAACACGCGCGGATTGTCTATAACGGCGACAATTATACGGAAGAATGGGTGGCCGAAGCGGCTCGGCGGGGTCTGCCGAACATTCGCTCGACCTACGAGGCGGTGATGGCTTTCCCGACTCCCGAACACGTCGCGCTGTTTACCAAGCACGGCGTGCTCTCCAAAGGTGAAATGCTGGCCCGCACGGAAATTCTGCTCGAAGGCTACAGCAAACAGATCAACATCGAAGCGCAAACGATGCTGAACATGGCCAAACGCCAGATCCTTCCGGCCTGCTGCGAATTTGCCGGAAAGCTCGGTCAGTCGGTCACCGCAGTGTCCGGCGCCGGGGTCTCAGCCGAGCCGCAGAAGAAGTTGCTCAAGAAGGTCAGCGACCTGATCGCCGCGATGGAGATCAAGATCGAGGCTCTGGAGAAGGCGGTGGCCAAGGCGGCCGGAATGCACGGCGCCGAAAAGCACGCGCAGAGTTATCACGACGACGTTTTGCCGGCGATGGCTGCGCTCCGCCAGACAGCCGACGAGCTTGAAACCCTCGTCGAGGCCAAGCTCTGGCCGCTGCCGACTTACGCCGAGATGTTGTTCATGAAATGATCACGGACAGCCGGCAGGCGGTGAAAAGATATCGACAGGCCGGAGAGTGCGGGGCATCTCATGGAGACCACATGTCTCTCGCCCGCGGTCTCCGGCCTTCGTTTTGGCGCTGTATCATGCGTGATGCCATGTTCTGTTGGTTGGGTTCTGCAGCAGCGTCCTCTTCCCGATGTCCTACTTCGGACGGGGCAGCGGCAAGTTCATTCCCTTTCTCTGCCAGTCCAAGAAGGAGAGGGTTTCCTGTTCGAGGCTCTTGAGGGAATCTCTGTACTCCTCGCCCACCTCTCGAAGACCATCATCATAGTGTTGCAGGCCGTCTTCGCTGAGGAAGGTCATGCGGACCCTCAGCTCTTCGACCTGGACTGCAGCCGCGTGTAACGCCCGTACAGATTCGGGCAACCCCTCCAGGTTGGCGGGTGGGTCGTCACAGTAGTATGTGTCGGACGAAAGCTTACCCTCCCGACACCGTCGCAGCAGTTCCTGGCAAGCTTGATAGACGAGCCTGTGGTCAACTTCATGAAACAGATACCGCTGCGGTTCCCGGAAACCTATGGGCGGTCTCGGGGAGACCCCGTGAGCCGCACTCGGGGGACCTCATCGGAATGCGAATCGCAGCCGATCAGACAGCAGGAAAGCAACGCAGTCGCCAGCCTGCGCATGGTGGTCCCCCCTTCGGCCCTCACACTCTACGTCAGGGGTAGGTAGATGTACGTCCGCAGGTTCTCCGGTGGGGTGGTGTGCGGGTCGTTGAGGTACTCCTCCCACATGGGCATGTACTTGCCCCAGTCGGCGTCGGTCTTCATCAATCCTTTGTCTTTGAGGAATTCTGTGATCAGACCGTAGGTTTTTTTCAGGTCCGCATAGGGGCCACGGTGGGTGAATCGCATGGTTCTGGCGGCGGCGAGATTCTTGATGAAGCCTGGACCAATGGTGCGTGGCATCGAAGGAGGTTTGGCAATGGGCATGGCGACAACGAATCGTATGCCCTGGGGACCGCAAGCAGTGTAGATGGTTCGCGGCGCACCGGCCGGGCACAGTTTGTATTGCTTGATAAACCCCATCAGTTCATCAAAGGCGGTGCGCATCGCGCCCGCAATCGCGGCGGGGTCGGGACCGCTTACCCCAGGCATCTGTGCCGCCAGGACCAGCGGGACGTCTATTTCCGCGAATTCCAATGTGTCAAACTGCGACATTTCTGAACACCTCGTTGCTTAGGTAGACCTCCGTTCGATCGCCTTTTTGCAGAAGTCCGATTGCCTCAGTCATCTCTGTGGGCAGGATTATGACTTCGTGTCGGCGGGAAGGCAAGGACAATTCTGGGGGCAATTCGAAGATCGTACGGTCACGAGTCGGCACGCTACAAATTCCCTTGTCTGTCGCATGCCCGTGAGCTACGATGTCGAGCGGACGGCGCTTCTGGAATTTCATGGGCGACGCTGTCGCGGGAGGTTGAAGGATGAGATGTGCGTTATGGTCGATGGTCGCTCTGCTCGTTGCGACGCCCGCGTGGTCGCAGCCTCGCGGGATCGTGCGGGACTCCAATGAAATCGTGCCCTTGTCGAGCATCCGCATGCGGGACCCGTGTATCCTGCCGGACGAGGCGACGCAGACCTATTACATGATCGGGTCGGGCGGCAACAGCGTTCGTATGTACACCAGCAAGGACCTCAAGACCTGGCAGGGGCCCCGGACGATCTTCCGGACGCCCGAGGACATCTGGGGCGACATCCGCGTTGTCGGCATCTGGGCGCCGGAGATGCACAAGTACAAGGGCAAGTACTACCTGTTCCTGACGTTCGACACGCGTCACCCGCTCTCCGAGCAGTGGCGCAACTGGCTGCCACGCGTCACTCGCGGCTCGCAGATCCTGGTGGGGGACTCGCCGATGGGGCCGTTCAAGCCGTTCCCGAACCGCTCGACGCTGCCGCCGGACATGATGACGCTCGACGGCACGCTCTGGGTCGAGGACGGCGTGCCGTACATGGTCTATTGCCATGAATGGGTACAGATCGTCAACGGCTCGGTGGAGTATATTCGTCTCAAGGACGATCTCTCGGAGACCGTTGGCGAACCGAAGACGCTGTTCTACGCGGCCGAGGCCCCCTGGAGCACGATGGACAAGGCCCGAGGCAACAATGTCACGGATGGTCCATGGCTGCACAAGGGCAAGACCGGTAAGCTCTACATGGTCTGGGCCAGTTTCCGCAACGGCGTCTACACCGAAGGCATCGCGATTTCCCCCTCGGGCAAACTCGCGGGCCCCTGGACCCAGCAGGCCGAGCCCCTGTATACCAACGACGGCGGTCACGGCATGCTCTTCACAACCTTCGATGGTGAATTGATGATGGTTTTGCACTCCCCCAACGGCCGCGAGGCCCGCCCCCGCGTCTTCGAGATGGAAGACACCGGCGAGACACTGAGAATCGTCCGGGAGTTCACGGATCAGACTCTGTAGATTGTGATTCAGAGATGATGGGAGGACGGATGCACGCGGAAGAATCTGAGCCGAGGAAAAGGTCGGATGGGCCCGTCCGGACGTGCCGGCGAGCCTGTGTTTCCGACACCATCTTGACGGCAGTTGCTCTTGTGCTGGCGACCGGCGGATCGTATTTCATCGACTGGGCGGAGTACACGGGGGGCTTGCGTAGCCTCGGCGTCGGGCGCAGTTTCCCACTGGTTTTGGGAATGCGCCCGGTGATCATTGTCATCACGCTAGTCGTCGCGTTGAGATGGCTTCTGGCAAAAAGTCTTGTTCTTTCACAGAGGCTCCTGCGATTCTCATTTCCCGCATCTGCTTGGTGGCAGCTCTCCTCCCCATCAAGGCCTCCGAACCTATGGCAGCGATCTATCTACGAGGGTTCGAGCAGCGGATGTTGAAGGCTGTAGATGTTGGAGCCGTCCAGCAATGGCTGATCGCAGAAGGACGGAAGCACGCCGGCCGAGTGTACCGCCCCGATTTCCCTTTGGAACTTCCTACATGCCTGACTGAATTCCGGCCGAGCGAGATCTTGTTCGGTGATGTCGCCTCTGAACGGGGCATAACGATTGAGTTCCGCTGGTATGCGCCGCATGGCGAGGATTACGGCCTGGTGATCGGCCCACCCTCCATGACGAATTCTTTCGAAAACATGATCCGACTCCCCGACAGCGGTCTCAATGAATTCCGGCGGCCCATCAAACCCGACGTCTACGTCTTCGCCCGCGGGTGACTCCTCGCCTTCGGCTGCCGGGAAATGCTGTCAGTCTCCACCTGCATTGTGCACTCGGAGGAATCGCTCGGCCTTCTTGGCGACTTGCTTTCGTGTGTTGTTGAGCTGGCGTTTCACGAACGCCTGGACGGCGGGTTTGTCTTCGATGAGGTCGAAGAACTGGTCGAAGACGTCGATGGCGTGGCCGATGGCGACGTTGCGACATTCCGTCGACGGGCTGCCGTGATGCTCGTACTGTGCGTCCTCGACCTTGAGGATCTCCTTGGCGATACGCTGGATCAGGTGGGGCTTGGCTTGGGCGATCCGGGGCGAGCTGCCGATGATGTTCGCGGCCGTGATCATCGTCGGGCCGGCGATGGGGGCGTAGTAGCGTTCGAAGAGGGCATCGAATCGGCCTTCCGCATCGGCCGTTGTCAGGCTCGCGATGGTCAGGATCGCGCCCCATTTGAGGAAGTTGTTCTCATGGCCGAGCAGGGTGGCGAAGGCGTCCCAATAGGGGTAGATCAACTCCGGCCGGCACTCGCCGACCAGTCGCAGCGCCTTTTCATAGCGGTACTTGGCGATGCCTTTCTCCGTTTGAAGAGCTTCGACCAACTCCGTGATCTCGCCGGGGTTTGCGACGAGCCGCTCGGCGGCGGTTTCGACGTCGATTTCCTTGGCCTTGAGTTGTTGCAGTACACTCGCCTTGGCCATATTGCTTTGGACCTCCATTCGGGTGATGGTATGATCACGGGGGACAACCGGAAGATGCAAGCCATTTGTTCGGTTACACTTCTGGGGAAGGCAAGTCCACGGTTCACGGCACTTGCGTGAATAAGGAATTCTGATGTTAAAATTAGCTTGTCTTATTGTGTGTATTAACGAAACTAGCATACCTAAGGGGGCGTAATGCCGTATGATAGACAGACCCCCATTCGGTGGCGTGGTTGGTCCATACTGACGGTCGATTCGGGTATCGGTACGCGGTTTCTGGGGTATCGACCCACTCGGGGAATCCAATGACACGATTGCATGATCAAGGTCTGTACGAAACGAGGTACGAACACGATGCCTGTGGCATCGGCGCCGTGGTGAACATCACGGGC
>JAGPGT010000019.1 GCA_018055905.1 Phycisphaerae bacterium
TCTCGTGCAGTCCGCGTAAGGGACAAGGCACAGCCACTTCGCTGGGTGTCTGCCTGGAGGCCGCCCGGCAGGTCAGCGACAGGATCGACACTGAGTTGATCGAATTGGCCGATTTCCGAATCAACGGCAATCTCGCGGCCGGGGTGACCGGTCCCGAAGGGACCCAGGACGATTTCCCCAAACTCGCCCCGCGATTGATCGCTCCCGAGGTACGAGGCCTCATCGTGGGCACGCCTGTCTACTTCGGCGGCATGAGTTCACTGTGCAAGGCGTTCCTTGACCGGGCGATTCTCCTGTGGCAGAAGGATTTCGCCTTGAGCAACAAGGTCGCGGGCGTCCTGGCCTGCGGAGGCACTCGCAACGGCGGGCAGGAAGTCACAATCCATGCAGTGCAGGTCGCGTTATTCTGCCAGGAGATGATCCTGGTCGGCAACGGCCGGCCCGGACCGCGGATCGGCGCCACCGTCTGGAGCGGAGCCGAAGGCGGCGTGCTGAAGGACGAGTTCGGCATGACGACCGCCAAGGCCCTGGGACGTCGCGTTGCGGAGGTCGCTCTACGCGTCAATGCCCTCTAGACCCTAGGAATCCCATGGGCCGTACACCACGGACAGGACGAACGGGACAGACAGCCCATCCTTAGCGTTTGAACGCCATCGCTCCGGTGGGACAGGCTTTGACGCATTCGGCTGCCGCAATCTTGAGTCCTTCGGCCAGTGATTCGCCGAACGGAACCGCCACGCGGACATCGAAGCCTCGGCCGACGAAGGCCAGTCCCAGCTTCTCGCCATGGGAGGAGGCAATCTGGATGCAGATCCCGCAGTCGATGCACTTGCCCGGTTCGTAGACGATCTCCGGATGCCGTGTCTCCTGGACAAATCGCCCTCGCTCGGCCTTATAACGGCTCTGGCGGGCGTCATAGGTCTGCGCGTGGAGTCGCAGGAGACAACTGTCCGACTTGACGCAGTCGCATCGCAGGCAGCGAAGGGCCTCGGCGCGGGCTTCGTCACGCGTGAATCCGTCAAGCGGTCGAAACGGCGTGGTCCGAGGCTGCCGGTTTGCCGATCGCAAGAACAGTTCCATCTCTTGGCCGTCGAGCTTGCCCATCCGGCTGTTGAACAGCTTGGCGGGACCAACGACTTTGTGGCCGCTGAGAAACTGGCGAATTGACTCGGCCGCTTCCTTTCCATCCGCCACCGCCCGCACGGCCAGTCGGCGTTTGCGAACCATGTCCCCGCCAGCGAAGACCGAGGAAATGCTCGTGGCCCCGGTCTTGGCATCGACCTTGACGCCGTCTGGGGACGTTTCGATCCCGAGAGCGTCCGCATCGTGGGCTTTCAGTTCCCCAGTCGCCAGGAAGACCGCACCGAACTGCTCGCGGATCTCCTCCAGCAGGATAGCGGTCCCCACCCGGGTCCGAAGCTTGAACGTCACGCCGAGCCTGGCGATCTGGGCGATCTCCGCGTCGAGTACCTCGCGGGGCAGAACCCGTTCGGTCACCGCGTACCGCAGCATGCCGCCAGGTTCCTCGTGTTCATCGAAGACGGTACAGTCAAAACCCTCCTGTTGCAAATAGTAGGCGGCCGAAAGACCCGCAGGACCCGCGCCGACGATCGCAACCCGTTTGTTCTGCTTTGGCGAGACGGTCGGACAATAAGGCGTGCTCGATTGCAGGTCCACGTCGGCAACATGCCTTTTGAGCAGACAGATCGATACCGCATCGTCATATTGCCTTCGCCGACACACCTTCTCGCACGGCGCGGGACAAATCCGTCCCAGCGTCGCCGGCAAGGGAATGTCCCGCTTGATCGTCGCAATCGCATCCTCCAGTTGTCCTGCCGCGATCTGACGGATCATCCGCGGAATATCCATCCGTGCGGGACAACCCATCTGGCAAGGACCCACGCAGTCGCCGATGTGGTCGCTCAATAGAAGCTCCAGCGCAGCTTTTCTCGCTTCGAGCACCGGTGTGGATTCGCTTTCGACCTGCATCCCGTCGCGGACCGGCGTGCCGCACGCCGGCACGAGCGACGCCATACCTGCTACCTTGACCACGCACACCATGCAACTCGTCGTCGCCTCGTGGCCTTTCAAATGACACATCGTGGGGATCGCAATTCCCAGCTTCTCGGCGGCGTCGAGGATCGTTGCCCCGACCTCCACCTGCACTTGGCGACCATCAATCGTAATCTTGGGCATGATTACTCAACTCGCACAGCCTTGGCGGGACAGACGGCCTTGCAAGTCCCGCATCGGACGCATTTCTCAGGATCGATTTCGTGTTTTTCATACGGCTTGGCCACGATGGCCTCGGTCGGGCAATGCTGGGCACAGATCGTACAACCGATGCAATCGTCGGTGATCGAGTACTTGATGAGGGCCTTGCACTTGCCCGCCGGACAGCGACCCTGCACATGGGCCTCGTATTCCTCGCGGAAGTACCGCATCGTCGACAGCACCGGATTCGGAGCGGTCTTACCCAGGCCACAGAGACTCCCCTGCTTGATCATCCGGGCCAGATGATCAAGCTCGTCGAGATCCGCGGCTTCGCCTTTGCCGGCGCAGAGCCGGTCGAGGATGTCCAGCATCCTTCGCGTCCCCACCCGGCAGAACGTACATTTGCCACAGGACTGGTTTTGCGTAAATTGGAGAAAATATCGCGAGATATCGACCATACAATCGGTTTCGTCGAGCACGACCAGGCCGCCGGAACCCATCATGGCCCCTGCTTCCGTGAGGGACTCGTAATCGACTGAGAGATTGTCCCGAGAAGCAGGGATGCAGCCGCCGGAGGGGCCGCCCACTTGGACCGCCTTGAACTTCAGCCCGCCGGCGATGCCGCCGCCGATCTCTTCGATGATCTGGCGAATCGAAATCCCCATGGGCACCTCGATCAGCCCGCCCCGAGCGATCTTGCCCGCCAGAGCGAAAACCTTCGTTCCCCTGCTCTTTCCCACGCCGATGCGAGCGAAAGACTCGGCCCCATTTCGTAGAATCCAGGAGATGCACGCATACGTCTCGACATTATTGATGAGCGTGGGCTGCCCCCAAAGTCCCTTCTGCGCCGGAAACGGGGGCCTTAGTCTGGGCATGCCGCGACGCCCCTCGATGCTTGCCATAAGCGCCGTCTCCTCCCCACAGACAAACGCCCCCGCGCCGGCCACGATCTTCAGGTCCAATGAAAAATCCGTGCCCAGAATCCTATCCCCGAGAAACCCTCGCTCGCGGCATTTTTCCAGGGCCTCGGTGACTCGCTTGATCGCCAGGGGATACTCGGCTCGGATGTAGAGAAATCCCTCATGAGCCCCGACACATCGGGCAGCGATCACCATCCCCTCGATAATCCGATAGGGATACGATTCCATCAACATCCGGTCCATGAACGCGCCGGGATCGCCCTCGTCGCCATTGCAGACCACGTACTTCTTCGCGGACTCCGTCGCACGCACCGCCGACCACTTCAGGTGCGTCGGAAAACCCGCACCGCCCCTGCCGCGAAGGCCGCTGATTTCGATCTGTTTGATCACAGCCTCGGGGGGGAGCTCGTGGATCGCCTTTTCCAGGCCTTTGAATCCACCGTTGCGCTGGTATTCATCGAGGTCGGTCGGATCGATGTGGCCACAGTGCTCGGTCGCGATATGGATCTGCCGGCCCAGAAAGTCGGACACCGCCTGGTCCCGCACGTGGATCGAGTACCGGGTGACAGGCTCCCATTTCTCGTCCGTCAGCAGATGGTCCAGAGCCTTGGACACCCCAGTGGAGAACTTGCGGTGAGGTCCTCGCACGCCGAAGTGCCGCTGGACGATCTCTTTGGCGTCCTGAGGCTCGACGCGGGCATAGAGGAACGACGACTGGTTCGGCAGCACAATCTCCAGCAAAGGCGTCTGGTGACACATGCCCACGCAGCCTACGCGTTTGACGGGCACTTGCACACCCGTCCGGGCCAAGGCCTCCTCCAGAGCTTCATGCAATTTACCGCTGCCGCGGGCGACACAGCAAGAGCCCAGTCCAATCCGAACCTCGCCGCGAGGGGGGGTCTTACCCTTGCGCAGACCGTGGCACTTTGCGGGCGAAGCCGCCGCTGTGCGCTTGTGTTGGAGAAAGTCGCGCAGGACGCCGGGAACCGTCTCGCGGGTCAGATGGCCATACGTGACGTCGTCGATCTGCACGGCCGGAGCCAGCGTGCAACAGCCCAGGCACGCGATCCGCTCGACCGTGAACTGCCGTTGGGCGTCGGTGTCTTCGCCCTCGGCAATCCCCAGGTGCTCGCGAAATGCGTCGTAGACCGCCTCGGCGCCCTTCACATGGCAGGCCGTGCCGATGCAGACGTGGATGATGTGCTTACCCGCGGGGCGATGGCGGAATTGATCGTAAAACGTCGAGACGCCCGCGATCGAGGCCGGCGTGATTTCCGTCAGTTCGCACACACGCCGGAGGGCTTCTTCGGGCAGATAGCCGTAATGCCCTTGGATCGCCTGCAGGATTTCCAGCACCTTCTCCTTGCCGACGCCCACCCGCTTGACGGTCTCTTCGATGAACGTTAGATCCAGTTCTTCCATCATTGCGTCTGCCCGATGCAATAGAGATTCTCTGTCCCGCGGATGTAGATGCGACCCTCCGCGAAGGCGGGCGACGCATAACATTCCTCGCCCAGCTCGTTCTTGCCCAGTTCCTTGAACTCGGGCCCGACCTGAATGATACGCATCACCCCCTTCATGTCGAGCACGTAGAGTCTGTCGCCCACGAGGCTCGGCGAGGCCCGGTAGTCTCCCTTGATCTGCTGCTCGTACAACTTCTCGCCGGTCTCGACCTTGCAGCAAATCAGCAGATCCGAGCTCTCCAGAAGATAGACGTAGGTGCCGTCGCTGACGGGAGAGCAGATGTCCGGCGCGCCTTCTTCCATCTTCCAGACAATGTGCGTCTTGGTGACGTCGCCCTGGCCCGTCGGGTTGACGGCGACCAATTGCGAGTACGGCTCAATCGCCAGAATCAAACCTCCGGCGTAGATCGGCGAAGGCGCGATGTCGCCCCCCAAACACTCCGCCCGCCAGATCTCCGTCCCATTCGCGGGGTTGTACGCGACCATGTTCGGGTCTGCCAGCGTAATCAGTTGGGGGTTGCCTTCCACCTCCACGACGATCGGCGAGGCCCAGGAATTCGGCAACGTACGTTTGGCTTCCCAGGCGACTTGGCCGGTGACTCCATCCAGCGCGAGGACCTTCGATTTGCCCTCGCTGCCGTCGCCCTGATCGTACTGGATGATCACGAGCTTTTCGTAGGTCTCCAACGAAGAGGCGTAGCCGTAGGCGTTGTCGGGTAGACCGAGACTCTTGTGCCACAGCCGCCGACCGTTGAAATCGAAAGCCGCGACGTCACCGGTGGGGAAGATGGCATAGATCCGACGACCGTCTGTCGCCATCGTACAGGCGGCGTAACCGGTGTCTTCCATGATCTCCAGCTTAGGAGCCCCCGGCGCTGTGGGAACGTCGCCCTTCCACAACAACCGCCCGCTCCTGGCATCATAACAGTAGACCTGTCGCACGTCCGAGTCGGCGCCGGCCACGAAGACGCGGTCTTTCCAGACCACGGGAGAATTCCGTCCCGGCATAGGCACCGGACTCTTCCAGAGAATGTTCTCCCCGGTCTTTCCGTTCCAGACGGTTGGAATGTTCGTATACGCGCTGACGCCGGCCCCGCCGGGACCGCGGAAGCGATGCCACTGCGTCCGCTTATCCTCCATCGAGGCAAAGGCAGGGCCTTCCTCCTGGGCTTGCGCGAACTCGACCCCCCCGCTCATACCCAGCAGCAACAGACCCGCGACCAATACAGCCAAACCGCCGACGACCGCCCAACGAGCCCGTTTCGCCTCTGCCACCTGTCGTTCTCCTCGATCCGCCCTTGGTGGAGGCACAAAACACTCTTTGCCCATGTCGTTCGCTATCTTGCCCGCCGCCAGGAGAACCACGACGCTGGCAAGCAACAGATGGGCGGCTTTGCGTGAGAAGTCGAGTCGCCAGAGGCGGTCCTGTCGAATCTTGAGATCCAGTTGTCGAACCTCGGACAGAAGCGTCTCTTGGGTCGGGTCCTTCTGAAATTGAAACTTCATGTTTTCGAGCTTCTTCTCCCTCGCTGGGCCCAAAACGGCCGTGCCGAGGAAATTCGCGAACAAAAGCAGGGTGAAAACGACTGTGAAAACGCCGCCGACAATCGCGGTGGTCCTGGCCGCTCGATGCCACATTTGTCGTTGTCCCGCTTCCTGTGTCATGCGCATCTCCCCACCCCTTCTTGACGCTTTCTGAGCCGTTCATGCTCTTTCGGACAGGACTTGTAGCACCGCCCACAGGCGAAGCAACCGGCCGGATCTGCTTCGTACTCGGTCCGCCTGCGACGAACCGATAAGGCAATCAGCTTGCCTGCCCCGACCAGTCCGATGAACCCACCGAGCAAAGCCCCGCCGAGACCGAACTGACTGCGAATTTTCGTCGCCTCCTCATAGAGGACCTCGGTGCTCTGTCCTGTCGCTCGGAATGCATCGCTGATATTCGTGGTACCCTGGACCTTACCCGCCTCTTCCAGATAGATCCGCTCGGCGGTGCGAACCCTCGGATGCACACGAGCCAACGGATTCCTCACGGCATGACCGCTCCAGACGCCCGCGGCAACGAGAACAGGCAGCAACAGCAGGAACAGAGCCAGACGTCTCTTGGCAATCCGGTACTCGCCTTCGGGCCAGTTTCCCGTCGGCTCGCGAATCGCACCGAACGGACATGCGTCCTCGCACAAACGACACTGAATACATTCGCCGGGCGTGATCGTCACGCGACGTTTGGCCAGCCGGGAGAGATTTCGCAGGATGACACCGTACGGGCACAAGAACCGGCAGTACGGCCGGCCGATGAACAAACCGATCAACAACAGGCTGCCTCCAAAGATCAGGATGTTCCAGTTGCCGCCCATCCGGAAGAACCCAACGAACGGATCGTATCGACAGATGACGAACGCGCTGCCCGTGGCGGCAAAAAGAATCGCAGCCCCCAGATAGGCATAGGCGAACAGCCGCAAGCCGCTCTCCAGCCAACGCGGCACTGCGACAGGCCGGATCAATACCGCGTCCTGGATCGCCCCGAGAGGACAGATCGCCCCGCAGAACACCCGACCGTTGAACAATGTGAAAATCAGCGGAACCACGAAGAACACCACCGCTGCAATCGGAATTGCATAATTGCTGTCGAACAGGGTCAGCGTCATGTTCTGGATCGCACCGATCGGGCAGATGCAACCATCCCGCACGAAACCAAAGTACAACAGGGCGCCGATCATCAGAACGAAGATCGCCCGGCGGCTTCTCCGCTTGAGGATCAGGTGCGAAGCGAGCAACAGACCGGCGAACAATACTGCCGCGTCGATGTACTCCTGAAAGGCCGGCTGGGGCGTCGGCGAAGCAGTCTGGGGGAATTCGTAACCGCTCTCGAACTCCGGCGGCGGAAAACGGATCTCCCCCTGTACCGGCAGGCACGGGATCAGCGTGACGACGACAAGGATCATAAGACGGGCCAAACGTGCCATTACTTGTTGTCCGCCCCTTTCAACAGATACGGCCGATCCGCGGGCACTCTCTTGAATGCTTGCGAGGGACAGGCCGCCGCAATCGCGCACTCATTGCAGTTCTGGCAGCGGTCGTGACGCACCTGGAGGAAAAGTGATCCGTTGCCGAAGATCATGCAGCCCTTGACACACTTGCCGCACCCGTTGCACAACGACTCGTCGATGGTGTACTCGTAATACGGGTCTTCGACATAGGTCCGCTTGATCGCGCCGGTCGGACACAACTCGTTCTCCGCGCCGGTGTCCAAGGCCTTCGGCTCCGGCACCAGATACCCGGTGCACAGGTCGCAATAACCGCACATCGCATACGCCTGGACACATTTGACCGCGGAATCTTCCAGCACGCAATACGTGGCGCAGTTGCCGCACGCGATGCACTTGTATGGATCAATCTGCCAGACCATATTGCCCGAGTTGCCCCGGGCGATACTCAGTCCCGCCGCGGTCCCGACGCCGGCCAGGCACGCTCCCCAGACCCCTTCCCGGAGGAACTTGCGGCGATTCATGTTGTCCTGTTTATCCATGGCGAGTCCTCGCTAATACATCACGGGTCGAGAGAGCCCGAGGCAGGCCGCAGTCTTCGAAAACCCCGCACATCCGACACATCCCCTGATTGAGGCACTTACCCTCGCGAAGAAGCCTGCGCCGCTTCAAGACGACCGCCCCGCAGCCCATGCCCAACACCACCATCGCGGCGTTACGCAGAGCGTGCGTGACAAACCGCCGTCGTGCCTGCAACCGATTCAGAAACTCATTCATTGATCCGCCCTTTTCTTGCGAAACGTCTTGACCGTGTTGTCCACCGGGTCGAGGACATAGACTCGGCCATCGGCCCCCACAGCCAGGTCCAGACCCCGTTCCTGGCCCTCCTCCGGCCTTTCATAGATCCTGATCTGCTTGCCGCTGGCGAATTGATCCGGGCCGGCCACCACGCCCACAAAACCACCGTCGCTGTTGTAGACTTTGACCCGGACAAGTCCTTTCTCTGCGGTCACAAAACCCCCGTTGGGCAACAGGGCGAAAGCCACCGGATTGCAGCACCCGCAGAAGCCTTTGATCTCATTTGACCGCTCGCCCCACCAGAACTCGAGATGGCCGTCGAGGGTAAAGGTGTCGATCCGATTGCGTCCGGGATTGGCGACCCGGATCAAGCCGTCCGGCGAAACCGCTAGCTCGAAGTGGGGACTGGGGACCGCAAATCCCGGGATCCCGCGTTCCGGGTCTTTCTCGCCGAGGTGGGCTACGAGCGTGCCTGCAAGGTCATAGTGCAGCACGACTCGATGCCCGGCGTCGGCCACAAGAACCGCATCCCCGTGCCGGGCAATACTCGTCAGGACCGCCTCCTCGCCCAGAGGGTCCCACGAAGCAACTCCTTTGCCTTGGGCGTCGAGAACCTCAACGTGGTCTTTCATGCCAACATAGATTCCGCCGTCCTCCCCGATCGTCAGGCACTGTGGGGCCCCTGTCAAAGAAATCGTCCTCTCAAGGTTCCCGGACGCATCGAAAACCCGAATCGACATGTCCCCTGTGACATAGATTCGGCCGGCTTTGTCCAAGGCGATTGCACGAGACTGGCTCAAACCCGTCTGAATCGTCGGCTCCGACTCTTCATAGAGAATGAGGTTCGGATCTATCCTGGCCAAACGCGCCACGTCATAGGCATAGGCGTCGCTGAGCCCGCTGCCTCGGTCGCCGGTGGCGTCAAGCCGGAGAATCGCTGCCACGGCCAACGCCAACGCCGCGACAACCAGTATGACGATCCAACCACCGTTGACCTTCCCTGATGTTCGTTGTGTGAACAACCCTTTACCCTTAAAGAACAACACCGAAGGACTCTACCGTCCGGCGACATCGAGGCACACCATCCGATTCAGGTCCCGCACGATCAATCTGCCCGAGGCGAACGCCATGGGGCCCCACGATTCGATCCCGTCGAGAACCTTGGCCCGAGCCAGTGGATTGTACCCCGAGGCACCGGGCTCCACGATCGTCAGTACGCCGTTGTCGTCCATCACATACAGCAAACCGTCGGCAATCGCATAAGGCCCGCTTCCGAAAGTGTTTACGCTCGTGCTGGTCCAGACGACGTTGCCCTCCAGATCCAGACACACCAGTTGCTTGTCCATCCTCACCCCATAGATGTGCCCGTTGTAAAAAATGGGCGTGTGCTGCATCGTGCTGAAGACGCTCGTGGGGTGCAGGAACTCACTGATCACAACGATCTTGCCCTCGGACTCGGTGAGCCGGAGCATGGTGCAACCAAAATCGTACTGGCCGTAACCCGCGGACAAAAAGATTCGATCCGGTCCGACGATCACCGGCATCGGAACATTCGTACGAACCTTCCATCGGTCCGTCTTCCAGAGAACTTGGCCGTCCTTGGCGGAGACGCCGATCACCCCGCCCGCGTCGGTCGATCCGCCGCAGTAGATGTAAAACCGATTGCCCGCGAACTCCATCGGCACAACCGATGAATGCGTCATCACCCACTTGTCGGGGTTGGGCGTCTGCCAGACCGTTTCCCCGGTAGCGCAATCAACGGCCATCATCAGAACACTCCCGGCCGGTGCGATAATCGCCTTGCCGTCTTCGATCAGCGGGCACTGGGCCGTGTACCACTGCGGGATCACGGTCCCGAACTCCGCGACCAAGTTGAGCATCCACTTGAACTGGCCTGTTTTGGAATCAAGACAAGTGACGTGACCTCTGGGCCCGATGGTGACGACGTACTTGTCCGTCACCGCCGGCACGGTCCGGCTCATGCCGTGGAACCGTTTGATCCTGACCGGGTAGGCATATCGCCAGATCTCTTTGCCGTCATTGAGCGACAGGCAGCGGACGACATCCGCCTGGCCCGTCTGATCGTAGTCGAGGAGATAGACTCGCCCCTCAAGCACTGCCGCCCCGGCGAACCCCTCGCCCACATCAATGGACCAGAGCCGACGAGGCCCTTCCGCAGGCCAAGTCCGGCTCAAAGGTACCGTCTCGGTACTGATCGCGTCGTAGTTTGCGCCGCGAAATCTCGGCCAGGCCCCAGGCAGTTCGGAAGGGACACCGTCACCCTGGGTCAACGCCCCGACGATCTTGATCGCGTCGTCCCTGCCCCCGGCGTTGGCGGGTTTGCCGTCGGCGCCGGGTAACCGCTCCTGAAGACCCACCGCCGCATCGGCGCTGAGCCAAAGATACATCAGCGACACAACGCCCACGACGGCGAAGGCTATGGGAATCAGATCGACAACGAAGTTCTTCTTCATCTTGAGATTCGGGTTTTGGTCATTTGGGTTTGTTTCGGATCTCGAGTTTTGGATTTCGTACTTCTTTTCCTATTCATGCCTTAGCGCATCCAACAATCGGCCCTGCAACGCCAACTTCCCGGCCAGCCAAACCCAGAGGGCGCCGCTCAAAACGATCGCCGCGAGTGTCGTCGCCAGAAAGCCATAAGGCGCCTGTCGGGCCGGCGACCGCAGGGCCGGGATCACCGCGACAACCGCGGCAACAACTCCACAAACCACCCCCCCCAGCATCAGACCCCAATGCTCGTAGAAGACCAGCCGCAATATACTGGCCCGCTCGAAACCGATGGCCCGAAGCATCGCCAGTTCACCCCTTCGCTCCAGCATGTTGCGGAGCACCACAAGGCCCAGCCCGACGCTGCCCAGAATCAGACCCAGCCCTCCCAAAGCGGTAAAGATCGAAAGGTACGTGTTTTCCACGGCGCCGAACGCGGCCAATCGTTCCCACGTCGGGGTAAGCACCAGCCCCAGATCGGTCAGACCCAACGACAGCTTCTGCGAGATCGCCTCCATCTTATCCGATGTCGCATCGACAAGCAAAACCCGATACCCATCCACCGACGGAAATCTGCGAATGAATTGCCCCTCGGAGATCAGCAGACTGCCCTGCAGGATCGAGCTATCCAACATGGCAACGATCCGCACGTGGAAGGGCTTGCCTTGTTCGTCTTGGTATTCGATCTCGTCGCCGAGTTTCTTGCCCAACCCCCAGACGACGGTCGGGTAGTCGCCGATCGCCGGGATGACGCCATCGCGGGATTCCCCGTCGAGCAGGCTCCATCCCACATCGTGCGGTGCTGCTTCTTCACTGAACGCAGCAAACTTGAACGCGCCGCGTTGTATAAAATCGTCCGGCGACACGCCCAACAGCCGCGGTCGCTGCGCTCGGTTGAGGTTCAGACAACTTGCATCGTCGCCCTCGTGGACCCGCAACGGAACGGCCTTGAGATCCGCCAGTTCAGGATCGGTCAACCCCAATTCTTTACGTCCAGCCTCGGTGTTCAGATCGTAGAGTATACCCAGCGAGGACTCGCCATAGAGGGCAAATCCACCCGTGCCGGATTGCCGGCTTTGGGGTTGGCGCAGCGGATCGCGTCGATTGGCCCCGACCGCCACGACCATGAACACGCCGCAGGCCAACAGACCGATGATGCTCAGACTGCGACCGCGACGTCGAGCTGCATTTCGAATACCCAGCCCCTGGAGCGAGACCAAAGACCAGCCACCGCCCCCTGCCGCCAGGCATAGCAGCCCGTGCCCCAGTCCGAGAGTCCCCAGTAGAAGCAACGCTCCGGCCCCGAAGAAAGCCCCAGCCATGGCCTGGCCCTGGCCGCCTCGAACGAGCGTCAGGAGAATCGCAGCACCGATGAACGAAACGACCGAAAGCCAAATGCCCCCTCGTCCGCGAGAACGCGAGGCGGCATATCCCTCGACTATCCCTGCCATCAGCTGGCGTGCGGGAAGCGTCACATGCTTTCGCAGCGTGATCCAGATCGCCAGCAGAGCAACACCGAGCCCGCCGACGCCGCCCAGCAGCAATGTGGATTTTGTCACATGGAATCGGATCGCCGCGCCCGCAATTGCCCCGCTCCAGAAGGTGGCCAGACCGTAGAGCATCAGCCAGGCATAGAACAAGCCCGCGACGACACCAAGGACGGCGCCGCACGTCGCCACGAGCCCGCCTTCCACCAGGAGCAGTCTCTTGACCCGTCGAGCGGGCCACCCGACCGCCAGGAGCATTCCGATCTGCGGACTTCGGCTCTCGACGCCGAAGACAAACAGCAAGCCAATAAGAATGATCGCAGAGCCGATCAGGAACATGCTCAAGCCCAGGAAGAGCTGGCCGAAATCGGTGCCGCCCCGACTGGCCTGCAAACCGGACTCGCGAACCGCCTGGAAAAACAGCCCTGCTGCAGCGGGATCGAGATGGCTGGTCAAGTACTGTGCGACCTGCCGATCGAGCCCTTCCCGCCAGAGATAACGGATCGCGGTTAGGCTGCCGTATGGGTTACGCCATCGTGCCCGACCAGCCTCCAGCGTGATGAACGCCTTCGGCGTGCCGCGATAGTCGTCCCAGTACCGCTCGTCTTTCGGACGGATCTTATCCAGATCGACCGGCACGCCGGGCTTCCAGTCACGACAGTTGTCCACATCCGCCAGGCCGGGGAAATCGGGCATCAGTGAGGAATCGCGAGCCGCCCCCTCCAAGGGCACGATCCTGACAATCTTGAATCGACCTCGTTCCTCGCTCAGTTTTCGCCTGGGCCCCATAACGAAATACGTGAGGTCGACGAAATCACCGAGTTGTGCTCCGAGGTCTTCGGCGAGCCATTGATTGACGACGATCTCATCGTCTCGCATACCCGCCGGGATCCAGTTGCCGGCTCCGACCGCTGCCACCATCGAATACGGCGTCGCGTTCTCGCCCAGGCGAATCTCGTTGACGAAGTACGTGAGAATCCCGACCGCGCCGGCATCGGCCTTCATCGCTTCTTCAGAAAGGGAATCCTCAATGAAAACCCTCCGGCTGCGAAGCTCCAACGCGTTCTGCGTTTCTCGGTGAATCAACTCGACTCCGGCGTCGGCCGGTCGCCAGACTCTCCTGACGGCGGCGTTCAGTTCCTCCGGCAGAACATCGCTTGCCTGGCCGGCGACCAGAAGCACGTTGGCCCTTCCCGGCTGCTCGATCTTCTCGGCAAGCCAGGCCAGAGAAACGAACACGTTCAGGGGTGCAGCTTGGTTGGCCGCCAGATCGAAACGGGCGAACGCCAATTCGTCCGCCACGGCACGCACCTTCAAGCGAAAACCGATCGTGCGATCGTCGTCCGAGACCAGCGGAACATCACGGGGCATCGTCGTCGTCTTCTCGATTCGCAGCAAGACCTCGTCCCCCGCGGCGGCGGCGAGCCTGTCGGCCACCGCCTGGCTCAGTACGACTCCTACGCCCACGGCCCCTACAAAGGGGTTTTTCCCGGGCCCCATTGCATAGAACCGATCATCCACGCCCAGAACCTGGACGCGATTGATTCGTCGCGAACCGTCGTGATTTCCGATCATGCCGGGGACCTGCAAAACCGGCGCAACTTCGCCTCCCAGAGAGGATTTCAAATCGCCGGCCAGATCGGTCCGAAAGTAACGTCCGTGCGGGGTGACGGCAAATTCGACTTTGCCCAGGCGAGCCTCCAACGTCTTGCGCAGTGTGAACCGAACCGAGTCACCGACCGCCAGCGCCCCCGTGAGCACACCGGTGGCGACGGCCACCGCCAGCACAACCGCGGCGTTCGTGCGCCAGTGGAACCATGCGCTCCGCGTAATCAGCCGCCCAAAGCTCATGGTCGGCCCCTGTCACTTAGAACCCCACCGCGCAATTCGAGAACCTGTCCCATCCGCGACGCCAACTCGCGGGAGTGCGTCACGACAACCATCGTCACGCCCTCGTTTCGATTGAGCCGAACCAGAAGTTCCGCGATACTCTGCGAAGACTCTTCGTCAAGCGAACCGGTCGGCTCATCCGCCAACAACAGCTTGGGTGTGTTGATCAGGGCCCGGGCGACCGCCACGCGCTGGCGTTGCCCCCCCGACAATTCGCCCGGCCGATGCGACATGCGATCCGCCAGACCGACGCGGGCCAGAAGCGATTCGGCATCTTTTCTCATCCCGGTTCGTTCTCTTTCTCTGCGGGCCAGCGTCGGCACCAGCACATTTTCGAGCACCGTGCACTGGGGCAACAGATGATGCATCTGAAATACGAATCCGATCTGAGTGTTCCGAATTCTCGCCAGTTCGTCGTCGTCGAGCCCCACCAGATCCCTGCCACCCAAGAGAACCTGTCCGCTCGTCGGGTGATCCAACCCGCCGATGATGTTCAGCAGCGTACTCTTGCCGCAGCCGGAAGGGCCGACGATCGCCAGAGACTGCCCCTGCTCGATCTTCAGCGTGACGCCCTTGAGCACGCTCACCGAAGCAGGATCGCCCGGATCGCCATATGTCTTCGTTACACGGACAAGCTCGACCATGCCAGCCTTCGCCTCACTCACTTTCGAACGATCTGTTCATATATGCCAATCATCTCGCCGGCGGTGCGACCGATATCGAACGCCTTGAACACCCCCGCCCGGCCTTCGGCTCCAAGCCTGTGGGCAGCCTGTGAATCCAGCAACAGGGGTTCCATCACCTGAGCCAATCGCTCGGCGGTGTTCGGCTCGTACAGGACGCCGCCGCCGGTGGCGGCAATTGTCTCGGGGAAACATCCGATCGCAGGTTCCACCACCGGCACTCCCATCGCCAGAGCCTCCAGAACGTACAGCCCATACGCCACGGGCCGCGGTTCCGGAACCGACAGCACGGAAAGAGTCTTCAAGAACTCCAGTTTGGCGTCGCGTTCGAATGCATGCAAAAACTCCACGTCGCCGAGAATGCCTGCGGATTGGAGCTTGTTCTGTTGTCGTCGGAGGAAAGGCTCGTCCGCAACGCTCCTGCCGCCCGAGACGCGAAGCTTGGCGGATCGCAATCCCGCGTTCTTTTTCAAGAGGATGAAAGCGTCAACCAGGGTATCCAACCCCCGCTCGGGGCACATCCGCGACAGAAACCCGATCGTCGGGACCGCCGGGCCGCTCTCGTGCGGCTTGTATACGTCCAACTCGACGCCCATGCGAACAACATGTATTTTCTTTTCGTCCACCTTCAGCCGGGTCGCCATCGTGTCGCCGTAGTACTTGCTGACGGCCAGGAAGGCGTCGATGTCCCTCACCCGCTCGTGGACGACGGCCCACGCCCGCTCGGCGTAAGGCGAGGTCAGACCATCGAGAAATCCGTCCTCGTCCTGCAAAAGACACACAACGGGGACACCGAGCCTCTGTTTGATTCGACGGGCCAGACCTGCCAACAGGACATTGGACAGACACACAACATCAGGCTTCTGCGGCTCCGTCACGAGCCAATCGACGAATCGGTCGAGTTCCTTCACCTGGCGGCCGTCTTCGCCCTGCAGCATGGAGATCGTCGTTTCGCCGAGATCGCGGGCGTTGGTCATTCCGGCCTTGCGTCCAGCCCATTCGAGTAGGCGGCGAGAGTCAAACCAGCGGTCGATCCATCTCGGTGTTTTTCGAAAGATAGAGAGCTTCTGCTGGAGATAGACGTTGACGCCGCCGAAAAAGATCGGAGCGTTGCTGACCTGCTCGACCTTGTCGGCCTGCAACGGCAGATAGAGCGGCACCATCAGCACATCGTGCCCAAGGTTGCGGACGGCCTTGACCAGGGCCGCGTCGCGGAGACAGTTCTCACAATAAAAATTGTCGCCGGAACCAGGGCATATTTGAATGATTCTCATGGGATTTTCGCTCCCTCTGTTTGGTGGGAACCAAACGCATAGACATATCCGTCGTCACTACCGACCACGACCAGGCCGCCCGCCACCGCAGGCGACGAAGTCACCGGTTGACCGATCTCATAGGACCACAGCCGCTTGCCATCGGCCAAGCCAAGCAGATAGAGCCGCCCGTCGTCGCTGCCGACGACGACCTTATCCCCGCAGAGAGCGGGCGAACTGTTCACCTCGTCCAGGGTCCGGAAGGTCCAGACCCCCCGGCCATCATCGCGACGAACACAGTGAACGTACCGGTCGCGGCCCCCGAAGACAACGAACTGTTCGTTCACTGCCGGCGAGGAAAAGAACGGGGCCTCGCCCTGCGTGTATTTCCAGAGAATCTTTCCTGTGCTCAGGTCGGCCCGCAAGAACACGTTCTCATAGTTGCCGACGTAGATCTGGCCATCGACGAACGCGGCGGAGGCGGCGATGTAGGACCCGCTGTCGATCTCGGCAATCTTCGAACCGTCGGTCAGCGAAACCACGTGGATCAGAGCATCGCAGCCGCCGAAAACGCACTTGCCCTGGTCCACCGCAGGCGAACCGTTGATGTAATTACCCGTCTCATATGTCCACACCGCCTGGCCATTCTCGGCATCAACACAGTGGACCCTGTTGTCGTAACTGCCGACGATGACCCAGGTTTTGCGCCCGTCGGGTGAACGGGTCCAGTTCGGCGAACCGAGGATCTGGCCGTCGGTTTCATACGTCCAGTGCAACTCACCGGTCTGAACATCCAGCGCATAGAGCCGGCCATCCGAGGAGCCGACAAACACCCGCTCCTCGACCACACACGGAGAAGATTCGATCGCATCCCCGGCCTTATAGGACCAGAGCTTCTCCCCCGACCGCAGATCGAGGGCGTAGAGGTGTTTATCCGAAGAACCCACAAATACCCGCCCCCCCTCGATTGCCGGAGAAGATTTGACCTCCGCTTGTGTTCTGAACCGCCACAAGAGAACCAGAGAATCGCCTAACGAACCCCCGGCCCGCCCCAGCAATCCCTGGTCGCCGTGGAACATGGGCCAACTACCGTCGAATGTCGGAGCTTCCACGATCTTCGAAGACTTGGGTTGGCCGGCCCTCCCTTGCAAAGCAGCAGACCCAGGTCCTATTCCCCCACGCAGGACAAAGAAGGCGGTCAACGCCGCCACGAGGACGACGATCACAAGAACCCACATTGTAATGCGAACAGACCCCATCGACACCCGGTGACCACCGAAGCTACCGAAAGTTCAGCGTGGCACGATTACGTACCTTACGTCACGCGGGTTATGATAGTTCAGTGATCCCCATCACGCAACACTAAGGGATGAGGGCCGGCAATACGTAATTCAGGCGTGTGGGGACGACGATACGGCTGAGGGAGATTCCCCCCCCAATCGACCCCAAGCAGAATGCAGAAGAGAAAACCGATCCTGCGGCCGGCAGGCCCGAATCCTTCGAAGGATTTCGCACAACCTGCCGGCCACGACCGGTGAAAATTCCAAACCCCAGGGCACGATCACGACAAGGTTCACGCGCCACCTTGGGACGATGACAGCGCCACGGTATTTCTTCTCAAGACTTGGGACAGGACTGGGCGCTTTCCTGCGCGTTCGAACCACACTGGATCTTCGCCAGTTGCTCCATCAAAGCGTAACGGCACTTCGCATCGTTGTTGGCCAGTTTCATCAGCTCGGCGGCCATTTCCGGCTTGGTCTGTTTGAGCACCTTGTACCGATCCTCCCCGTAGGCGTACTCCTCGAACGTGAGGGTCGGCGCTTTCGAGTCGAGCTGCAACGGGTTGGTTCCCTTTTGCGTCAGTCTCGGGTCGAATCGATAAAGCTGCCAATGCCCGCAGGCCACGGCTTTCTTCTGCTCTTCGTACCCATTTGTCAGGTTCACACCGTGGGCGATACAGTGGGCATAGGCGATGATCAGCGACGGGCCGGGATACGCTTCCGCCTCGGTAAAGGCCTTGACGACCTGTGCAGGGTTGGCGCCGATCGAGACCTTGGCCACGTAGATGTTGCCGTATGTCATCGCCAGCAACCCCAGGTCCTTCTTGGGAGCGGGCTTGCCACCGGCCGCAAACTTCGCCACGGCGGCGCGAGGCGTCGATTTGGACATCTGGCCACCGGTGTTGGAGTACACCTCCGTGTCCAGCACGAGGATATTGATATCCTTGCCGCTGGCCAGAACGTGGTCCAGACCGCCGTAACCGATATCGTAGGCCCAGCCGTCTCCGCCGACCGCCCAGACACTCTTGCGAACCAGGTAATCGGCCACGGCGAGTAGTTGCTTGCACTCGGGGCAATTGCACTTGCCGCAGGCATCCTTGAGTCTGGCGACCCGGGCCCGCTGGGCCTCGACCTCGCTTTGCTCGGGGTCGTTGGCCAGTGTCGCGGCGCGAATCTGCGAGACAAGATCCTTGTCGAGGCACTTCCCGGCCCTGTCGAGCAAATTCAGAGCGGTCAGGCGGAACTGGTCGACCGTCAGACGCATGCCCAACGCAAATTCGGCGTTGTCCTCGAACAGGCTGTTGCACCAAGTCGGGCCGCGACCATCCTGACGCGTCGTGTACGGGGTTGTCGGCAAGTTACCTCCGTAGATGGACGAACAACCGGTGGCGTTACCGATGTACATGCGGTCGCCGAACAACTGGGTAAGCAGTTTCACGTACGGCGTCTCACCACAGCCGGCGCAGGCGCCGGAGTACTCGAACAGAGGCTGGATCAACTGGCTGCCCTTGACCGAGTTGGCCTTAAACAAGGAGGGATCGGTATTGGGCAAAGACAGGAAGAAATCGTAGTTCTTTCGCTCGCGTTCGCGAATCGGCTCCTGGAGTTCCATGTTGATCGCCTTGCGGCCGGTAGGCTGCTTATCGGCGCCCCGTTCGGCGCCGGGGCAGGTCGTCACACAGGCGCCGCAGCCGGTACAATCCTCCGGAGCCACCTGCACGGTGAACTTCATCCCCGCGAAGTCCTTGCCCTTGGCGTCGATACTCTTGAACTCGGCGGGCGCACCGGCCAACTGCTTGGGGTCGTAGGCCTTGATTCGAATCGCGGCGTGCGGGCACACAAACGAGCACATGCCGCACTGGAGGCACAGCTGCGGCTGCCAGATCGGAACGTTGACCGCGATGTTGCGTTTCTCGAACTTCGTCGTGCCCGTGGGGAAGCGACCGTCCGCCGGCATTTTGCTGACCGGAAGCGAATCGCCCCGCATGGCCATCATCTCTGCGGTGACGGTCCGAACAAATTCCGGTGCGTCGGCCGGCACCGGCGAGGGCATCTTAACCGTGCTGGTGACCTTCCCCGGCACCTTCACCTCGTGCACCCGGTCGATGGCGCCGTCCACCGCGGCATTGTTCAGCTGGACGACTTTTTCGCCCTTCTTGCCGTAGGAGGCCTTGATGGCGTCCTTGATCGCCTTGACCGCAACTTCAATCGGGATGATGTTGCTGATCTTGAAGAACGCGGTCTGCATGATCACGTTGATCCGGGCGCCAAGCCCGAGTTCCTGGGCCAGCGAGATCGCGTCGATCACATAAAACTTCAGTTTTTTGTCGACAATCTGCTTCTGCACCTCCTGCGGCAACGTGTCCCACACCCGGTCGGCCGGGTGGGAGGTCGTCAACAGAAACGTCCCGCCCTTGCGGGCCGAAGAAAGCATGTCGTACTTCTCCAGGAAGCTCGGATTGTGACAGGCGATGAAATCCGCCTGGCTGATCAGGTAAGGTTTTCGGATCGGCTCTTTGCCGAACCGCAGGTGGGAAACCGTCATCGCGCCGGCCTTCTTGGAGTCATAAACAAAGTAGGCTTGAGCGTAGTTGTCCTGGAGCTGGTCGCCGATGATCTTGATGGAGTTTCGATTGGCTCCGACAGTACCGTCGGAACCCAGCCCGTAGAACATCGCGGCGTACTGCCCCGGCGTGGGCAATTCGAACGAGCTGTCCACCGCCAAACTCGAGTGGGTTACGTCGTCGATGATGCCGACCGTGAAACTCCTCTTGGGTTGAGTGGCGTCCAGGTTGTCGAAGACCGCCTTGACCATCGCGGGCGTGAACTCCTTGGAGCCCAGGCCGTAACGGCCGCCGACGACGACCGGATACTTATCAAACGGGGCGATCCCGTCGGCCATGGCCTCGCCGATCGCCGTGCGGACGTCCAGGTACATCGGCTCTCCGAGGGCGCTGGGGTCCTTCGTGCGGTCCAACACAGCGATCTTCTTGACGGTCTTGGGCAGAACGGCCATGAAGTGCTTGGTGCTGAACGGACGATAGAGACGGACCTTCACGACGCCGACCTTTTGACCCTGCGAGACAAGGTACTCGACGGTCTCGTGAACCGTGTCCGCTCCGCTGCCCATAATGATGATGACCTTTTCGGCATCGGGAGCGCCGACGTAATCAAACAGCTTGTACTGGCGGCCGATGAGCTTGGCGAACTTGTCCATCGTCGCCTGCATGATGCCCGGCACAGCCTGGTAGAACTTGTTCACGGTCTCGCGGCCCTGGAAGTAAACGTCAGGGTTCTGGGCGGTGCCGCCGATGACCGGTCGATCGGGCGTCAACGCCCGCGCTCTGTGCTGGGCGACCAATTCGTCGTCGATCATCGCACGCATGTCGTCGTAGGTGAGTTCTTCCACCTTCTGCTCCTCGTGGCTGGTACGGAAGCCGTCGAAGAAATGCAGGAACGGGATACGAGAAGCCAAGGTCGCCTGCTGGGCGATCAATGCGAAGTCCATGACTTCCTGGACGCTCGCCGAACAGAGCATACCGAAACCCGTCTCGCGGCAGGCCATCACGTCGGAATGGTCGCCGAAAATCGACAGACCCTGACACGCGATCGACCGAGCCGTGATGTGAAAGACCGTGGGCAACAACTCGCCTGCGATCTTGTACATGTTCGGGATCATCAACAACAGACCTTGGGAGGCCGTGAACGTTGTGGTCAACGCACCCGCGGCCAACGCGCCGTGAACAGCGCCGGCGGCACCGGCTTCCGACTGCATCTCGGTAACGGACGGAACCGTGCCCCAGATGTTGGGCATGCCCTTGGCGGTCTTCGCGTCGGCAATCTCGCCCATCGGCGAGCTCGGCGTGATCGGATAGATCGCAATCACTTCATTTGTCGCGTGCGCTACGTGCGCGGCCGCGTTGTTGCCGTCAATCGTCACCATCTTACGCTTCATAAGGTCTCCATCTATCGTAAAAGCTGAAACAACAGTAACTTAGATCAAGGACACTCCCTTGCCGCCGGCCCCAGGAAACCTCCTGCCTGCACACCCGGGCAAGAACAGACCCCCACATATGTGCGCCCGGCGTACGAAGAAAGGTTACTTATACCCCCACAGCCCCGCAGACGCAACAAAAAAACTATCCCTCCAGCCCGAAGGCTTCCAACCATTTGTCGGTCTCGCCGTCGGTGAGGCCTTCCCGTTTTTCCTCGGGTTCCCTGCGTTTCGGTGGTCTTCGACTCAGTTCCTGCCGCACCTGCTGCCAGAAATCCTCCGATTTGAGGACCTTAGCCTTTCGCTCACCGGCGGTCTTTCGGATCTCCCGATCGTTGCTGACGACCGTCAGATGCCGAGGAGCAGTGTCCACGAGGATCTTTTCCTGAACTACACTGTCGGCATCACGATGGAAACCAGCAAAATACACCTCCAGAAAATCCATCGTGTCGAACCGGCTTTTGTCCGAAGGACCGGCACCGTCGAACACCACCTGCCCGCTCTCACCCAACCTGGCGAAGTACTGGCTCAGTACGCGGCACAACTCGACCTCGTTCGTAATCTCGCGTTCGCCGAACCCCTCCTGCAGCGCCCACAATAGGTTGTTCCCATCGATAATCGTCATGCCGCCGAATTCCCCAAACAAGTCATCGTCTCCGGCAGCGAGGTCGATCTACCGACCAAAATGCGCTAACCGGGCTCTTTGTTCGCGACCCCACAAGGATTCGCGAGAATCGAGCCAGATTATGACGTATCGGCCCCGCCTCGGCAAGCATGCAACCCGACGATAGCAGACAAAACGATTCTACAGTTCGAACCGGATTTCGCCGCCGACGATGGTTTTTTCGACCTTTCCTTTGACCTTCCATCCGTGATAGGGGCAGTTACGGCTCTTGGAGAGAAACTGGTTCACATCCACCGTCCATTCGGCCTCTGGATCAATGATCGTCACGTCACCCTGCTTACCGCGGGAAAGCGAACCCTTCTCAATCCCGATGATCCTCGCGGGATTGACGGTCATCATGCGGATCAGGCCGGGCCAGTCGAGAATCCCGGGCTCGATCAGCGCCTTGATGTAAAGGGCCAGGGCGCATTCAAGACTCGCGATCCCAAACGGCGCGGCCAGAAACTCCAGTTCCTTCTCGCTCTGCAGGTGCGGCGCGTGGTCGCTGGCCAGAGCATCGATCAGCCCCTCGTCAATGGCCTGTTTAAGGGCCTCGGTGTCCCTCTTCGACCTCAACGGCGGACTGACCTTGTAATTCGTGTCGTATGTCGAGCAACATTCATCCGTGAGCAGAAGATGGTGCGGCGTGACCTCGCAAGAGACCGGCAACGAATCCTTCTTCGCCTGGCGGATCAGCTCCACCGACCCGGCGGTGGAAATGTGTTGTGCATGGTAGCGGGCGCCTGTCTTGCGAACCAGTTGGATGTCCCGCCAGAGCATCGCCTCTTCGGCCATCGCGTCCATGCCGGGCAATCCCAGGATCGTCGAGTGATATCCGGCGTTCATCACCCCGTTGCCGGCGTAGCTGTTGTCCTGACAATGCTGGGCGACCACCACATCGAGCATTCGGGCATATTTGAGGGCTCGCAACATGACGGAGGCGTTCTGGAGGCCGCTGCCGTCGTCGGTAAAACCCCGCGCGCCGGCCTCAGCCATCAGGCCCATCTCCGCCAATTCAGTCCCCTCTCTTTTCTTGGTGATCGCGCCCATCACGTAGACGTGGGTCTTGCGGGCCTGGCGGCCTTTACGGTGCACGTACTCGACATCCGTCTCGCTCTCGATGGCAGGGTTTGTGTTGGGCATGCAGACTACGGAGGTGAAACCCGCCGCCACGGCTGCGGTCGAACCGCTGGCGATCGTCTCCTCTTCCTCGTCGCCGGGTTCGCGAAAATGAACGTGGATATCGATCAGACCCGGCACAACCAATTTGCCCGCAGCGTTGATGACTCGCGAGACCGTCCTTTCGACGTCGCCGTTGAGACGACCGACCTCGGCGACCTTCCCGTCGAGGATCAGGACATCGCACTGGGCGTCCAGGCGATTCGCCGGATCGATCACGCGTCCATTTTTGATCAGAACCTGATTTGCCATTTCGCACCTGCGCCCCTGAAAACCATGGAACCGTTGCGATACTCATACCAGAAACGCAGAAGCAAGAAAAGTGTTTCTTCACAGGAGGGGACCCTCCCTCGTTCAGAGAGATCGACAAACGGGGGATCCACAGTCAGAAAGGATTCCACAAAACACGCTTCCATTGGGGAATCCGAAGTCACATCCCCCCCACGGTTGACGGGGGATCAGTTCAGGACGCTGGCGACAGGGGAACTCCCGACCGCCACCGTATCGATGCGCCACACAGCCTTTTTGTTGCGATTGGCTTCGACAGCCAGGACATCTGCGTCGTCGATTACGCCGTCCCTGGTGATGTCGCCGAGGAGATACCGAGGGGAGGATTTTTGCCCGGCGAGAGAGTTATTCTTCAGGATCGCCAGGTCGTGATCGTCCACAATACCGTCGGCATTGAGATCATACCACAGGAGGCTTTCGTCCACCTGCTTGGTCTCGATGCTCCAAGCCAAGGCGTATCGTTCACCGGCGGACGACGCGGATTTGACGTTCAGATCACTGTACGAAACCACCAGCTCGTACACCGTACAACCCGGCAGCGTCCCGAGGTCGACGTAAATGTGTTCCACATTGTCCACCCTGCTGTCGCTGTAGTCCAGCAACTTCACCGGCTGGGTCGCATTCATGGCGTCGATGGCGAACACTTCCAGACGCAGGTCGCTGTCGATGTCGGACAGACGTTTGAAGGGATAGACCTGCCCATAGTGGCGATTCCAGACGAGCGTCGCGGTCAGCGTTTTCTGCGAGGGTTCCTCGACGACGATCCGGTACACCTGCTGGTGTTCCAGCCCTGGTCGAACCCAATTGAGATCCCATCCCGAGGCACCGATATCGCCGGGCTTGCCTTGACCGGATGTCAAAAGTTGATGTGCGCGGGCAGCGTTCACCATGCCCGCCCCCTGCACATAATCCAGCGGAACCTCGTGATCATCATCCGGCGTCAATTCGCCCTTATGCCAGTAAGGCAACTTCACCGCGGAGTTCATCAAGATGGCCTTGAGCAGACAATTGCCGCCTTCGGGAGAAAGGGCCGGGCTGAACTGAGGATTCTGTTTGGCGGTCTGCATCAGCAAACCCACGATGCCAGCGGCAACAGGGGTCGCGAAACTCGACCAGTTGCCGGTCATGTCATACCCCCGGTCGGCCCCCTCTTCGGCCACAAGACAGTTGCCGGGGGCGATCACGTCGGGTTTGCAACGACCGTCTGCGGTCGGGCCCGCGCTCGATTCCTCCGGATACGCCAAAGCGAACTGGGACAACTTCGTAACAGGGTCCGTTGCGTTCACCGAACTGACCACACCCACGCCGATGACGTTGGGACCGGCGCCAGGATAGAACGAGGGGTCGGAGGCGTTCAGGCCGTTGCCGATGCTGGCGACGAACACCATTGCCTTATGCTCGATGAGGGCTTCGATGCCCCGGGTCCATTCGGCCTCCACAGGCTGGCCGAAACTCACCGAGGTGATGTCCACCTCCGGTCTATCCTGGCGATACACATGGTGTTTGACAAAATGCCAGAATTCGTAGATATGTCCCTGGGCCTGCGGCACGACGCCTTGATAGGGGAACGATCCCAGAATCGACGCGGTCCCGTCGGGGTCCTGCCCGAAAAGGATCGAGCAGATCGCCGTAGCATGGCCTGATATACCGGCGGACCTGGCGAGACTGCTGTGAAAGCTCAGTTCGGCATCACGAAAACAGACGTGTCGCATGTTTGGCAAGTAGTCGTTCTGAGGTTCGCCTTCGGCGCTGTAGGTGAAACTGCGGCACACGACTCCCAAACGGACGCCGGAACCCGTCAAATCCGGGGCTGACTGCCGTAACTCCTGGACGCCTGCCCATTGAAGGGCTTGAGGTTGAACGGGGAAAAGATCTTGGCCTCGGGCGGGCACAACCACCGCAAGCCCTATAACCACTAGGGCTACGCCCCATAATCTTCGAGCTACGATTACAGCTTTTGCGCCCATATTCCCACATCACGTTCGAATGTATCGGACCCGGCGCCCGGCGGCTGCCCGGCACCCCCAAAATCAACGCTCCGTGTCAGGCTGAACCCTTCCACCCGCCAACACGCGTTATCATAGCAGAAAACGACCGTTCAATCAAGCGAAATCCACATGAATGGCTCATCCTACCGCGGTTGCCAGCACTGGGGCGGGGGGTTTTACACTACGAGTACGCAGGAAAAACCAAGGGAGGAAAAACAGATTCTGTGGAACGTCGGCCGTGGGGCTTGTCAAAAGACCGAATGCACGATATAGTCTGTCTTATCTTGAAGGATCGCCAGAATCTCCCGGACGCGACGTATGCCGTTTGGGGGCCCGCGAAGAGTGGATGATGCTATGAATGTTATTCTTGACGCCGAACAGATCGACCGCACCATTGAGCATCTGGCCGATTTGATTGCCGCCAGGATTTCGCCCGAGAATGGCACCGCTATCATCGGCGTGCGAAGCCGCGGGGAAATCCTCGCTGAGAGGCTTGCCCAAAGGCTCTCCCGAAAACTCGAACGACCCATCCCCTGCGGAACCCTGGACATCACTCTTTACCGCGACGATCTCAACGCGCCCCATTCCCGCGGACAGCCCCTGGTCCGGACGACCGAGATCGGCTTCGATATCGACAACAAAACGATTATTCTCGTGGATGATGTGCTCTATACCGGTCGCTCGACCCGTGCGGCCATGGATGCCCTGATGGATCTAGGCCGGCCCAAAGCGATCCGCCTGGCCGTGCTCGTCGAGCGGGCAGGGCGAGAATTGCCCATTCAAGCGGATTATGCCGGCTACAAGGCCGAAGTCGGGCCTCAACAGTCGGTTCAGGTCAATTTCGTGGAGTCCGACGGAAAGGACGAAGTGACGGTGGCCTAAGAACGCGAAGCGACGTGGATCCCCCAGTCCCATCGGTCCGATGGGTCTCATGATCTCGGCGTCGCTTCAGAAATGGGAAGGATCCATGGGTCGCATCCTCGACATTGTGGAACGGCACGCATCGGGCAGGACGGGAAAACGGCACAACACATTTATGACGATACCTCACAAAGGCGGAAAACCATTCGAGTGGCACCGAAAACACCTCCTGGGCCTGCGGGACCTGAGCGTGGAAGAGATCACCCACATCCTCGACACCGCCACCGGCTTCGAACAGATCAGCACGCGATCGGTCAAGAAAGCCCCCCCGTTGCGGGGCAAGGTCGTCGTCAACCTGTTTTTTGAGGACAGCACGCGGACCCGGGCCAGTTTCTCCCTGGCCGCCAGCCGGCTCAGCGCCGATGTCATGGAGTTCACCCAGAAGGCCAGCTCCGTCAGCAAGGGTGAGACCTTGCTCGACACTGCCCGCAACCTCGAAGCCATGGGCATCGACATCGTCGTGATCCGCCACAGTGCCGCGGGCGTGCCGGTACTGCTGAGCCGAAACATCAAGGCCTGCGTCGTCAACGCAGGCGACGGCTACTGCGAACACCCCACTCAAGGCCTGCTCGACGTCTACACCATCCGCAAAATCAAAGGCTCGCTCCAAGGCCTCAAGATCGCGATCGTCGGCGACATCGCACACTCGCGAGTTGCACGCAGCGACCTGTGGGCGATGACCAAACTGGGGGCCGAAGTGACGTTCGTCGGGCCGCCGACCCTGATGCCCGTCGAGGTCGGCCGATTGCCGGTCAAAGTCAGCTACTCGCTGGACAAAGTGATCGAAGAAGTGGACGTGGTCAACATGCTGCGGATCCAGTTCGAGCGGCTGGGCGGCAACCCCTTCCCCTCGATCCGCGAGTACTCCCACTATTTTGGCCTGACCGTCGAGCGGGTCAAACGAGCCAAACCGGACATCCTCGTCATGCACCCCGGCCCGATCAATCGCGGTCTGGAGATGGAAAGCGAGGTTGCCGACGGCACCAACAGCGTAATCCTCCAGCAAGTCACCAACGGCCTGGCCGTCCGCATGGCGGTTCTATTCCTGGTCAACCAGGCCGCCGCGACGGAAAACCCGACCTGACGAAGCGTCCTGGGTTGTTCGGGACAAATATCTTCATGGATCTTATGTGATCAAGACCGACTCTACCTCGGTTGTGCTGCCTATGAATCCCGCATTCGTCCATGATCATATCATCCGGCGTGCCCGAAGCCATCCCCCTGCTGCATCCCATCCCCTCTCCACACCCAAGGCATCGACGTTTTTCGATTTTTTTATTTTTTTATTTTTTTTTTGGATTTTTCTTTTGCATGGATTCGCGGGGAGGGGGCTATAATAAGGATTGCTGAGACTTGCGCAACTGGGATGACGGCTTCGATGAGAAGGTCTTGAATCAGCGGCGGGTGGGCGGTGGGAACCCGTGCAATAGGAGAGGTCTTTGGGAGAAAGAGGCGAAAAGCGATCGGTCACAGCGCGGGGCCAACAGGTATGCTGATGGGACAATAGTTGCTGTTGGTGTTGTCTGCGCTCTTTGGGGCGAGATGCTTCTGGACAATCCCTTGGTTTCGAGAGGAGGTGAGAACGCTCCGATACACGAACAGCACACGTAGACCATCTGTTGGCACGTCCTTTGGGAACCGTGCCGAGCCGTTGTCCGGCGTGACGAACAGCCCCGTTGATGGTGCGCGTAAAGAAAACCGGCGAGCCGACAGTCCATGTGCAAAGGAGATCGTCGGTCCACCGGCCTTCGCCACGGGAGCGTCAGTGCGCTCTTGGGCTGGCTCCTCACTTATCACGCGGGACGCATGAGGTCAAGAGTTTGTGGCGTTTCTTTGAAAAGGAGGCAATGGATCATGAGGAAGAACCGTGCAATGATTGTGATGTTCTGTGCCCTGTTGGCGGCCCCTGGGATGGGCTATTGGGAGTACGATGGGACCTCAACCTATGTGAACGGTCCAGGTTCCGACAGCGATCCGAACGGAACATGGTCCTGGTCGGCGTCTGCCTCAGGCAATCTGAACTTTGGAATGACCTCCCTGCAAGCGTCAGGGTGGGCCAGCGGAAGTGCTTCGGTTAACTTGGAACCATACCCTGGGTTTGGCTTGTCAAGAGGAGCATATGCATATAGCGGTGTGGGCGGGTCATCCAGCTATCGGTGGATACCCGATGAGACATCCAAGGCGATTGCCTTTGTAGTCAATACTTCCATCAGTAATGTCATGATCAACTACAACGGCGAGGCCGTCAACAGAACGGGGACTCTCCCTACGACCAGTTCCTCCGGCGCCGGCGTGCTGGGTGGGGGAGGTGTATCCTCCCTAAACTACTTCTATGCGTCCGGTTCTGGGCGGGGATCGGCGAACAGCGAAGGAGGCTCCTACGCCGGCAATAGCTGCAGCTCTCTCTCAGCGAGCGTTGACGATGCGGATGCTAACCAATCATCGATTTCCGGTTGGTATGACGGAGTACTATGGTGCAGCGGATCGGACAGTCGTACGTATACTGGCACCCCTTGGTCAAATTCAGTCTCTGCGCCCGTATCCGTGAGCGGCTCGGCGGCTGCCGTGGGGCAGATGGTGATCAACGATCCGGAATTCTATTGGGGCGGTTTCTACGCTTACGCAGACTA
>JAGPGT010000020.1 GCA_018055905.1 Phycisphaerae bacterium
AGCCGAATGGCATAGTCCTGCACGTGTTCGGCGATCACCACGCGACGAACGAGCTTCTGCGCCCACAGGATCTTGTCGGCGTCCGCGACGTTCTGCGCCTGCGGCTCCTGTCCGGTCGTCGTGCGATCCAGCACCGCCTTGAGCTGTTCCCGGTTGCTGTACCTCACCAGCAGTTTGAAGAAGAACCGGTCGAGCTGCGCCTCGGGCAGCGGGTACGTGCCCTCCTGCTCGATCGGGTTTTGCGTCGCCAGAACCATGAACGGCTCGGGGAGCCTGCGGATCTGCCCACCGCTGGTGACCGAGTGTTCCTGCATCGCCTCCAGCATCGCAGACTGCGTCTTGGGGGTGGCGCGGTTGATTTCGTCGGCCAGGATGATCTGCCCGAAGATCGGCCCTTTTTGGAACTGGAATTCACGTCGGCCGGTGGTCTGGTCCTCAACCACGAGGTTCGTGCCCGCGATGTCGGCGGGCATCAGGTCCGGCGTGAACTGTATCCGCCGGAACTCCAGCGACAGAGCCGAGCCGAGCGTCCGCACCAGCAGCGTCTTGCCAAGCCCGGGAACGCCTTCGAGCAGGACGTGTCCGCCGCTGAAGAGACTGATCAGCACGTTGTCCACGATGTCCTCGTGTCCCACGATGACCCGGGCGACCTCGCCGCGAATCGCCTCGAACATCTGCCGAAACTCGGCACACTGTTGTTCCACATTCTTCTCGTCACTCATAATCGTCGAGCCTCAGATATTCCAATCACCTGTCGTTCGTCTGTAGAGTCCCTGGTATCGTCTATTCTTTCTGATCTCCCCCGGCCCTCTTGTGCCTGGCCTGGAGGAGCTGATCGATGTGCGTGCTCTCGACCGGCTTGGGCTTTTTCGGCTCATCGACAGCCGGTTTGGCCGTCGGAGGCTCCACACGCTTGGGCTCGGGGTCGATTGTACTGCCCTGGTAGTTCTCACCGCCCTGGTATCGCTTGGAGAAAACGCCGTCCGCGGCGCCGGCCGCCCACTGGGCCCTGAGCTTCTGACTCCGAGCCTGCAAGCGGGCAATCCGCTCATCCTTCTCCTGCCGCGTCGTGGCGGTCAACCACGCCACAGCCTTCCGCAACCTCGCGCGTGCGTCGACAATCACGCGGCGGACCGCAACATCCGTCAAGAACAGGGCGATCCACGCCAGCATCAGCGGCTGCACCAGAGGCAGATGCGTCTCGGGAAATCGCAGCCCGGCGTAGTCATACAGATTCACTTCGTTCGGATCGGACTCCAGCGGCAGGACCCGGCCTCGGGTCATCTCGCTGATCTCCTTGAGCAGCGCCGCGTTGTCGGTGAGGTCGCGGAATTCCGGGGCGAAAGGAATCGTCACAATCGCATTGGCCGAGCGAGGTCCGTTCTGCGACGCGGGCGCCGCGTCCTGCCCGCCAGCGACATCGTCGGTCTTACGGTACTGAACGTTCACGATATAGCTGCCTGGGGCGGGCGCCCGGAACCGTCCGGCGTACTGTCCCGGCCCGGTCTGCGCCAGTTCCAGCGACTGCGATTTCATGTCAGGAGTCAGGACCTGTCCCTCGATGGACGCAAGCTGCAGGAACCTACCTTGGGCATCGAAGACCTCCACGCGGACTATCGCCTCCTGGCCTTCCACGTCGGTAACGACCTCGCAGTCCGCCGATTGCGAAGGCTTGCCCGCCCAGCGAACCACCTGCTCCCAGAACCTCGCGAAGTCGGACCACTGAACCCACTGCGCCGCCCAGCGGGTGTCGGCCGAGCTGGTGAACGCGACGCACCGTCCCAGACCCGACTGACAAGTCGCCAGGATCGGATCGGCCTCGTTGCTGACGAGCACCAACTGGTGCAGGCCGCCCTTGGGGCCTGTCAGGACGTATCCATCCAGAGCCGGCATCGCAGGCAGACCGTTGAGAATCTCGCTGAGCCCATACACCACCTGCGGCGTGAACGTCTGTTCGACGATCATCGAGCGTCGGACGACCTGGGCCTCCTTGATGAAGATCTCCGGGATGTTCGCGGGATTCTCGACGGGGTAGAACCGCCCCTGCGCCGCAGAAGCGATACTGTGCAGCAACTCGGTATACGCGCCCTGGCCGATCGCGACGGTGGAAATCGTGATACCCGCCGCGGCCATATCCAACCCAAGCCTGGCACATAGATCCGGGTCCGCCGTCTGTCCGTCGGTGAGCAAGATCACGTGCTTGATGCCGTACCGGGAGTTCTTCAGGGCCGCGAAGGCCTCTCTCATGGCAGGTCCCATGACCGTCCCGCCGCCGGCGCCGATCTGGCTGATCCTGTGGAAGATCCCTTCTTTGTCCTGGGCCGGCCCCAACGACACGACCCACTCGCTGATCGCGTCGAAAACGATGATGCCCACCTGGTCGCGCTGGCTGAGCAGTCGAACGGCCCCCGCCGCGGCGGCCTTGCACATTTCAACTTTCTCGCCGGCCATCGAGCCGCTGTGATCGATGACGAGCACGAGGGCCCCCATCGGTAACTGCTTCTTCTGCGGCGGGTCCAAGTCCACCGGCAGAATCGACGCCACCGGCGAGCCGATCCAGCCGCCGGCGCCGAAGGAATCGGGTCCCCCCACCATGACTAGGCCCCCGCCCAGGTCGTTCACGTATCGGCACAGCATTTCCTGCTGGGCCATCGTGAAATGTTGCACCGGCGTGTTGACCAGCACAATCGCGTCCACGTCCAGCAGACGAGGGAGCTCCTGAGGCAATTCCGAAATGTCGTTGCGAACCGTGTTGATTCCCGCCTCCTGAAGAGCGTGAGCCAATCCCGCCCCCCCGTCGTCGATGTCGAAGACGCGGACATACCCCGGCCCGGCGACGTAGGTCATCGTGGTGGCGCGGTTGTTTTCTGCGATCCTGTCCTGCCTTGGATCGTCCGCGAGGAAGACCGCTTCGAAATCGTGGAGCCCGCGGGGGCCAACCGAAATGGACACCGTCTTGACGTTGGTTCCCGCTTTGAGTTCGACCGGAACCGCCACCTCTGGGGTATCCGGCATGAGATCGACCGGCTTGCCGTTGAGCGTCAACATCAATTTGCCGCGGACGTCGCTTGTGCTGTCCAGAATGAACCGCAGCGGGATCGTCTGGCCGGCGCGGATCCGAGGGGGCGTCGCGATCCGACGGAACAGCACCTCGTTGTCGTAGCGATACCGCAGAGGAATGACGTCGATGGGAATCCGATTGGCCGCGGCGGTCCGCGCCGCCTCCTTCAGATCGCCTTCGGTCTCGTTGCCCTCGCTGGCCAGGACAATCCGCACCGCCGTGTCGGGCGGAGCGATCGCCATCGCCATTTGAATCCCGTCGGCCAGACGGCTCTGTTTTCCGGTCAGGAGCGTGTTGCGTCGGCGGATCGTCGTGTCGCTCGAAGGCAGCATCGAGATCCGCGCGGCCTCCGCCACATCGACAACTGCGAGTTGGTCCTGCGCGTCCTTACGGACGACCGCCTTCGCGAGATAGTCGAGCACCGCCTCCGCACGGTCGGCCGGGATCGACTGGCTGCGATCGAGGACCGCGATCACCGTGGTCCGCCGGCTCTTCTGGACCAGCATCGGTTTGGCCAGCAGCACGGCCAACAGGAGCACAACCACGACCCGCAGGACCACCGCCGCGATTCGCCGGCCCCGGCCGAGGCTTGCCAGATTCCGCCGGGCCAGCCAGATCATCGGGACGATCACAAGACTCGCCAGGAGCCACCAGGGTTGACCGAGATAGAAGCCGTACGTGTTGCTCACTGCCGCCACACTCGAATGGGGTTCGTTTTCACAGGTCGTTCTGTCCTCGCCGCCGATCCGTCATGGCTTGGGACCGCTTTGCTCCAACTGGTTGAAGTACGTCTTGACCGCTTCCTCATAGCGGCGAGGGATCAGGTTCTCGCTCATGGCCTCAGCCGCGGTGGCCCGTCCCGCCTGGATCACCTCGACGAAAGGCCGTAACGCCTCGCCTTTGACCTGCACATCCTTAAAGTACCAGCTTGCCACAGGGGGCCCGCCCTCCGGCCGACTCGGGGCCTTCGTCATCTTGTCCGCCTTCAGCGCATCCGAAGTGATGTAGTGCTCTTTGACGGTGTCCAAGCCGATCCCCTCTCCTTCGTATCCGCCGCCCTCGCCGATCTCCCAGAGCCCGGTCCCTTGGCCCAGCTTGCGGAGAACGTCGGAGACCTCTGCCAGACTCGCCTGCAGCATGAAGGCCTCCTGCTGCAGAGCGTCGAGCGAATTCAACTCATCGATGGCGGCAGTCATGTCGCCGGCCGAGAGCCCGCTGCTGCCACCGGCCGCAGCGGCCAGCGCCTGCCCCAGGCTCGAACATTGGGCGGCCGCCGCCTGGGCGGCTTCGACCCTCTTCATAATCTGATCGATCTTCTGTGCACTGAGTCCCTGCTTCTGCAGCGCCTGTCGCAACTGTTCGGGCGTCGCCACGGCGAGTTTCCTGTCCAGACCCAGCTTGGCCAGTTCTTCCTCGACCTGCTTCTTCTGCTCGGATAGTTTCTGAAGCTCTTTCGCCAAGTCCTGCATCTGGGCGGCCAGTTCTTTGCGTTTGTCGTCGGGCATCGTCCCGGCGTTCAACTGGTTCTGCAATTCCGTCAACATACCGGCAGCCTTTGAGAAATCCCCCTTGGACAAGGCCAAACGGAGCTGCTGCGACACCGGGTCGCTGGAACCTCGCAGTTGTTTGAGCATCTGCTGCAAAGCACCGGAGGCTGCGGCTTTCGGACCCACCTGTAACTGTTTGATCTTCTCCGACAGGTCACCCAAGGCCTTGATCGCCTCGCGTTTGATCTCCTGCGGCTCAGCCGACCGGCCCAATTCGTCGAGCTTCTTGAGGTCCGCGACGAGGTTCGGATCACCTAAGGCCCGAACTGCGGCTTTAACCTGCTCGGTAGCTCTCTTGACCTGCGTCTGAACCATTTGAGTCGCCTGGACCTTCTTCTGCTGCTCTTCTCGATCCTTTCGAAAACCGAGAAAATCCCGCTGGGGAAGCAGGAAAACCATCGCGACCGTCGCAGCCCACGTGCCGGCTCCATAGACCCAGCTTCGTGAGAGTCTGAGGGGAAAGTGCCCTGCCAGATTGGTGTACTGCACCACACGCAACGACTCCGCCCGCGCGGCTTGGGCAAAGGGATCCTCGGACCGGGCCAAAGCCAACGTCGTGCTGACCCGCTCGCTGAGCCCCAGTCGCTCGTCAAGCAACAGGGACGCCTGCATGTGAGTGGGCCACTTGAGAAACCATAGGACCAGAATCGCGACAAGGACGATCCCAGAGAAAATCCCCACCGACCAGGGGGTCAAGACTCGAATCGCCAGAAACCGTTCCGTTAGAATCGCTAGAGCGGCCACCGCTCCGGCCGCCGCCAGGACTTTCCCGGCTTGCCGAAGAAGTTGATTGATGCCGCACCGGATTCGAACCGTTTGAATCTTGGCTTGGAACACTCTCGGCAAGGACATTTCTTCTTATCCTTAATCCCTATCATCCAACAAGTTACGCGTCTTTGCCGCGGTCCCCTCTCGGCCCTCCTGTTCATATGACGCGGCCTAGAATCAAACGTTACGATGCGTGTGAAACACCCGATCGAATTATATGTTCATTTGTCCGCGTGGGATATCCTTTTCGCAAGGTGTGCAAGACGTTATCGAAAGTGAAAAACAACCTCCCATTTCTGATTCGACCGTCTGGTCGCGTCAGAGGAGTTGTCCTTGCCACCGTCGTTTCGTGGAACCTCCGCAACTCTGGAGTCAGACAACAGCGACCCAACGGGTCATCCGAAAGGGTACAAATTGGGGATCTCCCAAAAGATCCCGTCGAAGGCAGGGAAAAATGCGCGGGAGAGGATTTGAACCTCCAAGCCCTTACGGGCACTACCACCTCAAAGTAGCGCGTCTGCCAATTCCGCCACCCGCGCGATAACATAAATGTTCTCTGCCGACCGAAGGCCTGCAGAGCACTTAGAGTATCCCCACCAACCGGCGGTTTGTCAACTGCCATTCTTTGTGATTCTCGCGCCACAGAATTCGAGAGACGACGGTTTCGGCAACTTCATCGACCTCGCTCCTCGACCCAGAGAAAGATGTGAAGACGATCACAAAAACGGTATCCGGTCTTGCAACAAAGCTCTGCTACCATGGAAGACCGTTCCCTAAGCTGATCCCAGGTGCGAGCCTGCGGCATCAGCAGCACACAATTCGAATCGACGGGATGCAACAAGCCAAGGAGTCTTTGAACTTCATCGAAATCCTTCGGCGATTCGATGACGAACTTGAGCTGATAGGGATATGCCGTGATCAATTGGCTCAGAACTGCCGGATCAAAACACCCGATTTGAGGGACCTCGGGCGAAGCCGAATTCCCCAGCTTGGGGCTGATACTCATCAAATCGCAGGCCAAGTCTGGCACGAAGAGTGTGCCGGCGGTCTCGATCGTGACGTGCTTGCCGAGGGCCCTGAGACTATGGGTCAAACCGACAATTCCCCGGCGAACCCCAAAATCCTCACCCACCAGAGGTTCTCCACCGGTGAGCACGACATGCCGGCAAGGCCGTCGGACGACCCGTTCGACGATTTCAACGGGCTCGAGTTCCTCTCCGACCGAATAGTCCCAGGCATAAGCGGTATCGCACCACCGACACCGCAAAGGGCATCCGGCCAGGCGCACGAACACACTCGGCACGCCCACGAGTGTTCCCTCGCCTTGAAGAGAATGAAACACCTCAACCACACGCATCGTCAGGTCTGCTCGACATACGAGATGGGATCGGCCAGTCCTGCTTGGGCGAAACCTTTGAGCCGCAGTCGACACGCATCACACCGTCCACAGCTTCGACCCTGCGGATCGGGGTCATAGCAACTGTGCGTCAGCGAATAGTCCACGCCGAGCCCCATCCCGGTGCGGATGATCTGGGCCTTCGTCATTTCGAGGATCGGCGTGTGAATTCGGTATCGACCTTTGCCCTGAACCGCGGCCGCGGTCGCAAGATTGGCCATGGTCTCGAACGCTGCGATGAACTCCGCCCGGCAGTCGGGGTACCCGCTGTAGTCGGTCGAATTGACGCCGATGAAAAGGTCGAAGGCCCCAAGCACTTCCGCCCAGGCCAGGGCATAACTCAGAAAGATCGTGTTTCTTGCAGGCACGTAGGTCGGCGGAATATCGCACGAATCCCCCAGATCTGACCGGTCTTTCGGCACCTCGATCTGAGAATCCGTGAGGGCCGAGCCGCCCAAAGCCCGCAAGTCGATCTCGATCAGCCGATGCTCGACGGCGTCCAGCGAACGGGCCACCCGTTGGGCAGCCTCGATCTCACGACTGTGGCGCTGGCCGTAGCGAAAGGTTAGAGCATAACAGGCGAAGCCCTCTTGGCGGGCGACGGCCAGAGTCGTCGCCGAATCCAAGCCCCCGCTCAACAATACAACTGCTTTGCCTTGTCCCATGTTCCCACTTCACCTACGACCGATAACGTGCTCGTGAAACTCACACCCGAGCGGAACCTCATGTTATCGCTTCCGGTTCGACCTGTCGATCCATTTTCGGGCTTGTCCGTCGATGTCACGGCGATTATACTGGGACCGACAGGCAACAAAGACCCAAGACCGGAGATCCGGAAGGAGACCCGTCGCAGATTCGTCTTCTTTCTGGAACTTTCGATGAAGGACAATCATGGCCGACCATCCGAAGATAGAACTATTCGACAACCCGCGCCCCGGGCGGGACTACCGGATCACGATCCGCTGTCCGGAATTCACCAGCGTCTGCCCCAAGACGGGCCAGCCGGACTTCGGCGAGATCACAATCGAGTACTGTCCCGACAGAGTCTGTATCGAACTCAAGAGCCTCAAGTTCTATCTCCAGGCCTATCGCAATAAAGGTATCTTCTACGAATCGCTGACCAACGAGATCCTGGACGATCTGACCGGCGCGTGCCGGCCTCGCTGGATGAGAGTGACGGCCCGATTCACCCCCCGCGGCGGCATCACGACCGACGTCACGGCCGAATATTCGGCGGGCAGTGGATGAAAAACCCCAGGTGAGGTACTGGAATGACCATCAAATTACAATGCAGCCTCTGTGGCAAAAAGATCGAGGCACCAGACAGTGCCGGCGGCAAATGGGGCAAATGCCCCGCTTGCCACAACAAGATCTATGTCCCCCAGCCGATCTCCGACGACGATGAACTCAAGCTGGCTCCCATCGATCAAACCGAGGAACAACGTCAGCGACAACTGATGCTCGAAACCCTCGCGCTGACGCGGGACATTCTCCAGGAAAAGAATGTCCCCGACGTCCCCGGCGGACCGGCCCCCGCGCCCGGTACGGATATCACCGAGGAAAAGCTGACGGACTTCATCCTACGCTACCTGCGACAGATGGCCAACGGCGACCTCGACGACGCACAGCGTACCGCCGAACTGATCCTGCCTCACCGCCGCAAGGCAACGTTGATTCTCGACAAGCTTGTGACGAGCAAAGAACCGGACCCTGAATTGGAGGACATCCCGAAACAAGTCCTCCTCGGCTACATCCGAAATCTGCGAACCCGAATCAGTTAATCCTCTCTTCTGCGGTGCGGCCGTCGTCTGGTTCCGAGAATAGCGGATCCAACCGTCGGGTTTTGCCCTCGTTTTCGGATCTTGTCTGGTTACGTCCCGTCTGTGTCCTTCATTTTGGATCCCCTCCAATTCCTTCGTATACTTTATGCGAAGGCTGGCCCCGCTTGGGATCGCTGCAAACAGGGAGTTGGAGAGACTCGACCATGGCCGCAGAAAACGTCGTCGTTCACGTCACACATGAGGCTGTCGGCAAAATCGGAGGGATCGGCGCGGTGCTCCAGGGGTTGTTCACCTGTCCCTCGTATTTGGAAACGGTCAGTCGCTCTATCCTGGTCAGTCCTCTGTTCACCACGGAAGGATCACTAGAGGATCGCTTGGGCCCCGGCGGCGAAGTGATCTATTCTTCGCTCGACGGTCTGATCCATCCCGACCACAGCACCGCCTTCCGACGGATACAGAGCCTCTTCAACGTCGGCATCGTATACGGCCGTCGGACCTTCGTTGACGATCAGACCGCCGTCCGTAGCGCCGCGGAGGTTTTGTTGCTCGACGTCCGCCACACCGATGGGGTTCTGCTCAACGAATTCAAACGCCGGCTCTTCGATGAGTTCGGGATTCAAAGCAATCTTTACGAACACCTCTGGGAATACGAACAGTACGTCCGCCTCGCGCCGCCGGCCATCGCGGCTCTCAAGGCTCTGGGGGTCCCCGAGGGACGAACAATAATTCTCGCCCATGAGTTCATGGGAATGCCCACGGCGCTGGCCGCGAAGCTGGAACCCTACTGCAACTTCGCCACCGCCTTCTATGCTCACGAAGTGGCGACCGTACGACGAATTGTCGAGGAGCACCCTGGGCACGACACGATGTTCTACAACGTCATGCGTCAAGCCCACGCTGACCATCTCTACGTCAACGAAGTCTTCGGAAATCAACACACGTACTTCAAACACGCCCTCGTCGATGCAGCCAAGCACTGCGACCGCATCTATGCGGTCGGGGATTCCGTGGCGGAGGAGATGCGATTCCTGGCTCCGGAGTTCGAAACCGCGAATATTGACATCGTCTACAACGGCATCCCCGCCTACGAAATCAGTCTCACGCAGAAACATGCGGCCCGCGACAAACTTCAGCGGTATTGCGAGAACCTCCTGGGTTTCCGTCCGGACTATGTGTTCACCCATGTAACCCGACTGGTTCGAAGCAAAGGCCTCTGGCGGGACCTGCTGGTACTCGGACAAATGGAAAAAGGTCTTCGGGAAGAGGGGAAATCCGCAGTATTCTTGCTGTTGTCAACCGAAGTCTCCCCACGTCGAACCTGCGACATTCACCACATGGAAGCCACTTACGGCTGGCCCGTCGCCCACCGCGAGGGCTGGCCCGACCTCTCCGGTGGCGAGGCGGAGTTCTATACCGCGATTCAACGGTTCAACGCCCGAAGCCGTAACATCAAAGGGGTGTTCCTCAACCAATTCGGTTTCGACCAGAAAAGTTGCGGACGGAGAATGCCCGAAGACATGGAGTTCATGGACATCCGACGGGGCACGGACGTCGAGTTCGGGCAGAGCATCTATGAGCCGTTTGGAATCGCTCAGCTCGAACCGCTTACCTTCGGCGGCATTTGCGTCGTCACCAACGTCTGCGGCTGCGCCGGGTTCCTTCGTGACGCCGCCGCGGGCCAGAACATACGCAATGTGATCCTGGCCGATTACACCACTTTGAGCAATTGTCCCGGCACGGACATCGAAGATCTGCTCCAGATCGACCGCAAGACCCGCGACCGCATCGAAGCCGCGGAAGGCGCTCGGGTCGCCCGCGAAATCCTGGAACGATTGCCCCGGACCGATGCACAGCTCGAACGCATGATCCACGAGGGACATCGTCTGGCCTGTGAGATGAGTTGGGACCGAGTCGTCTGCAAGTATCTGCTCAGAAACCTGTTGCAGACACGCGACCGACAAGTCAAACAGACAAGTTGCGTAGGTGTGTGAGACTCCGCGGCCGTCAAGGCCCGTCATTCATCGCAACGGAAAGACTTTTGTCGGCCATCTCCAGGAGCCGTGACGCGATTTGGGAGGCCGCATCCGGTTTGGCCACACGTCCGCAGGCCTGCGCCATCCGTCTGCGCCGCGCTTCGTCGCACATCAACGGTTCCAGTTCTCTCCAGAGCCGGCCGGCGCGGTCGTCCGTGTCGGAAACGTCGTCCACGATCACCGCCGCGCCGACCTCTGCCAGTTTGCCTGCGTTGAGGTACTGATGCTTGTCCTTGTGGAAGGGGTACGGCAGGCAAATGCTGGGGACCCCCGCGACGGCATACTCGGCGACGCTGACCGCTCCGCTTCGACCGATCACCAGATCCCCGGCAGCCAAAAGATCCGCCATCCCATCGTAGTAATCAAGCACTTTGTGGCTCAGACGGGTCCCGCGATACTCCTCGAATACCGCCTGGTAGTTGTCCAGGCCGGCAAGATGGACGACTTGCCATCGGTCCGCGAACGCCTCCAGCCTCGGCAACAACCGGCAGACCGCCTCATTGATTCTCGTGGACCCGCTCGAGGCACCGGTGACGAGCAGAATGTGTTTGCTTGAGTCGAGTCCCAACTCTGCCTTCGCCTTCTTCGGATCCGGGTGCAAAAACCGGCTTCGCAGCGGACATCCGACGGTACGCATTACAGCCCGTGTGCAAGGGAAATGGTTTTTACTCTCCTCGAATTGTACAAAGATTTCGTCGGCCCAACGGGCACTGAGCCGATTGGCCCGCCCCGGGAGGAGATCCACATTCAGGAGCGCCACAGGGACACCCAGTTTCCGTCCCGCCCGACAGACCGGACCGGCGACAAAACCGCCTGCGCCCACGACGACCGCGCGGTCTCGTCGGGCGAGCTCCCGCATGGCGATCCGGCAGCTCTGCTGGAAAGTCACCGCAAACCGTAGAAGTTTGACCGGATGCACATACAGACCCGTTGCCGGCAGCGCCGCCCGGTCAAACCCGATCTTCTCGAAAACCCGTTGGTCCACAGCCCGCGTACTGTGAAAGAAATGAATCTCGGCATCCGGCTGTCTGGCCTGGATCTGTTCGGCCACCGCAAGCAGTGGATAGATATGCCCGCCTGTGCCGCCACCCGCAAAAAAATATGAAACTTTGCCCACACTGGCCTCCTTGCCTGTCCACCCCTCCGGCCCGAACCGATCATCGCGTCACCGAAGCGGTCTCAATCCGTACCTTACCATCGAAAATCGCAGCAACCGTCGTCAATCGCGTCCTGCACCGTCGGATACCCGCCCGGCGTCTATAAGCCCGGGGTACGACTGGCCGTGACAAAGGTGTACCCCAATCCGGCGTTGTTCGCCAGCGTCACGTTCCCTGCTTCGTCCGTCACCGCCACTTCATAATAGTATGTCGTCCGTGACCTGAGGTTGCTCAGCTCGATGTCGGGGGATTCGGAGAACTGCCATCCCCTCTCGATCCGATCATAGGGTCCACCGCTTTTCTGGCCGTATCGGATTTCCGTCTGAACGGGTTCGCTGGCCAGAACACGGATCGTCGCGGTGACGCCGCTGACGACCGCATGGACGTCCAAAACCGTCGGCGGCTGATAATCCACAACGGCCGCGGCCGCATGCCACTGACCGGTATGGCCCAGACCGTCGTCCGCATCCCGATACTGCACCACAAAGTTCTGCCCGTTCTGGAGTTGCAGAACACCGTCGCCCAGCACAGGCACAGCTTTACGAACTACAACCCGGCCACGGAAGACGCCCAACGAGACTTCCGATTCAGTCAAAGTCACGGCCTCTTTGTCGCCGCTGGCAGCGTCGATCCGCACCGTTTGCCGACCGGCGCCTCGAAGATCCCAATCCGCAACCAGGATCTCCACCGAAGCATCCTGGGCATAACGCTGGCGGTCCAGACGGATGCGACCGTTGGAGGGAATCGCCGCTCGTAGGGCGTTGTACGCATTCAACCGAGCATTCGAGGAGCAGATTCCTTCGGCGATGGGATCACCTGTCGTCGTCAGGATCTCCAGAACTTCTTCGCTCGCCAACAGTGGATTGGCCGAGAGCAGCAACGCGCAGACGCCGGACACATGCGGAGCCGCCATGGACGTCCCGGATTTGGTGCTGATGAGTGATCCCCCGGTATTGCCCGATGCGCTTCGACCCAACGACACGATGTCACGTCCTGGAGCCGCAATATCAACCCAATCCCCATAATTCGAGAGAGACCACCGACGATCGCTGGAATCCGTCGCAGCCACTGACAAAACGTTCGCATAAGCCGCCGGGTAGTATGGCGATGCGGAATTCTCATTGCCGGCGGCCGCTACGACGACCACACCATGACGCTGGGCGTAAACGATTGCCTGGCGCAAGGCTTCGGAACTATCCGGGCCACCCCAGCTCCCAGAGATGATGTCGGCTCCGTTATCCACGGCGTAATAAATGGCCGGCACGGCGGCGGCGGCGGTTCCGTCACCGTCGGCCCCCAGCATTTTCAATGACATGATCCGGGCGCGCCAACAGACGCCGGCCACGTCCAAGCCGTTGTCGCCGGCCGCGGCGACAATCCCGGCACAGTGTGTACCGTGCCCATGATCGTCCATAGGGTCGCTCGTGTTATAGGCGAAATTGTAACCATAGACGTCGTCGAGGTAGCCGTTGTGATCATCGTCGACGCCCGGGACCCCGTTCAACTCGGCTTCGTTCAGCCAGAGATTGCCCTGGAGATCGCGGTGGTTGTAGTCTACTCCTGTGTCGATGATCGCGACCACAATCTCGGTATCCCCCTGACAAGTGTCCCAGGCTTGCGGCGCTTGGATCTTCACGAGAGACCATTGCCGACCGTACGATGGATCGCCCGGCGTGGCACAGACCGAAACCACCGGGTTAAGCTCGGCAAACTCGACATCGGACCGGCTTCGACAGGCTTCCAGAACTTCCTCTGGGCTGACCCCGGCCTCGGGATCCAGCTTGATGCGATAGATCCTGTCGAAAGGGGGAATGGGAGTGGGTTCTACCCTATGGTCTACGGCGGAGAATCGACGTCGGTTCCGGCCGTCCATGCGATAGGCGGATAAATTATTCCACTCCTGTGGCCCCTGACGACCTCGGTCTCTTCCCCTCACCAGAGGGACCCACTCTCGAACACGGATGCGACCTTGCGGGGTCGACAAATCTCTTATGGGCTTGGAATCCGTCTCGAACGATTCTGAGAACACCTCCGTCGGCCGGGCTCTAAATTTGACGATGATTTCGTTGGGCGCAAAACGAGAGCTTCCGGCGGCAGTGAATGCGGCCGATGTGACAACCGGCAGAATCAGCAACAAAACCGCGATGGAACGCCCTAATCCGATTTCACCACCCTTTCGCAAAGGCGACTGACAACCCCCATGTCTTCACCCCACATCTCAGAACCAGATCCCTACATGATGGATTATACCAGAAACCCGCCCCAAAAACACGCAAAAAAGGGCATTCCAGGCCAACACCGCGGCAAAATCGTCCTAACTTGCGTATCAATCATGACTTAAGAGATGGTCGTCGGAAGAACCGTATGCCGCAAGATTCAGGAGAACTCCAACCGCCGCCGCAGAGATCAGCATGCTGGTGCCTCCGGCGCTGACAAACGGCAGCGGAATGCCCTTGGTTGGACCCACGTCCGTCACTACGGCGATGTTGATGGCCGCTTGAATTCCAATGGCCAGCACGATCCCTGCCGACAGCAACCGACCAAACGGATCCCGACACCGCATCACAACCGACATACCCAGAAAAACAAAGAGGATGAACAACGAAATGATCCCGATCGTCCCGACCAACCCCAGCTCCTCACCCACGATCGAGAAAATGAAATCAGTGGTATCTTCCGGCACGTGGCCGTACTTGCACGTGCCTTGGCCAAGTCCCTTGCCCCAGACGCCGCCCGAGCCGATGGCAACCAGCGACTGATTGACCTGGTATCGAACGGAATCGACCATTCGGTCCGGATGGAGAAATGCCTCCAACCTCTTCATGCGATGGGGCGACGCAAAAAGAGCCATCACAAATCCCACGCCGGCCGGGGGCACCAACGTCAGAACATGCCACCATCGAACCCCTGCGACGGCGAGCAGAATGAAACTGATGAGGGCAATGAATGCGGCGGTCCCGAAATCCTCCAGGACGACGAGTCCACAAACCAGACCGATTATCGAACACAGCGGGAGAAACCGCGTCCAATACCGCTTGATGTCCGGCCCCATCCTGGCACACATCCCGGCGAGGAAAAAGATCGTCATCCACTTGGCCAGTTCGGACGGCTGAAAGCTGATGCTCGCCGGTCCCATCGGGATTCGCACCCACCGCCGTGCGCCATTGACCTCCGGGCCCGCCACATGCGCGACGACGAGCAACACGCAAGCGATGAACAGCAGCCACACAGTGGGCCACTTGTACCAGCGAGAGCGCAGACTCCAAAACTGATAGCTCGGGATCGATGCGAGGAACAGTACCACCACCGCAATGGGAAAGAACAGGATCTGTCGAAGGCCCGGGAATTCATAGAACCGCCGCAAGTCAAGTTCGTATCCTACGTTGGCACCGGCGGAAAACACCATCACCGCTCCAACCGCCATCAAAAAAAGGACCACCATGGCGATCACATTGGACAACCGGCTGTTTATGGAACTCATAACACCATCTATCTGTGGCAAGCGTTGAACTCATGACCCGACCGGAAAGAGTCCGGGAATCTACATTCTGGTGGATGTTTTCGGCAGATTGATGCTTGGTTCTGCAGAAATACTCAAAGGCCAACCTGGCCACTACGGCGTAACCGCCGGTGACTGGGGCCTCCCCCCACGAGAGACCAGAACGATATCCATATCCACAAGCTCGGGAAATATGCTTGACAAGGCCGCCCGATCGGGGCAATTTATGCCCAGTTTGCTTGGACGTGAGAGTCTCCTGTGCGGGCGACTCGCGAAATCGGCCTATGGTTCTGGAGATCCACAGATGAAGAAAGTGCAGAGTCTATTGGCAGCGACATGCCTGACGGTGTTGGCGGTGTTGACGCCCGCCTTCGCGTATCAACAGCCGTCGGTCAATCTCGGCCTCACCAGCTTCATGGACGGCGGTCCGCCCGCCGGTCCCGGTTTCTACTTCGCAGAGTATGTTCAATACTACACCGCCGACCGTTTCTCCGATGCCGCGTTTCCCACCGCGGGCGCGGACATCGACGTCTGGGTGAGTCTCAACCAGTTCCTCTACCAATCGAACACCCCGGTCCTCTTCGGCGGCAAGTGGGGTCTGGATGTCATCGTCCCAATCGTCTGGCTGGACGCCTCTCCCGACGCCATCCTGTCCACCAACAGCAGCGGCGTCGGCGACCTCTTGGTCGGTCCCTATCTGCAATGGGATCCGATCATGGGCGCCAACGGCCCACTCTTCATGCATCGCGTCGAGTTTCAAATGATCTTCCCCAGCGGAAGCTACGACGACGACAAGGTCCTCAATCCCGGGGCCAACGCCTTTTCCTTCAACCCCTACTGGGCGGCCACCTATTTCATCACACCCAAGTGGACCGTCTCCGGACGATTCCACTACCTCTGGAACGCCGAGAACGACGACCCGTTTGTGGGTTTCGGTCTGGACAGTGCCCAGGCAGGTGAGGCTGTCCATGCCAACTTCGCCACCTCCTACGAGGTTATGCCCAAGCAACTCCGGCTGGGCCTCAACGGGTACTGGTTCAAACAGATCAGTGCCACCGAAGGCAAGACGCAGGCAGGAAGCACTGTAGATCTCGAAGATGAAGAAATGGTCTTCGCCATCGGACCTGGCGCATTGCTGAGTTTCTCCCAGAATACGCATCTGTTCTTCAACGCCTACTGGGAAACGGAGTCTGATTCGCGTCCCGAAGGGGAGCGATTCGTCGTCAGGCTGGTACACCACTTCTAATCAACTGTGTATTGCCCTCTTGCGAGGACATGAAGCCCGTCGCGGTTGGGCGGACTTCATGTCCTCGTTTTTCTACAGCCCAGACTCGTTGAGTTTCCACGCCTTTACGGTCAGAGCGAGAAACCGAAAAAACCGACCATCGCCGAAGCCATTGGGCTGCTGATGATCGTGAAGGTTGTGTCGCTCACATCGAACACGCTCGGACGGGTCGTGCTCGACACACGGACGAGCGCCTTGGGGGCGTCCACGAGGGGAACGAGCCACTTGTAGCTACCGGTGTTGCCGGTGTTTCGCGGGAAAACCTCATTCCACGAGTGGCCGTTGTCCAGCGAGAATTCCACGCGGACGGCTTCGCTCACGCTCGTGCTCTCCCATGTGATGTCCACGATGTCGCCCATGGCGAGGACTTCCCCGCCGTTGGGCGAGATCACTTTCAACGAGGCGCCGGTGGCAGGAGTCACGACCTCGCGCAATTTGCTGAGGTTCTGGCTTCCCCACCGGTTCGGCGAACCGAACGTGCTGAAGTCAGCACCGTCGTCATACTTTGGGGAATTGGCGGTGATAGTGGCGTCTGGATCGGCCTCCAGGCGGAAGACCTCAGTCCCGCTGATGCCGCTGACAGGGCTGATACCCTCGCCCGCTGGACCAAAGACGACCTGGCCGGCCTTGTCGCGAATCCGCAATTGCCAGTTGTTCGAGCTCACCGGGAAATTTGACTTCTCGATGTACAAGCCGTCGCCATTGTTGTTGGCCTGTACGTTGATCCACCAGTCGCCAGCGGCGGGATTGTAGCTGATGTCGCTGGGCACGTCTTCGGAAATGGTGATGATCGTGCCGGCCCGGAGATCCTGCCAGATCGGATGGGCGGTCAGAACGAGCGTTTCGTCGAGAATCTTGTTCTCGTAGATGTCAAGCTGCCAACCGCGGATGTCCAGATGGTCCTTGATGACGACCAGTTCGAACCAGTCGCCACCATTGCCGCGGACACGACCGAAATAGCTGTCGGAGGCACGACCGCCGTTCTCGTCCGCCGAGGCGGTGCCGCCACCGAGGAACTCATTGGCATCGACGGCATTGTATTCGTTCAAAATCATGTCCGCCGCCCACCCGTTCGCCGAAAGCAAGGTCAGTACGACAAGGACGCTTGCGATCCTTTTGATGTTCATGGTCCACCCTTTCCTTCTCTGAAGATCAAAAAACCAATGGGCCGCGTCCGCCGGAGCACGGCTACCCGCTCATCTGTACTCATTATACCTTATGCAATCCTCTATCGTGCCAGAGGTAATGTTTTTTCTGTCGAGGATGTCGTCCGAACCAACGGCGTCGAACCCTGGCCGATCTCCCACATCCCATCCGGACGAACCTGCATCACGTCTGTGTCCCGGTAGAAATTCAATGTCGCGATCGCATAATCGGTCAGCGCATCGGCCAGTTCGTTCTTCGCGTCGTGCAGATGCTGCAGGCCGTCCAGTACACGTCGGCTGCTGACCCGACCATACGCCAGCAACAAGTAGTTCTTTTCAATGCGTTCCTGGGCCAGCTTCAGACCCTTGGTCAGGATCAGATAGCGTTCGGCGGTCTCCTGCAGCTTGCGGTGGGCCTCGCGGACCTCTAAACGGACGGTGTCGGCCATCTGTTCATACTCCCGCTGACGCTGATTCAGGGCAATCAAGGCATTGCGATAGGCGACCTGCTCTGCAACGCGGTCCAGAGGCAGATCCAGCACAGGTCCGGCCGTCACGGCTCCCTGGCCTCGCGAACTGACGTCCACGCTGCCCCCCACCGCCAGCCCGGCCCGCAACGCATCGGCGGTCACGTACACCGCGCGTTGCGCGTCCAAAACCATATCGGCTTGATTGATCAGGTCCAGTCGCCGGGATAGTCCCGTCTCGACCGCCTCGCTGACTGCGAAGTCCGGCTGGGGAATGCCTCCGTTGAGGAGAGCCTCGTAGACGCCCCAGTCCAGTTCGAACTCACTGGTCGGAGGAACCCCCAGCGTAATCTTGAAGGCATCCAGGAATCGATCATGTTCCCGCTGGGCCAGGATCCACCGGTCACGAGCCCGAAGCAATTCCTGTTTGATCCGATCGAGTTCCTCGGACTCCAGCCTGGCTGCGGAGACGAGCTTCTCAACTCGGTCGTGAAGCGTCAGAAGAGAGTTGTAATACTCCTGGGCGTTGGCAGCCAGAGCCCGTTGCTCCAGGACTTCGTAGTACTGCGTGATCACCGAAACGACAAAAACCTTGCGGAACCGATTGAAAGACCGGATCTGGTACAAAGTGTCGCGTTTGGCCTGGGTCAGAGGCTCCAAAACAACCATCCGGTCGCTCCCTCGCAGCAGCGGCTGTGCTACCGTCGCACCGAACACCGAGGCAAAACCACGGTCGCCCTGCCCCAGGAGGACATCGACCCAATGAACACCAACTCGCGTACTGATCAGAGCGCCCGAAGCCAGCAGACGGTTGAAACCGACGTTGGCCTCGGCCTGCACCACCTCGTCGGTTCCATCGTTGGAATACAGAAGGCTGCCTCCGCCGAACAGTTGGGTCTCATAGCCGTGGCGAACCAGTCGTTGATTCAAAGCCGTCGTGTAGAGCAATTCCTTCTGGGTCTGGTACTCACGATTGTTGGCTGTGGCCATGGCAACCGCGTGGGGCAACGTCAACACAGCGGGAACCGCCGCGTATCGATCGACGGCTAGATCGTTCGGAGACGGCGAAACGTCGCTGACCCGGTAGTTGACCTTGGGACCGAAGGACGGGTCCCATTGGGCGTCGATGAGCTCGTAGGCCTTCTGGTCGGCGTCGAGCTTGTAGTTGCGCTGCGGGCAACCGGCCGCCAGAGCCGCCAGAGCCAGAGACATCGCCAGCAGTGCAGTACGTCCCATCGCGTTCATCAACCCAACCATGAAGGATTCGATCAGAGCCCCCGAATGCCGACGAGCTCACCCGGAATGACGGCCAAACCCGCCGGAACCTCGATCACCACCGACCGGCCCCACTGGGGAATCGTCGGACTGCGCCACAGCCGCTGCGGCATCAATTCGATCGTCGGCCCGATGGACAACACGCGGGATTGCGCAATCTGAGACGGATATCCCATCTTCACCAACTCGACACGCATCTGCTGTTCCAGGAGACCCGCCTGTTGCTCGCTGGCATAGGCGATGATCTCGGTCGGTTCGGTCTGCGCCACCGCGAGAATCGGATCGCCCGCGGCGACTACCTCCCCGGCCCGTCGGATCGTCTCTTCGCCCTGTCTCTTGAGCAAGGCTTCGTTGGCCTTGCCCGAAATCGGGATGACGACACCGTCGATCGGCGACTTAATCTCGACCGCGGTGCGGGCCCTAAACGCCACGATCTGTCGCTGGAGACCTTTGATCAGTTCCTCCTGCACCCTGGCCTCTTTGCGGATGGCCTCCAGAGCATCGTCGACGGAGGTCTGCGGCAACTCCTGTCGTGCAAACTCGTCGCGTCGACGTTCCGCTTGCGTCTGATCTTCCTGAGCTTGCCTCAGCGCTTCCTGATACTCCCGGATCTTCTTGGCCGCACTTTCGTAGTCGGTTCGGACCTTTTCCAACTCAAAAGGCACGACGACTTTTTCCTCCACCAGCTTTTCGGTGCTCTGGAGTTGCACAGCCAGGCTGTTGAGCAGGATTTCCGCATCGGCGATTTCGGTCTGAACCTTCAACACATTGAGCCGGGCCGCCTCGACGTCCACCGCGAACCGCCTCTGGTTGTCGGCATGGCTGATCTGAAGATTTGCGGCGTTGGCCAACAGTTCTTCCTGCGTAGGAATCAGCAAAGCCATCAACCGCTCGATCTCGGCGGCCGCAGTGGCGATCTGGCCCTTGAGTTCCACTTCGGTCATCCACTCGTTGGCCGTCACGGTGTTGAGAATGGCCAAAGTCTGTCCTGCCTTGACTGGCTGGAACAGCTCCACTGAGATCTCGGTGATTCGGGCCACGCAATCCGACGCCACTTGGCGCACCTGACTTTGGGCGATCCCGACCATCTGGAAACTTTCCGACCGCTGATAGAACAGCCATACCACGGCCGCCACCGCGCTCAACCAAACGGCCATCGGCGCCACGTGACGCAGATAGGAGCGTTTGACCATGTAATCCTTCTCGGGCTGTTTTTCTTTCATACTGGTCATATCGCTCAAACTTCGAGTAGTTTTTCCTGCATCGTCAAGCTGATGCTTTCCATCCCGTCGACTTTCTCCAGCTCCGCAATGAACTCTTCGTTCTTGGCGATGTTCTTGACCATGATCTGATAGGCATACTCAGCCGGTCCGCCGAACCCGCTGTCCTGCGCGGAAATCAGCGTGAAACTACCACAGAATCGCCGGAGGATGCCGGGCACCGGGTGATCCGCTCCAATCGGGCCCCGCAGACTGAATCGCAAGAATCCGTTGTGAGGCTCGTGAGCGCCGAAATCCGTGAAAAACAGGTAGATCGCGATCAACCCCAGAATCACGGTACCCAGGATGGCTGTCAGATACCGGTGCGAACCACATGCCATTCCGATCACCAGCGAGGCGAAAATAAATACGATGTCCCGCGTATCCTTCAGCACATTGCGGAAACGAACAATCGCTAGGGCCCCCATCAGGCCGACCGCAGTGATGATGTTGTTGCCAATCACGGTCATCACCAACGCGATGACCACGGTAATCAAGATCAGAGACTGCACGTAGGAACGGGAATACGACAAACCACTGTGCGTGATGTAATAAACCCAGGCAATGACCTGTCCGAGCACGAACGCCAGAAGAAGCGCCAACAGCACCGCCTGCGGGCCGAACGACGTCCCCCCCAACGGCGTCTCCTCGAGCAATTGCCACCATCTATCCATTCCAAATACTCCTCATGGCCGGCCCACAGAACCCCAACCGGTTCGCTTGTTCCATCGACGTGGCGAACTTGGAGATCGAACGGGCCTCCAAGTTGAAGAACCGAACCAACCGGCTCAACCATTCGGGATACACGCCGGTAAATTTGATCTCCAGGATCGCATAGCCCGTCGTCAGATCGTTGTGCTGCCAACCGGTTCCACCCAAGCGGACACAAGGTTCGCTGGTCACCTTGTAACACAACTCCCGATCGAACGTAATCCTCACCCGGTTCTCCGAAGTGCTCTCGAAGGCCTGTCTAAGATATCGGATCAAAATCATCGGCCCGGCCTGGATCGATGCGACATACAATTGAAACTGGCTCAGTGCCTTTTCATCGGTCGTATACCCCTGAGGCGGCAGCAATTTGCCTCGCAGCAGGGTCGCGACATCCTGATCCATCACCCGGGCCCGGCTCTTCAAAATCACGCGATTGATCCGACGCTTGATCTCAAAGAACCGCGGATACTCCGGCTCATCCGTATAACTGCGAATCCGCAGCTTGAACCGGTTCTTCTGTCCCTGCAGGCTCTCCCGGCACAACTGCAAGTCCTGCGAATCCAGATACAGACTGACAATCGGATACATCCCTCCGCGCTGCAATTTCGAGTACTTGTCGTATTCCAGAAACGGGCGGATGTAACGGGTGATCTGCGCGGCTTCGATCTCCGTTACAAGATACTTCATCTCGTAGCGACAGGCGAGCATCCCGTCGACGACGATCTTCTTTTTTGCCTGCACAGGACGCGGCTTCTGTCCGCCTTTGGGCTCCACCGCCACCGCAGAGGTCTGCGTCGCCGACGTCCTCAGAGACACCATCCCCTGCCGCGGGGAACCCGTCCGCGAGTTAAGGTCCGGTACTCCTGACCCCGTCTGACTCCTGCTGCGATCCACCTTGCTTCATTTCCTTCTGCAAATCCCGGGAGTGGCGACGAACCCTCCAAGGCCAGTGTTTCCGCCGATACCTCTTCTTTTCCGCATTAGCGGACAGGGTCTTGCTGCAACCCAAATCCCTTGTCTATTTTAACACAAGTGCAGGTTCACAGTCAAGCACTCTGTTAGGACCGTGTTAGGCAGGCAACCGGCAAGTATTTTTCGCGGAAAGACCGCCTCACGGCACAAGCGGCGATTCCCCCCCTTGGACCCCGAGTGGAACGGTATTTGCCCCAAGCGGCGTGGGTATCGACGAAATCTGCATGACACCGGTTCCGTCCGGATAACGGGCATACGACTGGTCGCCCTCAAGGCGATCGATCGTGATCGAATCCAGGAGAATATGGCCGTTCTCGATCGTGTCGAACAGCCAGATCGTTTCCCCCTGGGCTGAAAGTTTGAAGTTGGCGTGTAGGCCGGGCTCATCCTGACCGTCCTCGTCGGCCCAGATCAAGAGGTACTCCCCTGGCCCCAAGACAGTTCCTTCCGGAAATCGCCACTTAAGAGGCTTGTCCAGACTGTCGCTCAGATACATCCCGGCTAAGTTGATCGCATGATCGCTGATATTCTTCAGCTCAATCCAGTCGTCGTATTCGCCCTGGGGATCGGCGACCACAGCTACGTTCTTGCTCATCACCTCGTTGATGACGATTTCGGAATAGGCCCCATGAGGGTACGTCACGAGATGGCGGTACACCTCGTGCTCGGCCCCCTCGGGACTGTAAACCACGGTCCCGGCGGAGTCGGCAGCCTTTGCCTCGATGTAATAACGAAGCACGGTCCCCGCGGGGTAATCGTCCAATGCCAGCGAGAAGACTCGTTCCGATATCCCGCCCCCGGTCTGCTCCCCCAGATCAATCATGGGCACAGAGGAAAAGAGGGCAAACGGGCCCGGCGCGACGTACAACTGAACACCCGAAACCGGAACCGACGTGCCGAGCCGGACGGTGACCAGCAGGCTCTGCCCGGTCGGAGTCTCCGTCACTTCCTGATCGACCGAATTGATGATGGGAGAGGCTCGATTGACTTCGCTGTTCGCCAGAATCGCGGTCCGACGGGTCTGGACGAAACTCTTGAGAACCGTCACGCCAGTCAGAAATTCCTGGGTAGTGTAAAGCTTCTTTGTGTCGGCGGCCACTTCCGCCTCAATCAAGGCCCGATAGGCGTCGATCTTGGCATTGAGCAAGTCCGTCGTGAAGTGGGTGTTCAGAATTGTGCGGACGTGGGCCAGATACCGCTGTCGGTACTTCGGAATCGACAGAAGTCGATTCATGATCGGCACCGACGAGTCGTCGGCCCGATAAAAAATGGGCCAAGTGGTCGCCCCCATGCATTCATTGCCGTCATATTGCATCAGGTGGATTCGACCGGTCTCCGGCTCGTAGTAGAGGCCGTAGTCGCTGCCGCGTTTGTTGACGTAGCCGTCGTCGTCTGCGAAGATGATCTCGAAGGCGCAAAACCACAGGGCGCCGTCCACGTTCAGGACGGATTCAATCTTGTCGGGAAGCTGAGCCAGAGGCGTGTTGTTCAGGACGTCGCAGGTACGAATCAGGCTTGCCCAAGGATCCGCCTGGTGGGTGCTTTTGAGCTCATAGGCCGACTGGTACGGCGCCACGTTGGCGCCCTGCCAAGTCAGAGCTGCAACGCCTGTGGTCACGCCGCCTTCTGCGATGCCGATGTCGCCCACGGATCGACGGATAGGCGTCACGCCGCCACCGCCCGGCGTGACGCCACCTGTATTGCCGCCACCCATGGCACCCATGCCGTCACCGCGCCATTGGGTGCCGTCATTGCTCGCAAACCAGTCGTTGAGAAACTGAGCGTTGAGTTGCTGAACATTGGCGTAGCCCCCCCAGTTTTCGCCGTTGATCACCAGCCTGACGAAGTTGGCCTTGGCGCTGGGAACCTGCCTGCGGCACATATTCGAGTACAGCACTTCGCGCATGAAGGTCGCATCGTTGTTGCAGTTGAGCAGATTCAACGTCTTGTAACCCATCAGACGCTGATCGGGAAAAGTGTAGTCGATGGAAATGTTGAATGACTTCTTTTGGGAGTTCCGGACCATCTGATAGGATGTGTTTCCGCGGAAACGAACGCCCACCCCCTCGTAGACTACGCCGTCGACTGTCAGAGTGGCCGCCAGATCGGTCTTGCTCTGATAGTTGTTGGTCAACAGGGTATACCAGTTCGACTGAGGGAACCGAAGCTCCAGAACCGCCAGCACACCTTCATCATAGAGGTCGGCCCCCGAGGCCGCGCAGATCCCCCACATCGCTGCCCCTACGGACAGCACAACCAGCGCCTTCGTCGTCATAGGATACCTCCTCATGGCGTTTCCGCCATTTCACACCCAATAGGTGTGTCCAACACCCCAAGCGGTTACACGAAAACCCGCACCGTTGGAGGTTATTGCGTCTTGTGTTGCGACAGAAATGTTCCAAGGGGTTTCGCATATCGGCGGAAATCCGCCGCAGCCAGAGCCACTGTTCGCCACTTTCGACTACGACTCTTCATGTACCGCGCGTAGTCGTCCAGAAGAAGACAGAAAAACACGTAGCGATCGGGACCGAACACAAGCGGCTCGTGGCCGTCGAAATCCACATCCGCCTGCACCACGCGGTAAGCAAAGACAAAAACCACCTCATAATCGGATCCGAGCACCCTCTTCCACGTCTGAAGGCTTGCGACATCGTCCTGGGTCACCCAGCACTCCAAACCGGCCCTGTCCGCCAGGGTCGAACCTGCAAAAGTGCGTCCTTTCACCTCCGCAATGACGTTGCGGCCCGGTTCGGGACGAAGGAGGAAATCGAAGTTCTTGACGGAGCGGTCAAAGGGGCCGAGCCTGTGGTGATCTTCGCAGTGAATGTACGGAATCCGGTGGTCGATCAACCAATTCTCGAACGCCCGCTCGTAGTGGTTGAGAGAGAAGTCTCGCATGCTTCTCGTACCTCGTTCGGACGACCTCGGTCAACAGTCAACGGATGCGTAAGCCCTGTTCAGGGGTTCAAATGAGCCAGAAACTGTTCCACGTCCACGGTTTCCTGAGCACCGCAGGTCATGTTCTTGACAACGACCTGCCGGTGATTCTTGTACTCCTGACCGATGATGACGCACTTGCCAGCGTTCTGGCCAGCCGCCTCCTTCAGTTGCTTGGAAAGTCCACCCTGTTTATAGCTGAAATTCGCGGAGTGTCCCTTCGATCGAATTCGAGCGGTGACCTCATACATGGCATCCGCCAATTGTGGCTCCGCCAGAGCCACGAAGTACTCCAGGCCGCGTTTGGGAATCTGCGAGTCGAGCAGACCCCGCTGTTCCAGAAGAATCTCCAGGACGCAATCGCCCATCCCCATGCCTGTGGCGGCGATGGGTGGACCGCCGAAATCCCGCAACAGGTTGTCGTAGCGACCGCCGCCGCAGATGGCCCGCAGTTCACCTGCGATGTCGTGGACCTCAAATACGATGCCGGTGTAATACGCCAGACCTCGCACAATCGTGGGATCGAAACCGCAAAATTCCGCCACCCCCATGGCCTTGAGGACGGAAAACACACCCTGCAGCTCGTCGATGGCCTTGGCCAGAGCCTCGTCGGGTTGGACAATCCCGCTCACAGCCTCGACGGAGTTCAGTGCCATGAACTGGTGAATCTTCGCGGCCTGATCCTCGTCCGGCACCTGTTCCGCCAGCACCGCCGCGAAGGCTTCCGGCGGCAGCTTGGCCTTCTTGTCCAAGACCGCGTAAACAGGTTCGAGCTTCTCAGCGGGGATTCCGATGCTGGTCAGAACCGCCGCCAGGAGCCTCCGGCTGGAGATCTTGGCTCGGATGTCCTTGGCGGTCAGACCGACCGATCGGAGGTAATCGATGGTTGTGAAGATGATCTCGGCGTCCGCATCGGCGCGGTCCTCGCCGATAATGTCCACATTCCACTGGAAAAACTCGCGCAGCCGGCCCTTCTGCGGCCGCTCGGCCCGGCACAAGCGAGGAACCGCGAACCACTTGATCGGCCTCGGCAAAGAGTTGATCTGCTGGTTAACCATGCGGGCCAGCGTCGGCGTGATCTCCGGCCGAATCGCCAGGTCCCGCCCGCCGCGATCCTGGAGCGAGAAAAGCTGCTCGACGATCTCTTGGCCACTCTTGAGCTGGTACATTTGGAGATGCTCAAAGATCGGACCGTCGTACTCCTCGAACCCGTTCCGCAGAGAAACCTTCTTCCAACCATCGATGATCCAGTTGCGCCGGGCCATCTGCTCCGGATAGAAATCCCTTGTCCCTTTGACCGGGGGTATCTTCATGACTTGCGTCCTTTTGTCTTGCGGATCGTCTGTTTTTCTGTGGCGTTGTTGTCGAACTTCACCCGGATGTACTCCTCCATCTCCTTGTCGTTGGTGAAGTGCAGCTCATATTCGTAGTCCCCCTCGACGAAGTCGCAGTCAGAGTGCTTGTACTTGCGGCAGATGGTCGGCCTGCGGTCGTAGATGAGACACTTATGATTCTTCTCCGACAGGTGGCGGCACTTGTTCTTGACGCTCAGGTACCAGTCGCCCTTCTCGACGAAGACGGAGATGTCCTGATGGCACAGATACCATCGGATATCATCGTAATCTTCGCGGGTTGCCGGCGTATCGAGGGGCAGCGCAAAATACCGGCAGCACATTCCCGTGCACTTATGACATTGGCTCTTTTCGGTCATCTGTTTCCTTTGGATTCTGCTGTTGCCTTGAAACCCCAGACTATATGTTCCTGAGGACACCCCGTCAAGGCAGCGGGATCATCCCCATCGTCCCAGAAAAGTCCGAGAGCTTTTCACGAAGGAAATTGCACGCAAATCCGCAAAAAACGACGTCCCCCATGTAAAGAGACCGCGTCGTAACCCGCCTGTTGGCATGGAGTAACGATGCATCCCATCCGCTACCCAGCGTCGTTCGACAGATTTTTCCAAAAAAATCGAGGAAAAGCTGTTGACGACGAAAAAGAAACGGGCTAACATACTTTTAATTGGTTTGTCCACAGGCCCCCGCATAGTCTCGCTTCCTCTCCCTCATCAAAAAGCGGGGGCTTCTTTTTTGACCTTGTGAGACCGTGTGGTGTGTAGGATGACAAGACGATTTGTCGGCACAATCGCCCTCTGGAGCCTTGTTATCGTCCTGTCTGTCGCAAACCCCTCGTGTAGTCCCCCCGCGATCGAGCAACACACCGAGGTCGGCACCGAACCCGTCATAAGTCCGGATTATCGAGGCACAGTCATTCCGCCCAACATCGCCCCACTGAACTTCCGTATCATCGAGGAAGGCGACGCCTATCTCGTCGTTATCCGCTCGGATCAAGGGCAGGCTATAAACCTCTGGAGCCGGAACGGGCGGATACGCATCCCCGCCCGCCCCTGGCGCGCCTTGCTCGACGCCAACAGGGGCCGAGATATTTGCTTCGACGTCTATGTTCGGACCACCGACGGTCAATGGCGGCGCCACCAGCCGCTGGTCAATACCGTCGCCTCGGAGTCCATCGACTCGACCCTGGTATTCCGTTTCATGAAGCCCTTGTACAGTTGGTGGAAGGACATCGGCATCTACCAGCGGGATCTCACCGGGTACGCCCAGTCCGTTGTCCTCCAGGGCCGCTCCTTCGGCGAAGGGTGCCTCAACTGCCATAGTTTCGTCGGTAACAACCCCGACACCATGACAATTGCCTTGCGAAGCGCGACCTACGGCAGCCATACCCTCCTGGCACGCGGCGACAAGGTCGAGAAAATCGGCGCCAAATGGGGCTACACCGCCTGGCACCCCAGCGGCAAGGTCGCAGTCTACTCAATCAACAAAGTGAACCAGTTCTTCCAGGCAGGGGGTCTGGAAGTCCGCGACGTTGTGGATCAAGACTCCGCTTTGGTCTGTTATCACGTTCCGAGCGGCCAGGTGAGCACCAGGCCGGAACTGGCGGACAAAGACCGGCTTGAGACCTACCCGGCGTGGTCCCCTGACGGAAGGCACCTATACTATTGCAGCGCGCCAATATTGTGGAAAGACCGCAATGCCGTGCCGCCCGAGAACTACGACAAGATCCGCTACGACTTGAGGCGGATTACCTACGATGTCGAAACAGACCGCTGGGGTCAGGCCGAGACCGTCCTCTCGGCCCAGGAAACAGGCCTGAGCATACTGCTGCCCAAGGTATCGCCCGACGGACGTTTCCTACTTTTCTGCATGTGCCGTTATGGATGCTTCCCCGTTTACCAACCCAGCAGCGATCTGTATCTGATGGATCTGGCCACGAAACAGTACCGCCGACTGGAGATCAACAGCGAATTCTCCGAGTCCTGGCACAGCTGGTCCAGCAACAGTCGGTGGATCGCGTTCAGCAGCAAACGCCAAGGAGGCGTATTCACGCGGACATACTTCAGCTATGTCGACGAGACAGGCAAGGTCCACAAACCCTTCGTTCTGCCCCA
>JAGPGT010000196.1 GCA_018055905.1 Phycisphaerae bacterium
AGGGAAAGATCGCCGAGCGTTTGGTAGGAACCGTAGGGGACTTTCGCGCCACTTCCGGAGCCCGACCCGCGTCCTTTGCAGATCAACGTCTTAGACGCCAGCCTGTTGGCTTGAGCGTATTGCCCTTCAAAGATCAATCGGCGGATCTCATGCAGGGCCGGCAGCGCCTCGGGGTTGTCTGCATCCTGCGGACTACCCGACCAGAGGCTTATTTCGTTCAACTGGAGCCGTTCATTCTCGATTCTACCGAAGATCATCGCGCCCAGGCGTCCGTTTCCGACCGGAAGGGCTTGCGTCCATTCTTCGGCGGGTTGGCGATACCAGAGTTTCAGTCGTGCCCAGGAGTCGTCATTGTTTGCGACCCCTGTGGTTGTGCAGATTGCCACCATCGCAAGGACGCATCTGATCCATCGAGTTCTTTCGTGGGGACTCATCAGTTCTTCCTTTCAACGCGGGGAGCGTTCATTTCGAGGGGACAACAACATACTTCGCACCAGATTCCGTCTTGAACTCAACGAGGTTCGCCGCAGACCGGACTGCGGGCACGCTGGAGGCGTCCCTGAGGATTTGGACAGGTGTTGTCGTTCGAATCCTACATGTTCCACCGAGTCCAGATCGTATGGTCGCCGCGGTCAGCCGGTGTTTGTTCCATTCGATGTCCACTTCGAATCCGCCACGGGCCCGAAGACCTTTGACCCAGCCGTTCGGCCAGACGTCCGGCAAGGCGGGAAGCAGGTCGATGATGTAGCGGTTTGGGTCGTCCCGGCGATGGCTCTGGAGCAACATCTCCGTAATGCCGCTGGTGGCGCCGAAGTTGCCGTCGATCTGGAAGGGGGGGTGAGCGTCGAAGAGGTTGGGATAGACACCGCCGCCTTTGTAATCGGTCAGGGGCGAGGAGGTCAGGGTCAGCAGGTTCTTGAGCATCAGGTGGGCGTGGTTGCCGTCGAGCAGGCGGGCCCATAAGTTGATCTTCCACGCGCGGCTCCAGCCCGTGCCACCGTCGCCTCGGAAGACGAGCGACTGCCGGGCGGCCGCAAACAGTTCCGGCGTCTCGGGCGTGATCTCCTCGCCGGGGAACAGGCCCCACAGATGCGAGACATGGCGGTGGTCGTTTTTCGGGTCGTCCTTGTCTTCCAACCACTCCTGGAGTTGGCCGTGCCTGCCGATCAGGTTGGGCGCGATCCGGCCCCGCATCTGGTCGAGTCTCTTCGCGAATTCTTCATCGACGCCCAGCGTGCGGGCGGCCGAAGCGGTGTTGGCGAAGAGGTCGCGAATAATCTGATGGTCCATCGTCGGGCCCATGACCAGTCCGCCTTGCTCAGGGCTATTGCTGGGGCCGCTGATCAGCCAACGCTTGTCGTTTCGCGGATCCTCGATGAGATAGGCTACGAAGAACTCCGCAGCCCCTTTCATCAGAGGGTACGCCCGCTCGGCTAGGAAGGTTTTGTCGCCGGTGTAAAGGTAGTGCCACCAGAGATGCTGGCACAACCACGCGCCGCCGGTGGGCCAGATGCCGTGATCGGAGGCATTGATGGGAGCCGCCCCCCGCCAGAGGTCGAAGTTGTGGTGTAGGACCCAGCCTGGGGCGTCATAGTGCTTGACCGCGACGGACCGGCCTGTCTGATTGAGGTCGACCAGGGCATCGAATAGCGGCCGGCCACACTCGCTCAAATTGGTCGGCTCGGTGAGCCAGTAATTCATTTGGGTGTTGATGTTGACGGTGTACTTGCTGTCCCAAGGCGGAGCGACGCTGTCATTCCAAAGGCCTTGCAGATTCGCGGGCTGGCCGCCTTGACGCGAGCTGGCGATCATCAAGTACCGCCCATACTGGAAGAAAAGGGCCGCCAGTTGCGGGTCCTCTCGCTGGGTGTACTTGAGCACGCGTTGATCGGTCGGCAGATTGGGCTCGGGTGCAGGCCCCAGGTCGAGCGATACCCGTCGGAACAGCGACTGATGATCCGCCAAATGGGCGTCGAGTATCTGGCGGGGCGTTCGCCTTGCGGCCTTCTTGAGCACATCGGCGCACAGGGCAGCGGGATCGACCGAAAGGTCGTTGTAGCTCTTCACGTTCGTCGCCAAGGCCAGCACCAGTGTCGCGGTGGTGGCGTTCTCCACGAAGATTCGTTTGTCGTCGACCGAGGTCTTTCCGCCGGTGACGATTACGCGGCATCGACCTTCGAATCGAACCTGACCGGGAATGGCGGCAGAGTCGCCGCGAGGTTTGTAGTCGCGTGCCCGGCCACGAATGGCCAAGGTGTCTCCATTCACGGCTTGCGTCCGCACATCCTGATTGGGGCTGATCCACGTTGCGACAAAGCTGATCGCTCCCGGACGGTCGCATCCGATCCGTACGATGATCACCTGATCGGGCCAACTGGCGATTGCCTGGCGGGTGTAGGTGGCGCCGCCGACCCGATAGGTCGTGGTGGCGACAGCGGTGTCGAGGTCCAGCTCCCGACGGTAGTTTTCCACCTTGTCGTGGCCCGGGAATGTCAGCCGAAGGTCTCCGAAGGGCTGGTAGGGCATTTGACGCAGCGGCACGGACATGAAGTGCTCGCTCGCCAGTTGCTGCGCCTCTTTCTGTTTGCCCTCGAAGAGCAACTGGCGGATTCTCGCCAGGTACTGGGCCGCGCCCTCGTGGGCGTAGTCGTGAGGCCCGCCGCACCAGAGGGAATCCTCATTGAGCTGGTAGCGATCCTCTGCGGTTCCGCCGAAGACCATCGCGCCGATTCGGCCATTGCCGATCGGCAGAGCCTGCGTCCACTCCGCGGCCGGCGAGTCGTACCACAGCTTGAGCTCCGATTGCGTATGGCCGGCGGTCAGGCACGTCACACACACCATTTGTACGATCCAATTCCCCATCTCCGAACCTCCACTTGCGGCGTTTATTCCAGAAAGACTCGCCGGTGCTTGACGTCGAACAGAACTTTCTGCGAGACGACCACCTGCTTGGGCGACAGGCCGATCAATCGCAGTGGATTGTAGAAGAACATCTGACCGAGCTCGCTGAGACCCACCAGGCCCAGCGACGCCAGGTGGTTGGCGCAGTCGAGGATCGTCGCGGACGATCCGGCCATGTATCCAGTGGCGGGGTTGTGGAGCTTGCCGTCGGCCTCCAGGCGTACGCGGGCGCCCATGGACCAGTATTCGCCCGGTGGAAAGCCAGCCAAAGGCGAGGCGTCGCTAACCACGATGCAATGTCCGGCTCCCTTGGCTCGCAGGATTGTCTTAAGAATCGAAGGGGGTAGGTGATGTCCGTCGGCAATGATCATGGCGTCGAGACGGTCGGCAGTCAGGCCCGCCCAGATGGGGTTCTCGTGCCGGGGCAGCAGGGCAGGCACCGCATTGCCCAGGTGTGTGAGGGCCTTGGCGCCTCCAGCGACCAGTCTCGCCAAGTCCGCTTCATCGGCCATGTGATGGCCGAGCGAGACCGCGATTCCCCGGCTGGTCGCATGGCGGGACAGTTCGTTGGCCCCTTTCTGATCAGCGGCAATCGTGAGGAGTCGGATTTTGCCGTCGGCCAGGCGGATCAGTTCATCGAGATAGGCCGGGTCCGGGTCGCGAACCCATCGGGCGTCGTGTGCTCCTCGTGCGCCGTCCTGACGCGAAATGAAGGGGCCTTCCAGGTGAATGCCGAGCACACGGCCGCGGAATTCCCCCGCATCGAGCACCCTGGCGATCATGGGCAGATTTCGCTCATAAATCTCTCCGGGACTGGTGATCAGGGTCGGCAGGAACGCGGTGGCACCCGCCGCAAGCATGTCCCGACACGCCTGGGCAAAACTCTCTTCGGTGAGGTCACCGCCAGAGAAGTCCACGCCCTTGTAACCGTTCACCTGGAGATCGACTAGGCCGGGCAGAATACAAGAGCAGGTGCTGGAGGCCTTCTGGTTTTCACCTTCGAGTTCTTCCATCAAATGCCGGTCTCCCAAGTTTTTATTGTCCGTCGGACAGCAGCGAAGCCGAGAGCTCGTCGAGAAAGATCGAGCAGTTCGGATGCTGCTGCAAGATTGACGCAGGGCATTGAGGCGTGACCGGTCCTTCTATCGCATTCTTGACGGCCCGAGCCTTCCTCATGTCGGGCACCGTGACCACAAGCTGTTTGCTCTTGAGAATCTGGCGAATGCTCATGGAGATCGCCCGGGAGGGAACGTCCTCGAACCGGGGAAACCAGCCTTCGCCGAGCTGTTGCTTGCGGCACTGCTCGTCGAGTTGCACTGTCAGATACGCCTCCTCGGTTTCGAAATCCGCCGGGGGATCGTTGAAGGCCAGGTGCCCGTTCTCGCCGATGCCGAGGCAGGCCACGTCGATGGGGTTGGCTGAGATCAGGACGCCCAGTCTTCGGCACTCCTCGGCAGGGTCTTCCGCATCTCCTCGGACGAAATAGACGGCCTTCAGCGGCGTCACAAGATCGACAAAGCGCTCTTGTAGGTATTTGCGAAAGCTGGCCGGGTGGTCGGCCCCCAAACCGATATATTCATCCAGGTGAAACATCACGACTTTGAGCCAGTCGATACCCTGGCTGGCCACGAGATGTTCGAGCATCTCGAATTGGCTGGCGCCGGTGGCGAGGATGATGTTGGCCTGTCCCTTGTTGCGAATCGCGCGGCGGATTGCCTGGGCGGCGCTGTTGGCCGCGGCGGCGCCCGCCTCCTTTTTGTTTCGATAGATGTATTTGTTCATCGGAGAATCCACTGAATCGATTATCTGCTATTTTATTTACTATTTACTATTGCACCTGCGCCCTTTAAAAAGACGTCATAGCTTTCGCCCAGTGAGAGTCTGAAGGGTAAACGGTGAATCGTCAATAGGAAATCCGAGGGTGTACCATGAGATATGTGCTCGCGTTGGTTGTTCTTCCTCTGGCTGTCGTTTGCTCGCGTGACATTGCGGACGCGGCGCAGCCTGCCTCCGTCTTGTCCACGCTGGAAGCTCGTCATCCCCGACTCATGCTCAAGGATACGGATCTGGCCCGGCTGCGGGCCGTCTATCCGGACGATCCTGCGCTGCGGAAGTGCGTGCTCGACACACTCAAGGACGCTAACGACTGTCTGAATCGGCCTGCTCTGGTTTACCGGCTCGAAGGGCCCCGGCTTCTCAGCGTCAGCCGCGACTGTCTGAGGCGGATCTACTCTCTGACGATGGCGTATCGCTGGACGCAACAGCAGCGGTACGCCGCCAAGGCGAGGGAAAACCTGCTGGAGGTCTGCGACTTCCCTGACTGGAATCCATCGCACTTTCTGGACACCGCCGAGATGTCCCACGCGGTCGGCGTGGGATACGATTGGCTCTTCGATTTTCTCGATTCCCAGACCCACGACCGCATCCGCACCGCTCTGATCGAGAAGGGGCTCAAGCCGGGCCTGGAGATCTACGACCAGAACGGCTGGTGGACCAAAAGCGAACACAACTGGAATCAGGTCTGCAACGGCGGTATGATCGTCGGCGCGCTGGCGATTGCGGAGACCGACCCAAGCTACGCCGAGCGGATCATCCCGGCGGTGGTCAAATCACTGCCCCTGGCTCTCAAAAGCTACGCGCCCGACGGTGCCTGGGGCGAGGGCCCCGGCTACTGGAGCTACGCGACCCACTACACAGCCTACGGCCTGACGGCACTCGACACCGCCTTGGGCAACACCTTCGGGCTGCTGGAGGTCGACGGTCTTTCCAAGGCGGGACTGTTCCCGGTCTACACCGCCGGACCGACGGGCCTGTACCTGAACTTCGCGGATGTGGGGGAACGCAGTTCCCGCCGGCCGATGCCTTGCATGTTCTGGCTGGCCCGCACGTTCCACAATCCGCTGTATGCCTATTCCGAGCACGAGCAGATCGCCCAGCGGTCGGCGAGCGCCGCCCATCTGGTCTGGTACACCGCCAGGCCGCGAACGGCCCGCAAGCAGCTCGACTACCACTTCCGCGGCCAGGTCGAGGTCGTGACCATGCGAAGCGCGTGGGATGATCCGAATGCGCTGTTCGCAGGCATCAAGGCTGGCTACAACCAGGTCAATCATGGACATCTGGACCTTGGCAACTTCGAATTGGACGCGCTGGGCGTTCGCTGGGTCCGCGACCTGGGCTCCGAGAACTACAATCTGCCGGGCTACTGGGAGAGCAAACGCGGCGGTAAGCGATGGTCGTACTATCGCCTGGGTTCGGCCAGTCACAACGTGATTATGCTCGACGGCCAGCACCAGGATGCCCTGGCGAAGTCCTCCATCGCGAAGGCCGTGATCAACAGCGAACAGCCCATGGCCGTGGTGGAGTTAACCGATGCCTACGACGATTTCGCGGGTTCTGCCCGTCGCGGTCTGGCGATGATCGAGGGCCGGCGGGCCGTGCTCGTCCAAGATGAACTCGACCTCAAGAGGCCGTGCGAATTGGTCTGGGGAATGACTACGGACGCTGAGATCGAGGTCCAGGGACAGGTCGCGACGCTCAAACTGAAAGGCGAGAGGCTGACCGTCCGGCTGCTCATCCCGTCCAATGCGGTTTTCACGGTCGAGTCGGCTGAGCAGGAGCCGCCGCAGCACAAGAACGCCGGGGTCAAGCGGCTTATCGTGAGACTGCCGCAGGCGAGCGGCAGCACTTGTGTGGCGGTGCTCTTGTCGCCCCAGTGGAAGGATGGCAAGATTGTCGAGACGGCTGCGGTCAAGCCGTTGGCGAATTGGTGATTCGT
>JAGPGT010000197.1 GCA_018055905.1 Phycisphaerae bacterium
GCTTCAATGGGGCCGCGTCTTGTGGGACGCGGAAAGGAGGATCAGCTCATCGGCCAGGGTCGTCCGCTGCTGGCTTCAATGGGGCCGCGTCTTGTGGGACGCGGAAAGACTGGTCTTGCCAAGTGCCGATTCTGTCGGCGGTTATGATGCCGAAATCGAGCGGTTGTCTGGACGGGCGTTTGCATAAGGGATAATTCTGGTTCGAAAGTGTCGATAACTCTTTTGTTTTCAAGGAGTTCGAGCGAGGGCCGGGGTTTGTGAATCACCGGACCGCTCGCGGGGCCGATCATCGCCGGTACGAAGGGTCACACTACCACAATTCGCTGTGGGGGACAATAGGCAAAACCAACACATTCTATTCCCTGACCGATTTCCAGAGCGTTTTCAGCCGGGCCGAGATCGAGAATCAAGACCTGGTCCTCGCGGTGGTGGACACACTCTTGAAGTAGGCCCTTGAGCGTGGCGTGCTCGCGGGGATTCAGTTCACAAAGGAAGACGCTGAACTGGACGTGGTCCCCTCGGTCTCGCAGGGTCTTGAAGACGCGGTTTCTGCGTTTGTCATCGGAGATATCGTAGGTGACAAGATAACGGTGTCGCATGGTCAGCGGGTCTCCATGCCGGGATAGGCGTCGATTTCTCCCCGCACCCAGCGGGCCAGCAGCTTCGCCTGCAGCCGGAGAATCGTCCGCCAACTGCAGCGATAGTCGAACACCGGATGCGTGACCAGTTGGTCGAGGCGGCCCTCGTAGGCCCGGATGAACGCCTTGCGGCCGTCGGGCTTCATGGCGCAGCCGGCCTTGGCGATTTCGAAATCGCCAAGGCGGATCATGCCGGTATTGATCGCCGTGATGACCGCCGAATCGACGATGGGTGTGCGGAACTCCTCCATCAGATCCAAAGCCAGCGAAGGTCGGCCGTGGCGAGGCTGATGGTAGAAGCCCCAGTAGGGGTCGAATCCCTCGGCGGCCAGGACCACAGTGCACTCCTTGGCCAGCATGGCGTAGCCGAACGACAGCAGCGCGTTGATCGGGTCTCTGGGCGGCCGGCGGTTGCGGTGGGCGAAGTCCCACTCGGTAGGCAGCGTGTCGCCTTTGATCATGCGGGAGAAATGGGCGAAGTAGACTTTGGCGGCCAGCCCCTCGATTCCGAGCAGCGACTCTATCTTCTCGCAAGCTTGGGCGTTCTTGTCCTGTTGGGCGAGGTCCTCCAATGCCTGGTCTGGCAGTCCGGCGGCGTTGCGGCGCAGGAAGGTCCGTTGGGCCGCGATCTTGGCCGAGACGATCTGCCGGGCCAGGGCCAGGCACCGACCCGCATCCGCTGCAACGCGAAACTGAGCAGCCCGAAGATAGGCGTTCTTGAGTCCCAGGCCCTGGGTGATGCCGTAGAACCAGTTTCCCATCGACAGGTGCACGATGGGGATGTTCTCTTCACACAGCATGTGGATCGTCTGGGCGGTCACGGAGATGTTCCCGCACAGGACGAGTTGGCTGATGTCCGCCAGGCGGACCGTGGCGAGCTTCTCTTTCTGCTTCCAGACGACCAGGGCCTTGCCCGTTTTGCAGACCATGGCCCCTTGCTCCTGGACATAGAGCGGCAGGGTCTCGTCGCGAGCGGGGAAGAACTGGCGGATCTCGGCGGCCTGCGACGGACTTTCGCCATTGCCATCACTCTGCAACAGATGGGTCTCATCAGGCAAACAGATGCCGGCCAGGCTGCACCCGTTGCACTTGGGACTGTCGTCCAGCGGCGGCGGCGAGACCGTGGCGCCGCACGCATCCTTTGCCCGATGGATCAGATCAAGTGTTCGCTGCTGAAGCTCGGGTGTAAACGGCACGTCCACACGAGTACGGGAACCTGCAAAGTAGAGCACGCCGTGGTCGCACTGGTATCCGTTTTCGCGGAGGAGCAGTCCCTGCGCCATGAGCTGAACGCGCTCGGGTTCATAGGACCGCTCCTGGTTGTTGGGCACTCGGCCGCGTTTGGTCTCGACAGGCACGGCGAAATCGTCGGCGGTCGAGACCAGATCGAGCTTGCCGGTCAGGCCCAGAGTGGCACTGCCCAGCATGACGGATCGTGTCACGGTGGGCGGCTCCTCTCCCACCGGCTCGGCTTTCTTCCCCTTGCCCCCGTCGTCGTCACCATCGGAGACGTCGTCTGCAGCGCTCTGCGGATCGGGCAGGACATGGTCGAGGCGGTCGGCCCGGCGGTGGACGTTACGGCCTTCGACCGTGTAAGCGTTGTCCGCCCAACGGCCCTCGACGTGCATCAGGTGAAACAGGCGGGGGCAATAGGCGTACTCGGTGAGCATCCGCACGGGCAGCAGGTCCGGTTCCTCGCCGCCGGCGTGTGGGTCATCGTGGGTATCCGCCGACTGAATCATACTTCCGCCCTCCACAAAGCCTCTATTCACTTGTCAAAGATCGGCCAGAAAACCCGACAGCTTTAGAGGGATTCCGCCGCGGCGAACCAATGGAAACCCCAAGACGACAGTCTGTGCAAATGGGAGAGGGGCCTCCTCATGTTATGGCAACCTCCAATCCAGATCAGGATCTTGTCGGTAATCGGCCAGCTTACATGCTCTCTCCCACAACTGTTTGTATACTTTGTCACCTACAGGGACAAAACCATGCGCAAGGATGGAATCATTGCGAGCGCCAAGCGGCGACCGCTCGTCGTCATCCAGCTCGGATTCGGCAAACCTGCAACCTAGTTCATCGCCGAGTTCCTTTAGAAGCCGATACGCATCACGCAGACCCAGCATGACAGCCCCGTCGCGGGCGCGATTCTTCCATTCCTCGCGGAGGCCCGGCGGCAGTTTGTCCAGCGAGACCTTCTTGGTATCCGAAATCCCATGTTGTTCCCGCAGGCGAATCTGGGCCAGGGCCTCGATCGCCCGGTAGAGCCGGGCGACGGCGTCATCAAAGCGATGCTCCGCCGCACGGCGGTGGGCGTTGTCGAGAAGGTCGTGCACCCAGTCGATCGTGGGGTCCTTGGAATCCGCGATCTTGGCCACACATTGATCATGGGACTGAATGCGGCCGATCAGGTTCGAGGCGTCGGGGAACGTTGCTTTCAGGTCGTTTTGGTTCTTCCAGGCGTCTGCAAACTTCGTCTTGGCTGTTTTGTGGTCAAAGCGGTCCCAGGCGGCATAGGCCTCGACAAGAGCCTTGAGCGTAGCCAGTTCTCGCTTGACTTCGGGTTGCTCGGTGTTCTTGATCACCTGCTCGAGCAGGTGGGCGGCGGCGGCATAGCCGCCGTGGTTGAAGACGGCCACGGCATCTTCGACGGCTTGATAGCCCAGGGCATCCCAGGGATTGGCGTAGTGTACCAGCCGCTCAGCGCCCGCCTCGACGACACCGACGCCGTCCTTGGTCCGGCGTTCGCCTCCGACATATGAAAATCGACATCGCCAGCGGCGTGCTTGCAGAGCCAAGGCGGCGGACAGGCATTTGGTGCCGCCCGTAAGATCGGCGACGACTTGGAAGTCATCACCGCGGGCGGACCAGTCCTGCACCTCCCCGGCCAAGGATCGTACGGTTTGCAGGCAGCCGGAAAGGTCCTCGGCGTCGGCCACCAGGCAAACACGATAGCAACCCGGTGACAGCGGCCGGCCGGCGTGTTCTGCGTATTTCAGAAGGACGGTGTCAACCTGCGAGTGGGTCTGTTGGGACGGAACGAACACCACGCGATCCGGCTGCCAATACAGCAGGGACCTGACCAGCGGATCCGGTGTGCCACCGACGGTGCAGATGAGCAGGATGTGCTGGTTGTGCGATGTCTGTGATTTCATAGGAGAGATTCCCAGTCGAATGTGGCGGGTACGGTCAACCCAAAGGCGGGGTGAACGATCTGGATGCCGCGAGAGCGGAGGTTTGCAGCGAGGGCTTCCGAGAGGACAAGGTCCATCGGAAGAGCGCGGCCCAGGAACGGGCGGCCGGAATCTGCGTAGAAACATGCGCCGGGGTGAAACATCATCAACGTTTTTTTGCGTACGTCGGTCAGTCCCAGATCGGGCCCCAGTTTCCCGAATTTCGGAAAAACTTCCCAGAAGCCGTCGGTCGGGTCCGTCGGAGCCGGCTGGAACGTGGACAGGCAGACGAGGGCATTCGCGTTAGGTCGCCGGGTGTCGAGCTCCGGCACAGAATCAGGCTCTGCGAGCAGATCGAACTGGCCTCTGCCTGTGGCGGTGTCCGCGCCAAAGCCAGTGAGGGCCAACTCATGGAGGAGATCGAGCAGCAGTTCGGTTCCTTGCTCGTTTGCGGTCCGGAAGTAGAGGGTGAAATGGTCAATTCCGGCCTTCAGATGAATGTCCGGACGAGAAAAGAGGCCGCCATTCTCAAGGGACGTATCCGAGTCGCGTGCCAGTGTGTTATGACGGCGGGTGTCCTCTTTGATCACCGCCTCCTCAGGCAGGCAACGATCCCAGGGAACATGTTGGGTGTCGCCGGCAGCGAAGGACAGAAAATCCTCACGCGAAACCCATTTGGCCCGTTTGACAGACTTGACCTGATCTTGCGGTACAGGGGCCAGCCTGGCGGCGACGGGCAACGGCAGCAGAGCGCCGGGAAAGGCGTCGGACAGGACAAAAGGCGGCGTCCCGTTCAGCATCGGCTCGATGAGCCGCTCATGGACGAAAGCCGCACCATAGACGCGCGCCGCGACCGTACCCAGAGCGCCGGTCAACGTATCGGCCTGCCAGGGCGTCCGCCATGGGGAGCGGGGACGGAGTCTGATGCGTTGGAGTCTCATGGTACAATCCTTATCCCACACATTCGCTGTCCTGGGGCGTCCTGGTATGACTACGACGTTGGCATTTCTCGACGGTGCCATCCCAGTGGATCCTGATCTTGCCGTACCCCTTGCTGGTTCCAGCGCCGATGCCGACTTGTTCCATTGCATTGAGGGCATGATCGACGACTTCGATGAGGGCATCGGCGGCCCGCCGGTCGTTGTTTTCGGAGTCTTTGTACGTGAAGCTGCTGTCCAGATCAAACTCTTGAACACCGATCTCCAGCGAGAACCTGGCGCCGGGCGCGACGCGCTCGACCGTGCGGGGGTGCTTGGCCGCACTGCTCTTGCGGTCATTGACGCTCTCGGTCTTGTTTTCAAGGGTAAAGTCGCCCACCACGGGAGCATCACGGACGATGATCCGTGTCGGCCCGAGATTGTGATCGGTCTTCTTGTGCGGTCCAAAGACGCGACAGACAGGACAATCCGCTCTTGCACAGCCGCAAGGGTCGCTGCCGTCGCCGCCGAACTTTCCCCACGCCTTTTCCAGACTGGACCGCATCTTGCCCTTGATGGACGAACCGGGGATGTAGGGCTTTCTGGTCACCGGGTCCTTGATGCAAGTCAGGTCTGTGCCGCCGATCTGGAGGACATCGTCGCTGCCGCCGATGCGGGTGCCACTGAGCAGTTCAATCTCACCTCTGATGATGTAATGACCTATCTTTTTCATGGTATCAGTTCCTTTCCTTTTTGAAGTGGGCCTGTCCGAAGCCCACGAGGGCCTCGAAATGCGGGAGGAATCCGTTGAGAAAGTCCTTCTGTGTCTGGATCGCATCCACGTTTCGCCGGATGAAATCGCGGAACAACGGAGGAATCTTCGGCGGCTGTTTGGCGGCGCCGTCGGCGGCGGCGACGTCCAGCTTCTTGACCTCGGGCCATACGCTGGCCCAGGCAGCACCGGATGCCTTGCATCGCGTCTCGACCGCCCGGCAGTGACCGAAGTAGCGGCGGATCTGGTGGGTGGTCAGACCTCCCCCCTCCGAGCACATCGCCTTCACCAGCGGCTCCACCTTTTCCCGACTGACGTATTCAATCTTCAGATTACCTTGTCCGTCAAAGTAACCGCCGTTGAGATAGTCGGGCCAGAGTCTGTTCAGAGACGGAGCCGACGACTGATCTGAACGGCTGCGATGATGGTCTCCAGGGCTGGTTTTTTGAGGCTTTCCATATGGATTCATTGGGCTACTCCTCGGTTCTCCCTCGCGTGGCCAAGAGTGCGTAACGCACAATGGCAGGCAGATAAACAGTTTCACAATGCGACGTCGTGTCGAAACAGTCAAACTCTCTCAAGAGAGTGTCGGCCCAGGCCCGGGCTGCTCGTCGTCGTTCGTCCCCATCGCCCGGTTTGGGCCAGTTACGGGCAATATGGTAGGCCAGACGGCTGGTGGCGACAGCCGGATGTACATCCTTGTACTCAGGACCGGCCCGGCCTCGGCGCAGCATCGCCAGTTGCAGCAGCGTGTGAAGCCAGCCTCTCTGGACAGTACCGGCGTCCACCCAGTCGGCCAGTTGCTTGCCCGACCGGATGATCGTCTCATGGTCTTTCCATTTCCACAGAGCCCCCAAGGCGGAACACCGGTCCTTGGGGGAGGAAGCCTGCGACGCACGTTCGTGTTTGGCCTGTTCAAGGAGGTTCTCGGCCTGTTGCGCCGCCAAGTGGATCGGGTAGCGGGGTTTGATGATGGCCACGCCGGCGCTGATCGTGAGGGGCTGGTGCGAACACGACCTTTCGGACTTGTATCCGAAGGTCTGGTCAAAGAGCGACCGAACACGCCAGGCGAAGTCCAGCACGATATCCCAAGGCCCCACGGCCAGGAGGTCGTCGCCACCGGAGAAGAC
>JAGPGT010000198.1 GCA_018055905.1 Phycisphaerae bacterium
GTGCCAAAACCGATCGGCGAGAATGACAGTCTCAGCCCCAGGGTTTGGGACTTGCCGGTCGTGTCGTCCCCTCAGGCGGACCTTGACATCTCCGCTCCGGCGGTGAACGTCCCCCCGGTGGAAGAACCGAAGGCCCTTGCCGTGTCGGATCCGCCTCGCGTACGAAGGCCCCGCCAGAGCCGGCAGAGATCCCATGGCGTCGAGACCGCCGATCGCGCCAAACGGACCCGATCGAAGAAAGGGATGAAAACAGCGGTTGTCGTTGGGACCCAGGAGGTCTTCTCACAACACTCCGATCCGTCGCCCGATCAGGGCATCGTAACTGCCGAGCCGGCGTCGGAGGCGGTTGAGCCGTCCGTCCTGACCCTGACGAGGGTTGCCGGGGCGGCCTCCGGTAAGACGCGACCTCGGCCGAGGAAACGGACCGCTGAGCCGAAGCAATCCGGCGCGAAATCCGCCACACCGCGAAAAACCCGTTCGGTCCGTGCGAAGGTTAAAAAGATCGAGATCACCGACCAAGTCCCAGTCGGCACATCTACGCACGCATTCTCGGAGAAATCCCGTCGAACCACAGGTCGAAAGATCGCTTCCGCCGGTTCCAAGCGGACCGGTAAAGTTGTCGCATCGTCCCGGAGGTCTGGCTCCACCAAAACTGCCAAAGCCGTCTCGGTTTCGTCGTCCTGAATTCTCCCACCGCTGGCCGACTGACGCGCCGTAAAAACCTGGCGACCGGCTGCAGGGTGGTGTAACCCTGTTGGCTGAGGCTACGTCCTGTAATGTCGAGACTCTCGGCGTCGATTTCCTGTGCCGGCGGTCTTCTCCCATCGTATGTCACTCCGGCTTGTGGCTTCCGTGTCCCCTTTCGTGAAGGGGGATTTTGCGCCGGTCCTCAGAGGGTTGGGGACGCGTCTTTGTGCCGATAAGCCGTTCGATTTCAAGATGCGTCAAGTCTTTTTATTGGGCCGTCCCATAAAAGGGTAAAGTTTTCTGGACGCGCGCGCCGAAAAAGTCCATTGTAAGCACTGATCTGGACTCTCAGTGCTGATATAAAGGTTTTTGAGTCCGCGAAGACCGACAACGCGATGGATCGCGGGGTGGCCTTCGGGGCAAGGCAAGACCGGCCCAGGAACCGGCGCAATCGAAAGCTCGTTCGCGGAGACAATCATGAGAACAGTGGCTGTCGTCAACCAAAAGGGAGGATGTGGAAAGACTACAGTGTCGATCAATTTGGCCAGCGCATTGGCCCAGTTGGGCAAGAAGGTTCTGTTGGTGGACATGGACCCGCAGTCACACTGCGCGGTCGGACTGGCGGTACCGGAAGAGCAGATCGAACAGAGCATCTACGATGTTCTGATCTCCCGCAGCCGTAACGAGCCCATCCGACTGACCGAGATCCTCTGGCAGATCGGGGAAAACCTGGAACTGGCTCCTGCCAGCATCGACCTGTCGGCGTTCGAGCAGCAGATGGCCGGCGTCGCGGATCGCGAGACCTGCCTGAAGACGGTGTTGGACGAAGTCAAGGAAGAATACGACTTCGCCGTGGTGGACTGCCCGCCGGCAGTGGGCCTGCTGACATTCAACGCGCTGCGGGCGGCCACCGACGTGCTGGTGCCCGTCGAGACGGGCTATTTCGCCTTGCACGGCCTGAGTAAACAGCTCGAAACGTTGGGCGTCTTGTGCAAGCGGTGTCAGCAGAACGTCTCCGTCCGCGTGTTGGCGAGCATGTACGACATCCGAACGAAAATGGCCCGCGAAATTCTCGCTGAGCTGCGATCCCACTTCGGCGACCGAATGTTCAAGACCGTGGTCAATTTCAACACGCGGATCAAAGAAGCGTCCAGTTTCGGACAGCCGATCAACGAGTACGACCCGGCCAGCAAGGGACAGCAGGATTTCCGCCAGTTGGCCCAGGAAGTCGTCGGCAGCGAGGAGCGGCCCCAGGTCAAGAGCAAGCGGCTCGTGGATTCGCTGGCCGATCAGCTCGAAGCGATCGGCGCCAGCGCCAACGAGTTGCTCAAAACCACCAAGCCCACGGTTGTCGCGGCTTTGTCCAAGGAGCCCGGGCACGAGGCTCCCGGGCAGGTGGTTGTCTCCCCGGAGCTTGCGCCGGCGGCAGTGGGGGCATCGCCCAAACCGATCGTCGTGGCTCCCCCCGAACCGGCGCTTGCAGCCCCGCAGAAGACTGCGGAACCGATGCAGACCGCCGTGGGGACGCGCGCCGAACCTTCGGTTCAAGCTTGCGAGCAGCTTGATGCCAAGCTTGCCAACTACTATGGCGTCAGTCAGGTCCAAGACGCGGTGGTCTTCGTGACCTTGTATCCACGTGCCCAGAACGTAGCCATCGCAGGCGACTTCAACAACTGGCAGCCATCGGCCACGCCCATGCAACGGGTCGGCGACAGCGGCGTCTGGCAGGCAAAAGTCCGACTTCCCAGCGGGTTGTACCGTTACCGTCTGGTCGTCGACGGCCAGTGGCAACAGGATCCGTACAACGAACGTTCGGAAATGAACCCGTATGGCGATTATAACTCCGTCCTGGAAGTAAAGTAGTCCGAACGGTTTTTACCCGGACCCGCGGTTGCAGACGCCTCATGGAGGACGTCCGGGCCGAGGAGCTGAAGCCCGTTGTAGCGCCGAGGCTTTGAGTTGCAGGTTCGTCCCGGAGAAAAATGGGAAGGCTTGGGCAATTTGGCGAAGAAATATGAGAACAAAAGAGTTGGTTTGGGCGCCTTGAGGCCTTGGTTAAGGACATGCCAAGGTGGTTCTTCGGCGGAAGATACTCGTCGGTCGAACCTGTCCACCTTCGTCCGGGTAAATCTTATTTAAAGAGTCCTATAATTGGTGTTGACAAAAGAGCCGGGATCGGTCATTGTTGTCTACGATGCGGGGTGACAAGATGACTAGGCAAGGATGCATTGCGCGTGATGGATGCGCGGCTTGTTGCCTCCGTTTCGCAGAATGGATCAGGCACTCCGACGGCCCGAGAGGTCGAAGGTCCTGAGCCTCTTCGGGAGGGGGGTTGAAATGTCCGGAGGCCGTCGAAGGGGGGTGATTGACTTGGCCATCCGGACGCAACGTCACGTCTGCGTGTCTCGCACACATCCCTGCAACGTCCGACCGAGTGGTCCGTCGATGCGGATCCTCTGACTCGGTACCGGAATGAACGGAGTCCTGCTCTCGGTGCACACGCACGGAAAGCGTGGCGGAGGGGGCCCGATGGAAAAGGATTTTCTGAAGGAGAAAATGATGAAAAAGACAGGCATCGCACTCACGATCGCCCTGGCGCTGGGCACGGCGTTACGGGCGGAAAACGCAGATCCGGGCGGTTACGCGCCGGTCAACCTCATCGGTGTCACAAACACCATCACCACGGGGCAGAGCCAGAACGTCGACGCCTCCGCAACCGGGGGCAACAGCGACAGCACCTCGAACGCCAACGCCAACGTGAACATCAGTACGACGTCGGTCTCGGATTTCGAGAACCGCACTGCGCCGTTGACGAGTTTGCCGCCGTATCTGCCCTATTGGAACCACGGCGGCTGGGGCACCGTCAAGGCCTATTTCCCCAACGGCCCGACCATGAACGACCAGATTTATGAGACAACGTTTGACCCGCAGAACCCCGAAGACATGCGAGAGCTGCGAAGCGTGCTCAAGGCTCTTCCCCACAAAGGTCTTTTGGAGGTGTTCGGCGGCATGCTCAACAGCGTCTCGGCCTTCGTGCTCGGTACCCCCGACCGGTACCACCACGGCCGCGGGCTCGAAATCGCCAACTCGGTCACGCGGGATCGACGGCCCGAGGGCAAACCTTTGCTGGTCTTCATCGACTCCAATGTGGACATGGCTCTTCTCCGCGAAGAAGGCTATGCCTATGTGGGCAAGGTGAATGTAGAAGGCGACCCCGACCGCAACTGGGACCAGGCCTACAAGGCCGCAGTCACCGAGGCCTTGCTGTGGGACGTGGATATTCTTTTGGTCTCCGGTGGCATGAAGGGCGTCACGGTCGGTTCGAACGTCACCTTCCCGTCGGCGGCCGCCGGCTACAGCCAGGTGAATTACTCGCTGTCTCTGATGGGGTCCAAGGCCACCGGCATCACGGAAGGCAAGGGCAAGGCGATCCTCAGCGCCGACGCGTACCGGTTCTATCCCACGATGCTCGAACGACGTCGGATTCCGGCGTCTTTGTACGATCGGATTCGCGCTCGGCCCCGGTCCTATCCGGCTATGACGGAGCCTGACGACACCCGATTGCCCGGGGAACCCACGGGGTCCCTAATCCTTCCGGAGGTCCCCGATGCCCCGGTTCCCCAGGAGTCCGTGGACCCTCAAGCGGCCGCCCCTGCGGTCGAACCGGAACCGGTCGCGCCCGTCCGCCAGAGCCGGGAACCTGCCGTTGCGTCGGTCCCTCGCGCCGAGCCGATCCGCAGGGTTGCCCCGCGGATGGCTCCGCCCCTCGTGGAGCAGCGGGTACCGGGGGTCAACGTAAGCCGACAGGTCTACGAGATGGCCGGTTTTGCCAGAGATCAACATGTCGGCAGCGCCGGCATACGATAGTCCCCGCGGCGGACGAGGACTCGAGCCGCTGTGCGCTTGGGGTCGTTCGTCGTCAATACAAGGAGTGGATCATGAGAAAACTGTATGGAATCGTCATCATCACCGTGCTGCTTCTGGCCGCCGGCGCGCAGGCATCCGTCGGCTGGGCCCAGAACTTCACCGTGGGCGCGATCAACCAGGTAGAATGGCTCGGTGGCATCGGTTCGGCCGCCGCGGTCAACAAGGCCAGCTATGACCAGCGACAGCAGTTCAGCGGCGCCTATACCCATCTGGGTTCGTACCAGCGGAACTCGGGAACGATTTTCCAGAATGCCGCGGCCAGCAGCGCATTCGGGCCCAGCACGTCGCGTCAGACCGCCGACATCAAGGGCGGACAAGCCCTGTGGACCATCGACGGAAAGTTCCCGCAGGCCCGCGGCACACAAAGTCTGGAAGGTGTGTTCACGAATCTCCTCGTCAAACCCACAGGGGTAGGTGAAGTCAGTGGGATCCAGCACTTTGTGGGGTCTCAGGAACAAGGAGTCACGACACCCTTCGGCAGCGGCAGCCAGTCGCAGTATGTCGAGGTCGTGCAGCGAGGCAACATCAGCACCGGCGTCAACACCGACCCGATGATCACCAGTACCGTGAATCTGCAACTCAATCAGTCGCAAACGACCGGCGGCAAGTGATCTTTTTCTTCTTCGGGGGCGCGTCTTTTAGGACGCGCCTCCGGAGGATTTTTTCCCCGCGCGTTATCTTTTGTTGTTTTTTCCCTTGACATTCCGGGGCGGTTTCCTTTATTATGCCAATACTCAGGAAGAGGCCCGCCAGAGGAGTGCAGCGAAACGTCGCAGGGAAAAATCGAGAGGGTGAGAGATGCGCGCTTCTTGGGGTATCGTCATTGTGGGAGTGGTTTTGTTCGTCCGACCGGGATTTGTCCGGGGAAACAGTACCAATCTTGTCTACATTTACAGCGGTCAGTTCAATCTGAGGATTCCCTTTAATCCCTCCGAGAGCCGTGGGTGGATGCAGGACGCCGTGATCTTCGTTCCCGACCACATCGTCATCTGGGATCTCGACGTCCTCGTGAACATTCGACACACCTCAGCCTTCGATCTGCAGGTGTCGGTACGAGGCCCTTCGGGACACGTTGTGAATCTGGCCGTCGGCGAACCGTGGGAGGGATACTATACAGGTCAGGATTACGCCGGGACGAGGTTCGACGACGAGGCGCAGAGTTCTATCGAGGACGCCCGGCCCCCGTTCACCGGCTCATTCCGACCCCGTCAGACGCTGGGGGCCTTCGACGGCCGCGATGCCTACGGAGCCTGGACTCTCGAGATCTACGATGCCTTTTATGGCGACGTGGGTTGCCTCGATTCGTTTGCCCTGATCATCACAGGTCCTCCGGGAGACGACGTATCCATCCCCTCGCCCGCAGCAGGGCCCCTGACGATCCTCGGAACGGCCGTTATCGGTGCTTGCCTGCGAAGGAAGCATGGGCCGCGATCGACACCGCCACAGACATTCCCAGGCCGGGTGGTTCAACGGGACAGCGCGGCGTCCTTGTCGCGGACCGCTTGTTCCTGCTTTTTTTTGAAGTGGTGAAGTTTTTCCCGCAGCCCGGCGTCCGCGGTCGCCAAGATCTGTGCCGCCAGCACGGCGGCGTTCCTGGCGCCGGCTTTGCCGATGGCGACGGTGGCGACCGGAACCCCGGGCGGCATCTGGACGGTGCTCAGCAGAGAGTCGAGGCCGGCCGGACCTCCTTCCGCGGCCAAGGGCACCCCGATCACCGGCAGCGTCGTCCAGGCGGCCATAGCGCCGGCCAGATGGGCGGCCATTCCCGCCGCGGCGATGATCACTCGGATTCCCCGGGACTCCGCATTTTGTGCGAATTCCGCGGCTGCCTGGGGCGTTCGGTGCGCCGAGAGGATCCGTACCGTCGCCGGAATTCCGAACTCGCGGAGTTGGTCGACGCAGCACTGCATCATGTTCAGATCGCTGTCGGACCCCATCACGACCGCGACTTTCGCATTATTTTCCGATGGCATTGTCTTCTCTCATT
>JAGPGT010000199.1 GCA_018055905.1 Phycisphaerae bacterium
TGGATGCGACGGAAGTGGCTCTGGGCCTCCAGCAGGACACTGGCCGCCCACTGCCGGGCGAGGGAAGAGCAGGGTCAGATCTCAACTTTTAATTGTTTGTTGTTCAAATAGCCTACAAAATGGCCCTGTATACTTTATCAACCCCTCGATTACACTTTGGCGGACATCTGGCATGTGGGCAAGCGCGCCCGAAGCGGTCGTGCGGGGGAGTTTTTTCGCATTAGGGCCACCGGTTTGGAGCGCGAGCGGGACGCTCGCTTGCCAGTGTGCGGATCGTGCGTCCGGCGTGCGGAGCACCCGTTCCGATGGCGGATTGAAGGCGATAAGCTCCCGCCAAGGCGGTGCGAAGCGCCGCTTTGCGTCGGGGTGGCGGAATCCGGATCGGTCCGGTCTTTCTGCGGTTCTGAATGGCTACTGGCTTTGCCCGGTCGGTAACCAAAGGAACCGGCTGCGACGCAAGACTCTCAGACCCTTTTGAAAGCGGGACTCCGAAGGAAGACCCTCGAGCCTACCGGGGGAGTGCGGATCAATATCTGTTGTTCCCTCGCTACACCCGGCCGGACGGTCGGCCGCTCTCAGAGCGGATGCTCAGGGTACAGGATGGCTGCGAGCAGGGCCTTGCCGTACTTGTCCCAGAGGACTTGGTCGCTGTCTTTGGAGGCTTCGCCGGGCAGTTCAAGCGTGATCGTCGCGATGCCGAGCGTTTCACCGGTGTAGGAGCCCAGTGAGCCGGGCCTGGCGCCGATCTTCCTGACCGGCAGGTCGCAGTATTGGGCCATGCGGGTGGCCAGCGCACGACCGGGACCGTCGTAGTCGATGCAATTCAGCGGTTGGTGGATGCTCACGATGCGGCTGGGACTGTATTCTTTGATGAGGTTGTACAGGGCCCGGGTTTCCGGCTCGGACAAGGGGCGAAAGCCGGTAGTTTCGTCGTTCACACGGTTGGCGGTCTCGAAGTTGCGGTTCAGGTCGACGCGACGGATGTTCTCCCGCGTCCCGGCGGCCAGCCCATCCGGATTGGCGATCGGATACAGCACGACGCGACGGCCCTCCAACAAATTACGATTGTATCGCAGATGGTCGATCAGACGGTTGACCAAGGGGGTTCCTGCCGGCTCGCTGCCGTGAATGGTGGCCATGATCAGGACGGTGTCCGGTCCGTCGCCGAGGATCTGGATCATCAGGGGTCTTCCCTGAACCGAACGGCCGATCAGCTTGTGCCTGGCGGGCGGCGCCTCCTGAGGCGGCAGTACCAGAGGCGGGACCTCTCCCACCACCAAAGGTCGGGGTTCGGGCTCGTAACAGCCGGAAAGAGCCAACAGGCCGACAAGGAGGCTAATGTGTGCGAACGAAGATCGTACCCTATCCATAGGCCTTATCCTTCCAACCAATCCCAATTTGCCCGACCATCATAGGAGAACCCGAGACGGAATGCAACGATGAAACTTCCGGTTCCGGAAGCGTTTTGGTGGAGAAAGCTCTTCGTCGGGACCGATGAAACAGGCGGCAAGTGCGTTTCGTAGAAGGGGCATGGAACAGGCAGGTCGGAACGGATGAAATACATTCTCAAGATGACAAGATGAAATATATTCTCAAAAAGATGAGATTCTTTTCCTATGCGGTCGCCGCGTTGTTCGTTGGGGCAGCCGCATTTATCGGTCCTGGATTCTATCGCGGGGCGATGACCATCCACGAGTTGCTCAGCGAGAACAAGCATCTCAAGCAGGCCATCGCGAATTTGACTGAAGAGGATCAGATCGGGTATGCCAAAGTGATCTCCCAACGCAACGAGAACGGCCGACTTCTAACCACAATCCGTTTTGTGGAAACCGCACGGGGCGACAAGACCAAGATCATCCTGCAGAAGGAGTACACTGTTGAGGGCGACATCGTCCATTTCGACGCGTTGATCGTGAAATTTGAAGACAAGGTGGTTGCAGACGGCAAATCGAGGGCCTTGTATCTTTGGCGTCGCGTTTACGGCGAGAAGATGGCACCAGAGGAGGGGTATGCAATTGAGGAACCCGGCGCCGAACCTAGGCGTTACAGTGGTCTGCTCCAAGCCCTGCCCATCAAGCATCGGGAATTGTTCTGGTCCGCCATCTGGGATCTGGCCAACGACCCCACCAAACTACACGAACATGGGATCAGAGCCATCTATGGCAGCGTGATGTACCAGCCGTTGAGGGAAGGATTGATCTACGTCTTCAAGATCAGCCCGACGGGTCAGCTTTACCCCGAAGCGGTGCCGGCGATGTGAGCCCCGCCGTTTCGAGGAGCCAACTTTTGGAAAACCTCGATCGTGTCTCCAACGTAGTACAAAAACAAATTCGGCAGGTCTCGGTTCGGAATAGGGGAGCGAGACAGTTACGACGCGAGTTTTCAAAATTTGGGTTGTAATAGTTTGAAAATACGGTATGATTCTGTCTTTTCTGGTACAATGGTTTGAAGTCGTTCTTTGAAAGGGTTTGTGGATGCCGGCCGAAGTCAACAAGGAAAAATGCACCGGGTGCGAAAGCTGCGTGAGCGAATGTCCGAGCAGCGCGATCAGCATGGTCGGCGGCAAGGCGAAAGTGAACGCGGATAGCTGCGTAGACTGCGGCGTTTGCGTCGATGCTTGCCCGGTGTCGGCAATAAGCCTGTAAGGATCTACGATTTGCGATTGACAATTTGCGAATTGGCGGATGCAAACCCCACGGCAAAGAGATAATCGTAAAGAGTAGGTTTCTAACGTGGCCCCATCGTCTAGGTAGGTCTAGGACACCGGGTTTTCAACCCGGCGACAGGGGTTCAAATCCCCTTGGGGCTATTGGTAATTCCGGCAATCTTCAGAGCCGTGAGTTCCCGCGCGTACGAGCAAATCCGCATTTTCGGGGCCTTCTGAAGGGGGGGCCGCGCTCATCGCGGCTTGGTGCAGAGCGTTCCGCATCTGACTGCGATGCATCATTGCGCCGCCTTGGCGGCCCTCTCGAAGTGCTCATCCGGCACGCTCAGGTGGTGCCGCGTGGTGGTCGTCGGGGGATTCCCAAGCCATGCCGTAACGGCACGAATCGGGTACTGCTCGGATAGCTCGATTGCCTGGCTGGCTCGTAGGTTTTATAACGTCCGTTCCCACGGAATCAGGCCCGCCCGGCGGATGAACCGGTGCGAGCCGCGAGAAACATCAACGCCGAAATCAAAGACGACAAACGCCCCTCAGGAACGGACGAGGCCATTGTCAGCCCACCAACCAAGTCCCCGGGCCGACGAAAGTGTCCAATTCCCACGGAACCAACACCGATGCTCAGACTTTCATGCCTGAGATCGTTGTCTCGAAGGCGAGGTTGCCGTTTACGAGGCCCTGCACGTCACAGACGTAACGTCTGCCTCTGCGGGCCTCGATGACGTGGCCCAGCATGTATAGGCGACACCCCGGCGTGATGGCGGCGCGGAACTTCGTCCGGTCGATTCCGCCGAAACCGACGAACCCTTCTTCCTGGTAGATCTCTTTGACGAACCAGCTCAACAGCTGCGCGGCCGATTCGATCTGGATGACGCCGGGCATGAGCGGTCGGCCGGGGATGTGCCCGCGGACCCAAAACTCCTTGTCCGTCACATCCTTATAACCCAGAACACAGGCTTTTTCCTTGTCGTACCACAGGATGCCGTCGAGCTGTTGCATCTCATATCGCTGGGGGTTCACCGCTTCGATAGCCGCCCGGTCGAACAGAGGTTTGGCGTTCAGGTCGATCTCGTTCAAGTCAAACAGGAGAGCGGGGGGCATAACCACCTCAGAACAGACATTCCACCTAAGCATTCACCTGATGCGTGGAATGCAAGGACCTCATGAATTATTCTCGCGGGTTGCACGCCGTCAGCGACACGGTTGGCGGCCGGGCGATCCGTCGCAATCAACAAACAAAGGTGTCGGTCGAGTCAGTCGGTGGACCGGATCTCAAGGACGCGATTGCGGACGATTTGGGCAGCCTGCTTGATCGTCTGCATTTGCTTGCGAACGCGGGTTCCCGCCGCTTTGTTGCCGCCCTCGGCCTTATTGATATCCGATTCGATCTCGGCGACCAACTTCTTCAGATCTTCATATTCCTGCATTGAATAATCCTCCAATCCTTGGACAAAGACTGCGAAAAATGTAGCCCCGTCTGGGGCGCCTGTCAAAGAAAAACCGCATTGGCACGAAAAAAAACGCGGTTTCCTCAGAATGATCCCCAGGATGGGGGAAGGCACGAAAACCATAGGGCCTCCTGTCGCCAGGAGGCCCCACTGATATTCGGTCTGAGAGCGAAAGGTCTCTAGCTGTTGATGATCTTGTCGGCTTCTTCCTTGTAGGCGTCCATGATGTAGGTGATTCCTGAGACCTTGGCGGCTTCCGGGGTCAGGGCCATCACATCGTCCCGGCTGATCGTGGAGATCTTGAAGTTTCGGCTGCCGGCCATGAGCTGCTGGAGTCCGACCTTCATCTTGTCGGCGTAGGTGTACAAGCCGACGGCGCCCAACGGGAGCTTCTTGGCGGTTTCTTTGCCGTACTTGGCCACGAGGTCCTCGTAGCAGACGAAGATCTCTTCGACCGTCGTTCCGAACTGGCTGACGGTCTTGGGCAGCGCGTCGGCGCCTTGCTGGAGCCACAGCCCGATGTTCTTGCCGACCATGCCGGGGATCATCAGGGCCCGGCCCATGCAGACGGCCTTGGTGTACGGCGCACCCATGGCCAAGACCTTGAAAACATGGTCTTCGGTGCTGAAGCCCCCGGCGATGGCGATGTCGGGGACAAACTTGCCGCGGGCCGCGAGTTTCTGGCACAGGTCATACGTCATCGACTGGAGGTAGAATGTCGGGACTCCCCACTCCTCCATCATGCGCCAGGGGCTCATGCCGGTGCCGCCCGGCGCACCGTCGATGGTCAGCAGATCGAGTTTGGCGTCCGAGGCCCATTTGATGGCCATGGCCAGCTCACGCATCGGATAGGCGCCGGTTTTGAGCGTGACTCGCTTGGCGCCGAGGCCGCGGATCCGCTCGACTTCTTTCATGAACCCCTCCTGATCGATGAAACCCAGACGCGAATGCCGCTCGAAATGTTTGAGAGCTCCGTCCTTGAACGCGGCTTGGTTGGCGGGGTTGGACGGGTCGGGGGTGACCAGGTAGCCTCTCCTTTGGAGCTCCAGGGCCCGTTCGAGGGAGTCGACCTGGATTTCACCGCCGATGCACTTGGCGCCCTGGCCCCACTTGAGCTCGATGCATTCGACGCCGAGCTGGCCCACGACATACTCTGCCACGCCGAGACGGGTGTCCTCGACATTCATCTGAACGATCATGTCGCCGTAGCCCTCATGATATCGCTTGTACTGCTCGACGCGCTGGGCCATGTTGGGGGCCTTCTTGACCTTGCCCTTGGCATCGAGCTCCAGGGCCGGATCGATGCCACAGACGTTCTCGCCGCAGACGATGGTGATGCCGGCGATCGCGGCGCCGACCGCGAAGTGTTCCCAGTTCTTGCGGGCGATCTCCGTCGAACCCAGAGCGCCGGTGAAGATGGGCAGTTTCATCCTGACTTTGGTCTTGACGCCGTACTGCGTTTCGGTGTTCACCATGGGAAACAACGTGTTGTCCGAGTGGCCGATCTGCCCCTCGGGTAGACCCTTGGCGCCCAGGGCGTAGCCGGCGATGTTCAGATGCGAGTAGTCGATGGGGTAGTTCTTGTCCCCGCCGGCGGTCAAGGTGCCGAAAGGCCCTGGATAGATAACCTCCCGGCCTCGGAAAGTGGCCTTGAATGTCTCGCAGTTGCCTTTGCATCCATCGATGCAGCGCGTGCACAAACCCGATACGGGCGACACGCTTCGCGAGCGGTTGGATGTCTGTGTGGCTTCGTTTGCGTTGGGCTGTTGCAGATTCATTGCGTGACTCCTTAACTCTATGGACTTGTAAAACATTAGCGGAATTAATATAATGACTCAAAATCCCTAATCAGAGAAGCCGGATATGGTGATACATCGCATTAGGAACATTAATAATGCATCTGGAAACGCTCAAGCTGTTCTGTGACCTGGCGGACTCCCACAGCTTCTCGAAAACTGCGGAAAAGCACCTCCTGAGCCAGTCGGCGGTCTCGCAGCAGTTGGCCCAGTTGGAACTGGCGTACAAGTGCCAATTGATCACGCGTAGGAAACGCCCGATTGAACTGACCGCAGCGGGACAGGTTTTCTACCGGGCCGCACGCGACATCATCGAACGCCACGAGCAGCTCAAGAATGAGTTGCACAGCCTGGAGACCGGCGTCGACGTTCGAATCAACGTAGCCGCGATTTTCAGCATCGGGATGCACAGTCTACACGAATACATCAAGAAATTCATGCTCCGGTATCCGAACGTCAATGTGCACATCGAGTACTTCCGTGCCGAACGGATTTACGAACTGGTTCTCAGCGGCGAGGTCGACATCGGTATCGTCGCCATCCCCAAGAAGGACAAACGCCTGGATGTATACGAATTTGAGGACGAACTGCTGGTCTTGGCGTGTAGCCCCAAACATCCGCTGGCCGGGGAGAAAGAGGCCGACATCCATAAGCTGCAATTCGAGCGGTTCATCGCCTTCGAGAAAGAGGT
>JAGPGT010000200.1 GCA_018055905.1 Phycisphaerae bacterium
CCGCCAGGGACCGCTCGTTACAGTACAGGGCCGCGTCCGTCCAGTTGATCTGTTCCAGCGGTCGGTCGTCGCTCTTGAAGTGCGAGGGGTCGGAGATTCTGTGCTTTTTGAACTCCGCCTGCACGACCTCGTAGCGGTCTATGAAGAAGGCGTCCAGCTTCACGCGGTGTGCGGGCCTCTCGTCGGGTTCGCCTTCGTCGTCGCCCATGATAAACGTACCTGCGGGGATCAGCACCATCTCGACACCGGTCTTGGTGATGATGCTGATAGGCGTTTGCCCTGGTGTTTCATCTGGCTGTCGCCTGCAACCGGACAGGGCCGCCAGCATCGTCAGGCTCACCAGGATACCCATTTTCGCCAGTAAAGGCGTCATGCTCACCAATCCTTTTTTTTCTAATGGTTCACCGCAAGACCCCGACAACGACCTTTTTGGGAACAGGCCGCGATGACAGGTCCGCTGCGACGAGAACTCCTGGGGACATTACCTAGACCCCTGAGATCTGGCACGTTGTACCGATAGTATAAAACGGCAAGGTTTATGATACGCAATTTGTCTTACGTTGTGCAAGGGGCCGTGTGGTGAACAAGGCCGCCTGCGGTGAGTGGAAGTTGTTGAAATCAAGAGCTTGAACATCCGGGTGGTTGCCCATACTATGAAATATGGCATTGCGGTGTTGTTGTGTCTTCAGGATTGATAATATGTGGGCTATTCTCGGGGAGGTTTCGAGTATGATTTCCAATGTGCTCGTCGGCACTGCGTTTTCGCTGGTGGTTCTTTCGACGGCTTCGGCCGATTCCCTGCGGGTTTACATCGGGACCTACACCGGGAGCGGGGCGAACGCCAGCAAGGGGATCTATCGCAGCACGCTCGATCTCCAGACCGGGATGCTTTCGAGCCCGGTCCTCGCGGCCGAGGCCCGCAATCCATCGTTTGTCGAGATTCATCCCAGCGGCAAATTCCTGTACGCCGTCAGCGAGGCCGGGGGTGGAGGGCGCGTCTTTGCGTACGCCATCGACAAATCCACAGGGGATCTGACGCTCCTGAACGACGCCTCCACAGGCGGGGCCGGGCCCTGCCACGTCAACGTCGATCACGCAGGCAGGTACGTGCTCGTCGCGAACTACGGCAGCGGCAGCGCCTCGGTGATTCCGATCGGCGCCGACGGCAAGCTCGCAGAACCGAGCGGGTTCATCCAGCACGAGGGCTCCAGCGTGAATCCCGCGCGACAGAAAGAGCCGCATGCCCATTCGGTCAACCTAAGCCCCGACGACCGCTTCGTGTTCGTGGCCGACCTGGGGATCGACAAGATCATGATCTACAAGCTCGACGCCGAGACCGGCAAGCTCGTCGCCAACGATCCTCCGTTCGCGCAGACCAAGCCCGGCGCCGGCCCACGACATTTCGCTTTTCATCCCGACGGCAAACACGCCTACGTGATCAACGAGCTCGACGGCACGATCGTCGCCTTTGCCTACGACGCGGTCGCCGGTGCTTTGACGGAGATTCAAACGGTCCCGACGCTGCCCAAGGAATACACGGGCGGCAGTTGGTGCGCCGAGATCCGCGTCCACCCCAGCGGCAAGTTCCTCTACGGCTCCAATCGCGGGCACGACAGCATCGCAGTCTACTGCATCGATCCGGCCACCGGGACGCTCACGTTCGTCGAGCACGAAACCGACGGGATCAAGACGCCGCGAAACTTCAACATCGACCCGACGGGCCGCTTCTGCCTTGTGGCCAACCAGGACGGCGACAGCGTGGTCGTTTTCCGGATCGATCCCGCAACCGGCTCTCTGGAGCCGACAGGGCAGAAGATCGTAGTCTCCAAGCCGGTTTGCATCCGGTTTCTGTGAGCGCCCGACTTCGTCAGTACTCGCGGTTCTTGAGGAGGCCCGGCTGCGGCGTCGGGTACGTGCCGTCTGTCGCGGCCCGTACTGGGGCCGGCGAGTCCATCGTCAGCTTGTCCACGTCCGGGGCGAACTCCTCCTCGCTGCTGAGCATCTCGTCGAAGGTGACGATCTGGCCTGTGTGCACGGCCCTGCGGGCCATCAACGTCACGAGGCTGGCTTCCGTGCCCCGTTTGACCTCGTTGAAAGGCTTGTCGTTGCGGATCGCGTCGATCAGGTGATCCCATTCGAGCTGATAGGGATTGGGCTCGGGCTGCGGGAACGCCCAGACGAGGCTTTCCCTGGAGAAGTCCTGCGTCTTGTAGATCCGGCACTTGGCGGGGGTGTGCATGTGGGTCGAGATCACGGCCGCGCCCTTCGTGCCGTGTGCGTAGCTGGCGAACTCTCCGTGGCAGCCGGGCATGTGGCGGTTGTTCAAGAAGAGCTTCGTGCCGTCGGCGAACGTGTATTCCACATCGTAGTGGTCGAAGTTCTGGTCCACGCAGTTGCCGCGATAGCAGCGCGACCCTGAGCCTTGGGCCCGAACCGGCCAGGCGTCCTTCATCCAGCAGCACTCGTCCACATTGTGTGCGACGACGTCCTGGAACAGCCCGCCGCTGGCCCAGAAGAAGCCCAGGTAGTTGCGGATCTGCCAGAGCAACTCGTTGGCGTTGCCTTCCCTGGGACCCGCAAATCCCGCAGGACCCTGCTGACGGTACGTCCGCATCATGTGGATTTCGCCGATCTGGCCGTCCTTGATTCGGTCGTAGAGCTCCCAGCGAGCTTTGCAGTGCCGGCACATTAGGCCGACCCCCACTTTGAGATTCTTTTTAGCCGATTCTTCCGCAAGCTGGAGCATCTTGCGCGTCGTGGGTCCGTCCACGGTGACAGGCTTTTCCATGAATACGTTGATTCCCTTGCGGATCGCGTAGCCAAAGTGCACCCAGCGAAACGCCACGGGCGTCGTCAGGATCACCACGTCGCCCGGTCGCAGGCAGTCCATGGCTTTCTGGTAAGCGTCGAAGCCAATGAATCGTCGCTCCGGCGGCACGTCGATCTGTTTAGCTTCGTATCCCATGACCCAGATATCGGCTGATCCACTGGTCCGAGGCGCGCTGGCGGCTTCGATCAGGCCGTCGTAGCTGCGCTGCAGCCGATCCTGGAAAACGTCGGCCATCGCGACCAGCTTGATCGGTCCGCTCTTGGTCGCCAGGGCATTGGCGGTCGCCCCGGCCCCGCGTCCGCCGCAGCCGACGAGGGCGACGCGGATCGTGTTGTCCTCGCCCGCATAGACCCGCGGCCCGATCGCAGCCAGCAGTGCGGAACCGGTCGCGAGCTGGCCGGCCCCTTGGAGGAACTCGCGACGCGACGGATTGTGCTTTGTACTCTCGCTCATATCAGGCCATCTCCTCTTGACGTCCACCGATGCGACGCAACGACTTGCGCCTCTGGCGGCCTATTATCTTCGCAGAAGCGGAATTGGCAACGGAATTCGGCCTCCACGGCCCAGCGGCTCTTGCATCTTGTGCCTCTGCCGCCGACAATACGGCTGGCCTTCTGAAATGAGGAGAACCATGCAGAATCGAATCATGCGCCTGATCGTGACCTGGGGGCTCGCAAGCCTGACATCGGTTGCCGCAATCGCGGCGGAGTTTCACGTTTCGCCGGCAGGGGACGATGCGAACCCAGGTGTTCCGGATTGGCCCTTCGCGACGCTCCAGCGAGCGCAGCAGGCGGCCCGACGGACCCCGAAGGGCGAACCTGTCACCATCTACCTGCGAGGAGGCATCTACTATCTGCCCGAGACACTGGTCTTCACGGAAGACGACTCCGGGGCGCCTCAGGCTCTCGTCGAATACGTTGCCTACGGGCAGGAATGCCCCGTTGTCAGTGGCGGCGTGAAGCTGACTCTGCGCTGGGAGCCGTTCCGGGACGGAATCATGAAGGCCGCCGTTCCCGCCGGGCTTGTGACGGACCAGTTGTTCGTCAATGGCGTCCGACGGCCCATGGCCCGATATCCGAATTTCGATCCGAACGTCCGCCATTTCAATGGATTTGCGGCCGATGCCTTCAGTCCGGCGCGGGCTTCGCGATGGTCCGATCCTCGCGGCGGGTTCATTCACGCCATGCACGCCCACGAATGGGGCGACTTTCATTACCTCATCACCGGCAAGAACCCAAACGGCGAGGTCACATACGAGGGCGGCTGGCAGAACAACCGCCGGATGGGGATGCACAAGACCTATCGCATGGTGGAGAATATCTTCGAGGAACTCGACGCACCCGGCGAGTGGTTCCACGACGCCAGGGCCGCCACGCTCTACTTCTATCCGCCCAAGGGACTGGACCTGGACCAGGCGGTTGTCGAAGCGGTTCGCCTGCGGCATCTGGTCGAATTCCGCGGCACGCGGGACAAGCCCGTTCGTTTCGTCAGTCTGCGGGGCCTGACGTTCCGTCACGCGGCGCGCACGTTCATGGAGAACCGGGAGCCCCTGCTCCGCAGCGACTGGACCACGTATCGCGGTGGGGCGATCCTCTTTGATGGAGCCGAAGATTGCGTCATTCAGGACTGCACGCTCGACCAGCTCGGCGGCAACGGCGTCTTCGTCAACAACTACAACCAGAGGATCACCGTCCGCGGGTGCCACATTGTGGGGACCGGCGCCAACGGCGTCGCGTTCGTCGGCGATCCGAACGCGGTCCGCAATCCCCTGTTCGAATACAACCAGCGGCAGCACTACAGGGATATCGACAAGACGCCGGGACCCAAGACCCCGAACTACCCGGCCGGTTGTCTCGTCGAAGACTGCCTGATCCACGAAACCGGTCGCGTCGAGAAGCAGACCGCCCCCGTGCAGATCTCCATGTCGATGGGGATTATCGTTCGCCATTGTTCGATCTACGACGTCCCTCGCGCGGGGATCAACATCTCCGAGGGCACGTTCGGCGGCCATGTGATCGAGTTCTGCGACGTGTTCGACACCGTCCTGGAGACCGGCGATCACGGCTCGTTCAATTCGTGGGGCCGCGATCGGTATTGGGGTCTGGAGGGCATCGATCTGGACACGGTGACGCTCGGCACCGACAAGAACCTCCCAACTCTCGACATGGTTCAGCCCAACGTCCTTCGCAACAGCCGGTGGCGATGCGATCACGGCTGGGATATCGACTTGGACGACGGATCGAGTCGTTACCAGATCTACAACAATCTCTGTCTCAATGGCGGCCTGAAGCTCCGCGAAGGATTCTATCGCCACGTCGAGAACAATATCATCGTCGGAAACTCCTTCCACCCGCACGTCTGGTATCGCAACAGCCAGGACGTGTTTCGCCGCAACATCCTGTTCACCGAGTACCGACCGATCCGCGTGAACAAACCCTGGGGCAGGGAATGCGACTTCAATCTCCTCCACGTTCCAGGACAACAGACACCTGCGCCGGCTGCAGCCCTGCAGCGGGCGAGCGGGTTGGACGTCGGCTCTCTCATGGCCGATGCCTTGTTCGTCGATCCCGCTCGCGGGGACTACCGCGTGAAGGAGGGATCGCCGGCCCTGAAGTTGGGCTTCGCCAACTTCCCGATGGACCAATTCGGTGTGCAAAAACCTCAACTGAAGGCCATCGCTCGCACGCCGCGGCTTCCCGGTCCGGCGGCTCTGGTTGCGGAATCATCGCCACGGCGGGATTCTCGCGTGACCGAATGGCTCGGTGCCAAGGTCCGTAACGTCGTCGGGCTGGGCGAGGTCTCGGCGGCCGGGTTGCCGGGCGAAACGGGCGTCGTGGTCGTGGATGTGCCCGTCGCAAGCGTGGCGGCGCAGTGCGGGTTGCGGCAGGGCGATGTCATTCTCCAAGGTGCCGGTCGACAGGTGGGCACGCTGGATGATTTGCTGCGGATTTATCGCGACGCTCCCGCCGGGCTGAAGGTCCGGCTCGACGTTTTCCGGAGCCAGCAGCATGTGGATCTGGAAGTCCCGGCGGCCGGACAGGCGGATTTATCGCCGGTGGAGCTACGCTGCGAGTACGCCATAGACCCGCTCGGAATCGATTCCCCTACGCCGAGACTCTCCTGGCAACTGCGATCGGACGTTCGCGGCCAGCGGCAGACGGCCTATCAGGTGCAGGTCGCAACCTCGCGGGAGTCGCTGGCCCGGTACGACGGCGATCTGTGGGACAGCGGCAAGGTCGCCTCGGAAGAGACGACGCACATCGCCTACGGCGGGAAGACCCTGACTTCTTCACAACAGGTCTTCTGGCAGGTTCGCGTTTGGAACAAGGACGGTCTGCCCTCGGCTTGGAGCCGGCCGGCGTCCTGGACAATGGGCGTGCTTCGTCCGCAGGATTGGCGGGCCAGGTGGATCGGGCAGGACAGTCCCACCCCCGGCGCGGGGCTGCCTCTTTTCCGCAAGGCGTTCGATGTGTCCCGGCCTGTGACGCGGGCGGTGGTTCATGTTTGTGGCCTGGGCCACTACGACCTGTTCCTCGATGGCTCCAAGGTGGGAGACCGTTTCCTCGACCCCGCTTGGTCCGTCTACGAGAAGACGGTCTATTACTCGACTTTCGACATCACGAATTCACTCCGCCAGGCTGGCCCGCACGTGTTCGGCCTCATGCTCGGCAAGGGTTTCTACAACACCGCCGGCGACCGTCGCGTGCACGGTGTCAACACAGACCGCCCGCT
>JAGPGT010000201.1 GCA_018055905.1 Phycisphaerae bacterium
CCCGGCGAGTGGACCTATCGAACCAGGAGCAATGTCCGCGAGCTCGACGCAGTCGAGGGGAGCTTCGTCTGTACGCCGGCCGGACCGGGCAACCACGGTCCGGTCCGTGTCTATAACAAGTTGCAATTGGTCTACGCCGACGGAACGCCGCATTTGTCTGTGGGGACCACCTGCTACGCCTGGACCCACCAAGGCGACGCGATGGAGGAGCAGACGCTCGAAACCCTCAAGAACTCTCCCTTCAACAAGATACGGATGTGCGTGTTCCCCAAGGCCTACACCTACAACCGAAACGAGCCGCAATACTATCCGTACGAGGGCAAGCCTCTGACGAACTGGGATTTCACACGCTTCAATCCGGCCTTCTGGCGGCACTTCGAGAAACGGGTCGGGCAGTTGCGGGATCTGGGGATCGAAGCGGACATTATTCTCTGGCATCCGTACGACCGCTGGGGTTTCGCGGAAATGGGGCGCGAAAACGACGATCGGTATCTTCGGTACGCCATCGCCCGTCTGTCCGCCTTCCGCAACGTCTGGTGGTCGCTGGCGAACGAGTACGATCTCATGGCGCCGGGGGCCATGGCCGGCCATCGCGGCGACAAGAGTATGGCCGATTGGGACCGGTTCTTCCAGATCCTTCAGAATGAGGACCCCTACCAGCGGCTCCGTGGGATTCACAACTGTCGGGGTTGGTACGACCACACGAAGCCTTGGGTAACCCATTGCAGCATCCAGACCAGCGATTTCGCGAGGGCGAAGGAGTGGCGCGACCAGTACGGCAAGCCGGTAATCTATGATGAATGTCGCTATGAGGGCGACGTCCCGCAGGGTTGGGGCAATATCACGCCTCAGGAAATGGTGCGAAGCTTCTGGCGGGGTACGCTGGCGGGCTGCTACGTGGGCCACGGCGAGACATACATGCACCCACAGGATCTCCTGTGGTGGTCCAAAGGCGGGGTCCTACGAGGCCAGAGCCCCTCGAGGATTCAGTTCATGAAGGAGACCATTGAAGGTCTTCCTTTTCAGCAGATGCAGCCGGACTTCAGCCATCATCCGGCCGTCTGCATCCTGGCCAAGCCCGGGGATTGCTACCTGATGTACTTTGCCGAGAGGAAGCCTGTCGAGCTCGACCTGCCCGACGGTTCCTACAAGCTCGATGCGATCGATCCCTGGGCGATGACGATCCTGCCGATGGGTTCGGCCGGGCCGGGCCGCTTCCATTTCGTGCCGACTCGGCAGGACTCCGCCATCCGACTGACCCGATACGCCCCCGGCGAGAAGATGCGTCCGACCGCCCAGGCTGTGGCGGATCGGACCGAAGGCGTGGCGCCGCTGACAGTTCGGTTCTCGACGCCCTGGGAACGGCAATGCCGCTGGGATTTCGGCGATTCGGCCACTTCGACCGACAAATCACCTACGCACACCTTCGAAAGGCCAGGGGTTTACGCGGTCGTTCTGACCGTCACCGACAGCGAAGGCGTTTCGAGCAGCACAACGCTGCCTGTCTTCGTGGACCGCCGCTCGGACCGGCCTTTGGTGCGATTCGGTTTCGCCGACGGCGACCAGCCCAAAGTGTCGCTGCACGGCGGCAAGATCGCCAGGGACCCCGACGGCGCGTACGATCTGGGCGTGGAAGCGCCGTTCTCGTGGATTCAGGTGGGCGACGGTCCGATCGAGGACCTCGAAGGAGCCCACTCGTTAACGGTCATGGGCTGGCTGAACGCGGCCGAGATGAAAGTCGGCGCCGGCGGCAATCGAATTCTCTTCAGTCTCCAGCACAACCGTTCGGGCATCGACCTGGTTCATCATGAGGACGGGCGAATGCGTCTGGCCGTCAACGAGTGGCCGGACGGTATTCAGAACGACAGTTCGCCGGGCAAGGTCGTGGTCGGAAAATGGGTCTTCTTCGCGGTCACTTACGACGCGGGACTCCAGGCACAGAATGTCTGCTGGTATTTCGGCGATGAGAGCACGCCCGCCGCGCTCGATCGCAAGACCACATACAACCGAGGACCCGTGGACGAAGGCGGCGGCGACCTGGTGATCGGGAACTTCAACAAGACGTTGCAGGGGGCCGGGCTGGACCGTCAGTTCCGCGGCAAGATTCGCGGTTTGCAGATTTACGCCAGCCGGATGACGACGCGCGGCGCTCTGACGCTGGAGAAAATCCGAGAACGGCAAAGGGATAAGTGATGTGTTGCCTCTGTCTGTTCCATGGCTGCGCAGAAAAATAGGGAGACAGCCGACCCCCCATAGCCTTGAACGGTCTGCCGCCCCCCCTGGAAGGAAGGAGTATCGGAAGAATTCCTGTTTGCAGTCTTGTGCTGGCTCTTGATTACCCCTTACACGGAAAGTATACGGCACGTTTGAGCCGAGGCAAAACGGGCGGGGCGATCTTTTTCGACCGGGGAGAGGGCATGTTGGGGGATATTGACTTTTTTTTCAGATGCCGGTATGGTTAACGATTTGGAGCAACCCTGACTATGGATGGTGGCAGGCCTCCACGTGAGCGTCACCCCTTGTGATTTTTTTCGGCGATCTCAACGGTCGGATTGCTGTCCGGACTAGAGAGAAGATAGGGAATATGAAGGAAACGGAACAACAACCGAGAGACCATTTTGAAGAGAAACCGATTCTTGAGGAACTCAAGAATTCGTATCTCAACTACGCAATGAGCGTCATCGTCGCCCGAGCTTTGCCCGATGTCCGCGACGGCCTGAAGCCCTCGCAACGCCGGATTCTTGTGGCGATGAACGACCTGAACCTCGGGCCGCGCAGCGCCCACCGGAAGTGCGCCAAGATCGTCGGCGACACCAGCGGTAACTATCACCCTCACGGCGACCAAGCCACTTACGGTACTCTCGTGCGTTTGGGCCAGTCCTGGAACATGCGGTATCCACTGGTCGATCCCCAGGGCAACTTCGGCAGCATTGACGCCGATCCGCCGGCCGCCATGCGATACACCGAGGCCCGCATGGCTGCTCCGGCAACCGAGATGATGGCGGACATCGACTACGACACGGTTGATTTCGTCCCCAACTACGACGAAACGCGAACCGAGCCGGTTGTGTTGCCTTCGCGTTTTCCAAACCTTCTGGTCAACGGCTCCACCGGCATCGCGGTCGGTATGGCCACGAACATTCCGCCCCATAATCTCCGCGAAGTTTGCGACGCGCTGTTGCTGGTCATCGACGACCCCAAGTGCGGTTTCAAGGACATCATGAAAGTTCTGCCGGGACCGGACTTCCCGACTGGCGGTATCATCTGCGGCAAGAAAGGCATTGTCGACGCCTACACCACCGGTCGAGGGCATCTGACGGTTCGCGGTAAGGCCGAGATTGAGTCCAACAAGAAAGGCAAAGATCAGATCATCATCACTGAGATTCCTTATACGGTGATCAAGACGACGATTGTTTCGAAGATCGCCGAGTGTGTTCATGACGGATCGTTGCCAGAGGTGGCGGATGTCCGGGATGAATCGGATCGCCAGGGATTGCGGATTGTCGTCGAGATCAAGAAGGATGCCGACGCGGAGATCGCGCTGAACAAAATCTATCAGTATACGCCACTTCAGACGACCTTCGCGATCGCCAACATCGCGCTGGTCAACAGCCGGCCGGAAACGCTCACCATCCGCGAGATGCTCGACCTCTACATCGAACATCGCAAAGAAGTCATCCGACGTCGCAGCATCTTTCTGATGAAGCGGGCCCGCAACCGGGCACACATCCTGGAAGGCCTGATCCTGGCAGTCAGCGACATCGATGAGATCATCGAGATCATCAAGAAATCGCCCGACGTCCCGACCGCCAAGACCAACTTGATGAAGAAACCGCTTCGTCTGGCCGAGAGCCAGACGCTTCGCAAGTTGCTGCCTGCGGAATTCGTCCGCGACAAGACCAGGAACGACCATTTTCTCACCGGTCCCCAGGCCGATGCGATTTTAAACATGCAGTTGCATCGCCTGACCGGCCTGGAAATCGAGAAGCTCGCGAAGGATTACGCCGGGCTGATCGAGGAGATCAAGGGCTATGAGGCGATTCTGGGCGACGAGAAAGTTCTGCTCGGCATCATTCGCAAGGACATTAATGAGATCAAAGAAAAATACGGAGACAAACGTCGAACCCAGATCTCCGGAAGCGTGGAAGCCCTGGACATCGAAGATCTGATCGCCGACGAGGACGTGATCGTGACGGTCAGCCACGCGGGTTACATCAAACGCATGCCCATCGACACCTATAGGCGGCAGGGCCGCGGCGGGCGCGGCGTCATCGGCTCGGACCTCCGAGAGGATGATTTCATCAAGCATTTGTTCGTCGCCTCCACACACGATTATCTGCTGATTTTTACCAATCGCGGCCGCTGCTACTGGCTACGGGTGTACGACATCCCGGCGATGAGCCGTCAGAGCAAAGGTCGCAGCATCGCCAATTTGTTGAACCTGGGGACGCAGACGATTGCTTCGATCATCGCGGTCAGCAGCTTCGAAGACCCCGAAGGCGCCACGCCGCGGCAACTGGTCATGGCGACCAAGGACGGTCTGGTCAAGAAAACCGAGCTGAGCCAGTACAGCAATCCGCGTTCGAGCGGCGTGATCGCGATCAACCTCGATCCGACCGACGCTCTGATCGGTGTGGCTCTGACGACCGGCAGCGACCACATCATCCTGGGCACAAGCCACGGCATGACGATCCGCTTCGACGAGAAGGAAGTGCGTTCCATGGGCCGAGCTTCTCGCGGCGTCCGCGGCATCAAGTTGCGACCCAACGATGAGGTGGTCGGTATGGTCATTCCGGATGAAAAAGCGGCTCTGTTCACCGTCTGTGAGATGGGGTACGGCAAGCGGACCGCTGTGGAGAACTACCGCGTCCAGAGCCGCGGCGGTGTGGGTCTAATCAACATCAAGACCAGTGCCCGCAACGGGAAGGTCGTCTCGCTCAAATCCGTTCTGGCCGGCGACGATCTGATGCTGATCACCGCCAACGGCATGATCATCCGCACCGGTCTGGACGAGATTCGTTCGATCGGCCGCAACACGCAGGGCGTTCGTCTGATCAAGCTCAAGGAAGGGGACAAACTCGTGGCCGCCGAGAAGATCGCCGCCGAGGATCTCGAAGACGAGGAGGGCGGCGACGAAAAGTAAACGCAAGAACCATGAGGATGGAGTCCTATGTGTTTCAGGGGTTCCCCGCGGGCAAATAGGACCGACAAGACGAGGACAACCGACCTCCGATGGCTGATCGAATCTATGTGATTGCAGGCAAGGACGAATCGCTCGTCGGGGCCAAGGCTCAGGAACTCGTCGACGAATTGCTCGACACGCAGCAACGGATGACGGCACTCCTGAGCGTCGAGGGCGACGAGGCGGTTGTCTCGCAGGTCCTCGACGAGCTCAAGACGGCCCCCTTTCTGGCAGACCGACGCGTTGTGTTGGTCAAGAATGCCGACGGGTTCGTTTCGAAGAACCGCGAGTACCTCGAACGGTACTTTCAGAAGCCGTCGGCGACCGGGGTTCTGATTCTCACGGTGGGGAGTTGGGATGCCCGTACAAGGCTGTCCAAGTTGCTTGGCAATGTCGGATCGCTGATCACGATGCAGGTTCCGCCGAAATGGAAGCTGGGCGAACATCTGGTTCAGTACGCCGCGACGAAACACAAGATCAAGCTCAACCGTGACGCGGCAGAGATACTCGTCGAACTCATCGGCGAGGAACTGCCCCAGCTTTACAGCGAGATCGAGAAGCTGGTTCTGTACGTCCGCGATGAGAAGGTGATCACCGCCAGGCATGTTGAATCGCTGACCGGCCAGCACCGGGTGTACGGTGCGTTCGAGGTCATCGACGCGATCACCGCCGGCAACGCCGGCCAGGCGGTCACGCGGCTTCGCAACATGTTCGAGCAGGACAAGAGCGCCGAGTACACCGTGGTCGGCGCGTTCGCCTATCATTTGCGGCGGATGTTCCAGGCCAAGACCCTGCTGGAGAAGCGTGTCAACCCGGCCGACGTCGCCAAGCAGCTCCGGATCTTCTACAACAAGGACCGTTTCTTCGCGCAGCTCCAGCGGATGACGCTCTCGCAGATCGCAGGAGTGCTCGAAGAGCTGGCGGCGGTCGATCACGCCACCAAGACCGGCCAGGCCCAGTCCGCCATCGCCATTGAGCAACTGGTCCTCAAACTCGCGAGCGCCGGCGCCGCCAGAACGGGGGCGGGCTCACCATAACTGCTGCTCTCGCAGTTCGCGCAGCCACGCGTCGGATTTGGGTTTTGGGAAGCCGAGGAAGGCCGAGGTGGGGTCGTGGCTTTCGAAGGCCCGGCGGGCGACGGCCTTGTTCGCGTTGGCGTAGCAGTAGACGCAGCCGTGCGGGCAGGTGTCGTACGTGCCGATGTCGAGGCTCTCGGTGCATCCGCAGCCGGGTCGCGTGGGCTTCTCGTTCCAGGCCAACCCCTGCGGATAGAACAGCCGCTCGATGAGCGAGCCGTCGATGCAGTGGGCCTG
>JAGPGT010000021.1:0-16915 GCA_018055905.1 Phycisphaerae bacterium
CCCCAGCGAGTCGTCCGAATGTTCGCGGACTTGGGGATTCCCGTCGAACTGGTGGACGCGAAAAAGGAGTTCCTGGATGCTCTGGCGGGCCTGACCGATCCCGAACAGAAGCGACAGGCCATCACCGACACGTTCTATTCCTGCGTATTCGGCCGTCTCGTCAGAGAATCCGGCGTCAGATTTCTCCTGCACGGCACCATCCTGACCGACATCGAAGAAACCGTCACTGGTATCAAGAGGCAGCACAATATCCTCTCGCAGCTCGGCATCGACACCCAACAGGCCTACGGGTACTCGGTCATCGAACCGCTCAAGACGCTCCGCAAGGACGACGTTCGCGCCGTCTGTCAGTTCCTGAAACTGCCGGATCAGATCATTCATCGCATCCCGTTCCCGGGTCCGGCACTGGCAGCCCGCATCCTTGGCGAGGTCACGCATGAGCGGCTCGCCACCGTCCGCAAGGCGACCGCCATCGTGGAGGAGGAATTGGCGGACACCAAGGCCTTCCAGTACCTGGCCGTTCTGCTCAACGACCGAGCCACCGGCATTCGCGACAACAAACGCGAATTCGGACAGATCATCGTCGTCCGCTGCATCGAGAGCACCGACGCCCGCCAAGCGAAAGCCACCGAGCTGCCATGGACCATCCTAAACCGGATTTGTCAACGGATCACGACCGAAATCCCGGACGTCAATCGTTGTCTCTACGATCTGACACCCAAGCCACCCGCCACGGTAGAGTACATTTGAAGAATCACGAATTCCGCAGGGGTATGCCGGAACCCTAGAAGTACGGCAGCGGGGGTTGGTCTGACCCGCCAGAATCCTCCGACAATACAACCAGCGTAAGAGAAAGCCTCCCGCCAAAACGAAGGCGGCAATCCCGGTCCTTGGGAGATCGAGACTGCCGCCCGAAACTCGGAATCGATCTTCATCACTTTGTCGCGGCCGGGGCCTTCTGACGCTTGAACGTGAGTGTCCGACGGAGTTCGAAGGACTGGCCGCCGTATTCTTTCACCTGGAACGTGTCGCCGTCGACCTTGGAGTACACATGCTCCATCTTCCGTGTGGAACCGTCGGCGCCGCTGTATTCGATCCTGTGCGTGGCCCCGTCGTAGCTCTGCTCCCATGTGCCCTGCCAGACGCCGCCCACGGTGTCGACGCCCACCTGGATGATCTCCTGACGCGACGGTACGTACACGATCATGCCGTGATAGGCGAAGTTGCCCATTTTCAAATCCACCAGGGCCGCGTGCTTGTCCAACGTCCAGGAGTGCTCCAACGCATACTGCCCGTCGCTGTCGCCGGCAAGCCATTTGCCGACCATCCACTCGTACCCGCCCTCGGCGACGAGATCACCGAGTTTTTGGTAATCGGTGGATCGTTCCGTCAGCGTATTGGCCACCGGGGTTGTGGCAGTCCCTCGCTGACGCTTGTAGGTGGTCTTGATCGGTGGTTCGGAACTGCGACTTCCGCTGTTGTCGAGACGGTGCATCGCAACCGTCATCGTGTCGGCGTCCCCCCTGGCATGGACCAGCTCGAACCGGTTCACCTGCCCGCTCGCATCCGTTTGTCGGATGCGGCAAACCAGATCCCCGCCCTCGTCGGTCCAGTCCCCTTTCCATATCCCGCCCCTATTATCCGCGGCGGTTTCAATGATCTCCCCTGTGCTCGGCGAAATGTAGACCATGCCCCGGAACTTGAATTCCCCCGTTTTCAGCTGGGCCAGCACCGCGTGTTTGTTCAGAATCCATTGGTAGTCGAGTTCGATCCTGTTCCCGTCTATCTCGCTGATCCACCGCCCGAGAATCCAGTCGTAGCCCCCGTTCTCGACGAAATCGCCGAGCGTCATCTGCCCAGCCGCGGGAAAAACGCAGGCGGCCAGTAACGTGATCGCTATCCCCGTGGATGATCCCAACCGTCGAACCATGGTGTCCTCCTTCTGCTCAACCGTTTTGTCGGGCGACAACCGCCCTTTTGTCCTGCGCTTCACGACGGTGCTCACCGTCAACGCGTACCAATATAACAATTCCGGACCCTGTCCGCCTTTACACGATTCGTTTTTTCTCGGTCGGCGTCTGTTTGCCCCTGGACTGTGCGCAGAAAAAAGGTACCTACAATCGAAGCATAAAATGAAAACGGCCGGAGGTTCGGGACTCTCCGGCCGAAAGGTTTTTGTCTCGCAAGACACCCTAGGCGGACTTGTGGTCGAGGAACCCCTCGAGCTTGCGGGCGCGGACCGGGTGCTGCAGCTTGCGGATCGCCTTGGCTTCGACTTGGCGGACGCGTTCGCGGGTGACCTTGAAGATCCGCCCGACTTCCTCGAGCGTGTAGGTGTAACCGTCGCCGATGCCGTAGCGGAGCTTGATGATTTCCCGCTCGCGGTAGGAGAGGGTCTTGAGAACCATGTCGATGCGCTCCTTGAGCATCTCCTGCGTCGCGGAAGCAACCGGCGAATCGACGTCGTCGTCCTCGATAAAATCGCCGAAGTAGGAATCCTCGCTGTCCCCGATGGGCCGGTCCAGGCTGATTGGATGCTTGGAGATGTTCAGAACCCTGCGAGTCTCCTGGACGGACATACCGACCTCGCCGGCGATCTCTTCGATCGTGGGCTCACGGCCGAGTTCCTGATGGAGGATCTTCGACGCGCTGCGGATCCGGCTCATCGTCTCGATCATGTGGACCGGGATACGAATCGTCCTGGCGTGATCGGCGATCGCCCGCGTGATGGCCTGGCGAATCCACCAGGTAGCGTACGTACTGAACTTGTACCCGCGGCGGTATTCGTACTTGTCCACCGCGCGCATCAGGCCGGTGTTGCCCTCCTGAATCAGATCCAGAAAGCTCAGACCCCGGTTACGGTACTTCTTGGCGATCGAGACAACCAGACGCAAATTGGCGCTGGAAAGCGTTCGCTTGGCCTCTTCATATTGGGAGAAAATGCGCTCCATCTTACGGAGCTTCTTCTCCAAGGTCTCGGGCTGTTCCAGAACCAGTTCCTGCAAACCGGCCAGTTCCTGCTTGGCAGACGCAATATCGTCGGCGGTCATAACCTCGTTGACGCCGGCCTCGATGGTCTTCTGGAGCTGTCGCATCTTCTCGCAGATGCCTTGCAGCTTGATCTTCATCGGCTGAATCCGACTGGTTCGCAGACTCAGCTCCTCCAGCAAAGCGGCGATCTTGCGGCGATTCCTACGGAGATGCCTTGCGTCGGCGGCCACCTTGGCTTGATCGGTGCCCGTACAGATGTTCTTGAAAAGCTTCTGATCGATCTCCAGAAGCTCCGAGATGGTCTTGAGGTTTTCCGCCATCCGCTTCTTGATAACCCCCTTGGTGGTCAGCGGCGCGGTGCCGGTCTTGATCGTGCGGTCAAAGGACATGGAGCCGTCGGAGACCTGCTGGATCAATTCCATCGCGTTGCGGGCACAATAGTCGCTCTGGAGCATCTTTCGCCGGAACACCATCCGGGCGATCTCGATCCTGCGAGCCAGAGCGATCTCGTCTTTCCGGGTCAACAGGGGAATCTGTCCCATCTGAGTCAGGTACATGCGAATGGGGTCATCGATCCGGTGGGACACCTCCCCTTCAGCAAACTCGCGTTCGAGTGCTTCGTCTTCTTCCGCATCCCCTTCGATGACGATCTCTTCTTCCTCTTCTACCGGTTCCGCGTCTTCTTCGAAGTCCTCGTCCATTTTGCCGAGGCTTTGTGCTTCAGCATCGTTCTCATCGACGACCGCAATCCCCATCTCGTCGAGCGTACCCAAGAGCTTCTCAAGCCGCTTGGCACTGACCGCGTCGTCAGGCAGCGACTCGTTAATTTCCTCGTAGGTCAAGAACCCCTTCTTCTTGCCTTTCGCGACCAGCGTCTTGATCAGCAAATCGGAGTCCTGCGCCTCAGGCTTGACCGTATCGGACGTGTTCTGGACTTGCGTCTGCGTCATATCCTTTACTTTCTTCGACCTCATTCCCTTTTTCGCCACAATTCCGACCCCACTAAAGTGAAACTGAAAAAGTCATCGCCAACCACCCTTGTGAAGCCAAAAATTCCGGCATCCGTGCTTGTTTTCTGGACTCACCTGTTGTACGCACCTGTTGCGCAATTGTTCATGGCGCAAAGGTTTATCGCACCTTGGCCCCTACGTCAGACCGATGCTGTGCGGATTCTGGCGTCCGGGACGTCCCCGCGAAACTCCAGTTGGATCCATCCCCAAACCGGTTCCTTGGGTCCCAACATCTCCGTCGGTTCGATTCTTTCGACGCCATAGAATGCCCAAAGCGTCCTCCAGACGACGGCAATAGCAGCCTTTGCCCTCGCCAATCTGCTGAAGCTCGACGATACTCTGGGCCAATTCCGGAGATTCGACCTGCGCCAGCATCCGATTGATTGTGAAGTCCTCTCCCGAGCGGAGCATTGCAAACAACGTTGAAGCGATCCGGCTCAAGATCGGAACGTCAAATAAATCCTCTGCGATATCCTGTTCGATGGAGTGAAACAGGCTCGGCTCGTTGAGCAGCACTTCCAGAATCTCCTTCTGGGCCGCCGCATAAAGCCCCTGTCCCCAATCGACAACCTTCGAACCTTCCACCCGCCGGGACTCGGCCCCGGAAGTCGTCGCGACGCGTTGCCTTCGTCGGTTCAGCTCGGCGTACAAGTCTCTCGGAGCCAACCCGATGATCTTGGCCACCTTGTGGACGAACGCGCCACTTTCGGCTACCGCCAGTGTCTCCGACGCGATCCCGAGGGCGATGGCTTGCAGGAATTCGTCCAACGCGGTCTTGCGCCCCGCCAGTGTATCCCCGCAAGCGAAGGTTTCCGTCAACTTGTCCCATTTGAACTGCAACACATCGACCGCCTGCTCGATCACTCGATCTAGCCCTTCTTTTCCCGCCAGAAGGGCAAACTCACAAGGATCCTTGCCCTGCGGGACGAAAGCCAGCTTGATGTCTAGGTGTTGCGAAAGACAGACCTCCAGAGCCCGATTCGCCGCAGCCATGCCCGCGGTGTCGCTGTCGAACAGCAGTACGACCTTCTTCGCATATCGACGAAGGATTCGTCCGTGCCCTGGAGTAAAACTCGTTCCCAGCGTGGCGACGAAATTCGTGCACCCGACCTGGTGGGCCATGATCACGTCGGTATACCCCTCCACGACGACGGCAGTACCCGTCCGGACGATCTCATGCCGAGCCTGCTCCAACCCATACAGAGTGTTGCTCTTATCGAACAACGGCGTCGTGGGCGAATTTACATACTTGGCGCCCATCCCATTCAGTGTTCGCCCGCCGAACGCGATTACCCGCCCGGTGGCGTCGGTGATGGTGAACATCAACCGATTGACAAACTTGTCCTGGTTGGACCCGGTGATCAGACCCGCCGCCTGCAAGACGTGCAACGAAGCCCGCTTGGCCGCTGCTGCCTTGGCCAAAGCGTCCGACGCATTGGGGGCCAGACCCAGCCGCCAAGTCCGGATACTCTCCGCAGAAATCTTCCGCTCCGCCAGATAGTCCCGGGCCTGTTTGCCCTTCTCAGGATCATTCAAACACTCCTGGAAGAACTGCATCGCCCATTTGTTGGCTTTGGCCAAGAGGTTCGGATCGATCTGGTCCGTCTGAACGGTATCCGAAGAAACCATACGACGAACCGGTTCCAGCTGAATCCCTGCCCGTTCGGCCAACCGTTCGATGGCTTGGGAAAACGTCAGCCCCTCGCGCATCTGGACGAACTTCAAGACGTCGCCGCCGGCCCCGCAGGCAAAACACTTGTAGATCTGTTTATCCGGGTTCACATACATGCTGGGCCTGTGGTCCTCATGGAACGGACACAGGCCAAGCCACTCGCGACCCTTCCTTTTCAGACTGACGTGTTCACCGATCACGTCAACGATATCGTTCGCCTGCTGCACCCGACCGATCGCAGCATGGTCATACACCCCTGGCATAAAACGCTACGCAAACCCTTCCTTCGCGCCTTCGGCGGAAATTCCCCACCGCCCCCAGGGCAAACTCAGAAAAGACCCCAGCCCTGGCGATGTCACTCATAGGTTTAACTAATAAATATAGTGGCCGAAAAGACAAAAAGTCAAATCGTACCGATGCAACCCTGCTTTTTGCATTGATAAACGCCATTTTGCACTTTTTGGACACCTGGTGAAACGATACGAACCGACATCCAAGCCCCCAAAAGACACCTTGACGGCATCTGGGGAACTCAGGAAATCGAGGGGGATTCAGAACTACGGAGACGAAAGAACCCAACAGCCGTTCGCATCGTCGCCGCCGCCAAATCCTCCAGACTGACGCCCTTGAGTTCCGCCAGAAACCGGGCCGTGTGGATCATCAAAGCAGGCTCGTTGGGCTTTCGGCTTCGAACCGGTTCCGGCGACATGTACGGGCAATCCGTCTCGATCATCAACCGGTCCAATGGAACCACGCGAGCGGCCTCGCGCGTCGATTCGGCATTCTTGAAGGTCACGACTCCCGTGAACGAAATGAAGTACCCCCTGTCTAGAACTGCCCGAGCCTGCTGTGCCGAACCACTGAAACAGTGAAAAACCACACCGGCAAGTCCCCCGCCGAAGCGGTCCAGGATTTCCATCGTTTCGTCAAATGCATTGCGGCAGTGAATCACCACGGGCAAGCCCAATTCGCGGGCGATGTCAAGATGGGCAGTGAACACGCGTTTCTGGTCCGGCTGTTTGGAAAAGTTGTAGTGGAAATCCAGACCAGTCTCACCGATCGCCACGACCTTCTCCTGTCGAGCCACCTGCTTCAACTCTTCCAAAGCCCGCGAATCCGCACTCTGGGCGTCATGAGGGTGAATTCCAACCGTCGCGTACATATTCTCATAGCGTCCCGCCAACGCCGCAGCCCGCCGGCTGTCCTGCAGGTGTGTTCCGACGGTAATCCACCCGCCGACTCCGGCGGCCCGACTCCGCTCCACCACCCCCGGCACATCCTGTGCCAGAGGCTCAAACGTCAAATGGCAATGAGTATCGATCAGGTCCATTGATGGCCATCGCTGGCATTCATGTGCCTCTCTCACCGAACAGTTATCTGCGTCTTCTGCCGCGCTACACCCATTTGCACACCTCACTGGCCGCCAAAGCCGCCAACCAACCCGCTCGCATGTCCACCACCAACGGCTGAAACATCGGATGCCCCTGAGTGTCGACCAATTCCAGAAACTATGTCAACCTCTCGCGTATCCACGCCGGGTCACGACGACAATCCAAGACGGCATAGACCCGGCAAGATCGCTCTCGATACGATATAATAGACTGCAAAGGGGAACCGTCGGGTCAAAAGCCGATGGTATCCGAAATAGAGGGTGTGAACGCCCGCATAGAGTCGAAGTGATCGGATGTCCGCGAGAACTGAATCCACAAAGTAATCTCCCAAGCCGACAGACTGACGTTCGTAGAACCCATACCCGCCAATGAGATCCCGCTCCGCAGCTTCCGAGATTTGGATCTTCATCGCGTGGCTTTTCGGATTCTCTCCCTCGCCTCCTCCAGGTCAACGAAAACCATCTTGCCTTGTGCAATCTGCTTCTCTCTCTACAAGAATAGCTTCATGCCACGACGGAGACGGCACATCTTGCAGGTTGCGGCACAGATCGTCCCACAAAGGCTCCATCTCAGAGAGTTTCTCGGAGACCGTCATCTTGTCGAGCGGCAACATGATCCCCATGATCTGATCCTATCTATCGAACTCATTGGCACTTGTGCCAATCATACCACACCCATGGAGGCATTTCAAATCGTAGGCTTTATGGCACAAAGGCGTTTTCGTAGTGGCGGATTTGCGGCGGGCCATGGCGGCCGAGAATCAGAGTAACCACGTCGAAACGCAGGGGACGGTCTTCGATCTTGTGAACCGCCAGGAAGTGGCGGGCGGCTCGGGCCACACGGGCGCGCTTAGCCGGGGTGACCGTCGCCTCGGCAGGGCCAAAACGCTCATCGGCCCGGGAGCGAACCTCCACGAAGACCAGCGTACGATCGGCGTCCACCATGACCAGATCCAGTTCGCCAACCTTACAGGAGTAGTTACGAGCGAGGGTTCGCAAACCCTTGTTCCGGAGGTATCGCTCGCAGCATCGCTCCCCCCAACGACCTAGACGTGCCTTCTCGGTCAGCAGTCTGCGTCGAATAAGAAACAACATGGCACTTACGATCCGCTACGGATGATTCACTGTTTGGACGCACCACCCAACATAGAAAGTGCGCCCAAGTATCAAGCAAACAGATCGTAAACAGCAAACCGTAGATCGTCAACTACTTGGTGGTGTGCTCGCTGTGGCGTTGCGAAAGCTTGACGGCCTTACCCGTCCGTTCGCGTAGGAAATACAGCTTGGCCCGGCGGACCTTGCCGCTGCGGGTGGGCACGATGTCCAGCACGTTGGGCGAATGGAGGGGGAACCGTCGCTCGACACCCTCATTGGCGACAATCCTACGGACGGTGAAACTCTCGTTGATGCCACGACCCTTGCGAGCGATGACCGTGCCGGTAAAGATCTGGGTCCGGGTCTTGTCGCCTTCCTGGATGCGGCAGTGCACGTCCACCGTGTCGCCGACCTCAAAGTGCGGTATCTCTTTCTTCAGGCTCTTGCTCTCAACTGCATCCAGTAACTTCGTTTTCACGGTTATTCTCCCGAGATCGTAAATCCAGACCACAATGAAACCCGTATTCTATGGAGATTATTCCCCGATGGCAAGGCATTTTTTCGACAATTTTGTCTGGCGAAAGGAGGCAACCCAACCATGCGAGAGTGGTTCGCTTATCGCCGGCAAGCTCTCCCTGTCTTCCCGACGCCATGGTTGGGACGATTTAACCTGCCGTGCCCTGGATCCCCCGACAATTGGGGCCACAGCACGTCTTCGTATGGCTCAAGCCCTCGGCAATAACGCTTGAACCATTTTTCAGAGTGGTTCAACGTTCGCTTCTCCCGGGGTAGGCTTGCTTAGAGGCACGAAATCAAATGAGTCCGCTTCCTGCGGCCAGCGACCCAGCGAAACTCCCGCCTCCGAAGGGCCAAATCCCTGCTTCTCGCAGTAGCCGATCAAAATGCCGTCGGCGAAACTCCCGTGGAGGTAGACGGTTTCGCCATCCTTACTGAGACCGAAAGGGACACTGCATCCGGGATCCGCCGGATTGCCGAAGTGTTGGTCCTGGGAGAGAACAAGGTACCCTCCGGCGGGGATGCTCGTGCCGTTAGGGATTCGATACTTGGCCGGAGCGTCGCGGTCGTCGCTGAGGAACCAGCCCGCGATGTTGATCACATGGCCCGTCCTGTTGTGCAGTTCGATCCAGTCGCAAGCTCCGGGAGTGGGATTGGCCATGAGTTCGTTGATGACAATCGACCCTGGCTCCGGGACCTGTCCACTGTCGTCCTTGCCGGGCGAGCCGCCTACCTTGGCGCTGGGCCGCCATGCGTCTCTCGTACTCGGATCGCTCGGCGACTGCGGATCGCGGATCGTCAGGGAAAACCCCCATCCATCGGTCAGATCGAACCAGTCATCCTGATACTCGAAGCTCTGAATCACCGTTCCGGCGGCGTCGACCAGTTCAATCCTCTCGCCGGCGTTGTCCAGGCTGCCTGCGTACTGCCCGACCAACGGCAACGTGCTTCCGTATCGGGCCATGAAGGACGAGATGTCTTTGGCCACGAGGCAATAGCTGCCCCCTCGCAGTTCGTAGTTGGGGAAGGTGAACTCGATTCCTCGCGTGAAACGAACCATGGCCAGGTTGATCGGCTGAGAACCGATATTCGTCAGTTCGACGTACTCGGCGTTTGAGTCCCCCGCCGGATGATACATGATTTCGTTGATCCGCAGGCCCTCGGCCACCGGACCGACCGCAAAAACTGCCTCGTTCAACGCGCTCCAGGTTGAACCGCTCAAGACCCGGGCCTTGACCTGGACCGTCCGCGAGAGGGCCACCGGCCCGGCGTACTTCACGGCGGTCGGAGAAACACCGCTGGGAACTGGATCACCTGCGCTTGCCCCTGAAACGAGTTCTGCGGAGAACAGGAAGTCCGAGCTTGTCGTGGACTGGTTCATGGCATGGACCGCCAGGATGTTCTGGCCCAGTTTCAGGCTGCCGAGAGACACCGAGACGTCGAACGGTTCGAAGAGCACCGCCGCGTCGTCGGGATTTTGGGTGTTGGCGGCCGAGTTCCACGTGGGATTGCCTGTAAAGTTCTTTCGAGCGATCTCCGTCCCGTTCAGATAGGCGATGAATCCGTCGTCATAGCGAACGTTCAACGTCAGGACGCTCAAATTCACAAGGTTTTCCAGGGTGGTCGTAAAGGGAATCCGAATGTAACAACTCGCATTGCGCGAGTACATCTGGGTCTGGACGTTAATGCCGATCAGGGATTCGAAGCCGGTACTCCGCTCGAAACCGACACCGCCGGCGCCGTTGAGCCAGGACGAATCGTCGAAGGGCTGCCCGCCCTTCCAGGCATCGGAGACCGGACCGGTGGGAATCAGAACCCGTTTGGCGGCGGTCTCGGCCACGAGCTTGCCCTGACTTGTAGGTTCAGCCATCACCCCAGGGATTCGCGGATCGCTGCCGTCCAGGGTGTACCAGATCGTGCCGCCCACGACCTGCATTGAGAGACTGGCGCCGACGTCGGCATGCCCGCCGTGCTGATACTGGCCATTCAGATGAAAGACCGGGGCCTCGATGCTCGGATAGAGCCCGCGCGAACGGAACTGCGACAGTGCGATGTTCGTGCGGCGCGGGAAGTAGTCGTTGAGAAGCCGGTTCTTCTCGGGAATCCAGTACTTGTCGCGAGTGTACAGATCGTAGGGTCCGCTTTGGTATTGGTGCATGTCTCTGCGATAGTCGCCCCAACGAGCCGACTCGGCGATTACCGCGTTCTCGATCTCGTCGACACGTTTGCGATACCGCTGGGCATTTCGCTCGGCCGTCAGGGCGCCGCCGTTGAAGAGGTGCTTGTGAACCCGGTCGCCGAAACGAATGCGGAATTCCTCGATGCTACTCAGTGTGGTGAACAGGCCGGTCGGGTCGGAGGCGGGCGAGTTGCCGTTCTGGTTTACGTTCTCGCAGACGTGCTCGCCGTCCCAGATGTAGAACCGCCACGGCCTCTTGTCCGGCCCGCCGCCGGCGGCCCGCCAGTTGCCGTCGGTCTTGAGATCGACGTTGCCCGCGAACAGGTTCAGCAGCGTCCAGTCGATGAAGTTATCGATATCAATCATCTCCTGGATGCGAGTCCAATTCTTGCTCTGGACAACGCTGCGGGTCTCCTGCCAGACTTGGGTCGTTCCGTGGGTCGCCCTGCCTCCATTGATGGCGTCGATCCGGTCGGGATCGCCGCCGTTGTACGCGGCGTAGTGCGAAGAAACCGGACGTTCCTGAACATTGTACAAACCCCAGTAAATGCCGTTGAGGTAGAGGTGCACGTAGAACCCGTAGCCGCCGTCCGCATGACCCATGTCGAGCATGGAGTCGTGCATCCATTGATCTCGGATGTACTGGGCACACTGGCGTTGGTCGGGGGCCCAATGATTCCAGGCGTTGTTGAAGAAGCCGCGAAGTTGCAAGGACTCGAATCGGTCGACAGGGCTGCGGTCAAACAGCGGGAATTCAAACCGACTCGATCCGTATTCGCCGCGGAACCGCAGCGAGAAACTGTGTTTGGGCATCTTCTGTGGATTGCGGCTCTCTCCGCCCTGGATGCGGATGCCGCAATCCACCTGGAATTCTCTGGCTCCATCTGCAGTGAACAACTCCGCAGACACGGGGCGTTCCCAGTCCTGCCCCCCCGTGCTGCTGTGACCGGTGTAGATGTAGATGCCTCCCGTGGCCGGGTCCTTCGCCTGACTGAAGAGATGGTCTTTGTTCGTGACCAGCGAAAGGGTAGGAATTGCCAACATGGCGTCGGCCATCAGATTGCTGTACGCCGGATCGTTGTAGACTTCGGGGTCCATTTCGTAATCCGCAGGGTAACTGCCGAACCATTTGTCGGGGTATCCTCTCGCCACGACGGCGGCCTGTGTCGTCGTCATCGCATCCGCCAAGAAGAGATAGGTATGGGTGTCCACGTCGCTGGGCAGCCAGCCTTCCTTGAGGGCCCGAGCACGAAGACAGGTTGTCTTGGAAATGAGAATCGAACCTGTGTAGATCGTGCCCTTGGGGAGCCGACCGGTCGCCGAGCCGGGTTCGCTACCGTCGAGCGTATAGTAAATGGTCGCATCCGGCGTCTTGCATGTAATCGACACCTCGAACGGAGCATCATAGAAGCCTCGGTCCAGACTGAATTTCGTGTCCGCCACAAGACCTTCGTAGGGCACGGAATTCAGGTTCCCCGGAGTCGCCAGCATCATATACCGCCAGTCGTCGGCCCCCGAGGGAGATCGACCGAAGGAGATATCGCTTCGCTGCTTCTTGAAAACCACGTGATCGAGCAGGGTCAATCCGTCCTTGTCGAACAGGGCGATTTGGTCGCCTCCGGCGTCGAATCTGAATGAGGCGTGCAGGCCGGGGTCCACGGTGTCGCCGTCCAGCCAGATGACCAGGAAGCCCTTGGCGGGGATACGGGTCGAATTCGGCATTCCCGTGGGAATCTGCCATTTCGTCGGCGAGGTTAGATCGTCGGTGAGATACAGACCTGCGACGTCGATCAAAGAATCCCCCGGGTTGTACAACTCGACCCAGTCGTCGAACTGGCCCTGCGGGTCCGCCAGCGTGCTGCTATTGGCGGCCATGAGTTCGTTGATCAACACCGGTCCGGTGGCTCCCTGCGACGAGTGGCCGATCCCCAGGATGAACACAAAAAGGAAAACCGCGATTCTCGTGGATCTCCACATGTTGCCCTCACTCCTACGCCTTCACTATGCCATCACATGCCATGACTTTGCCGTGGGTTGGAGGAAAATCGGCAATGGGGACCATCCGCTCCGCCGGCACAGCGGACACAGCCATCGCGCCGGGTTTCATTGTACCACATCGGACAGGGAAACCCTAAACAAAAAGGTGCGCCGCAAGGCGCACCTCGTGTAACAACGGCAACCCCGAAAAACCAGTCTTATTCGAGCTTCAGGTCTGGGTTGTCGGGCCCGAAATGCTTGAGCATGACGATCGGATCGGTCTTTGAAGGGTTGGTGATCGTAACACCCTGGCGAGCGGCTTGCTCCGTGACGAAGAACTCGTCATGCGTGAGTTGACCATACCGAATCATGGTCGGGGTTTCGATGTCCCAAACCCCCATCTTGCCGTGCCCCTGCATCATGATAAAGCCGTAGGCGCCGCCGTCCTTGATCGTCACGGTTGCGCCCGGCCAAACGGTCAGTTCCTTGGCACTGAACGCCGTGGACTTGTAGCAGATCCAGTTTTCTTGGAAACCCTGCTTGTTCATCTCTTTGACCGGATAGACCGGCTTGGGTTTCATGAACCGGTTCTTCACAAAATCCGGGTCGACGTTGAGATCCCAGTCGATAACACTCAACAGCCAATCCACACTGCCCTGTTTCTCCTTCGGGGTGTCCTTCCAGAGCAGTTCTCTGGGCACAACCTGATCATGCGTGACGTTCTCATACATCGCAAAGACATCCGAGGCCTTTTGCGGTTCATAGGTGCACAGGCTTCCCGGCGCATGGAGGACGCCGGGGGGGACGTCCCACCCGGTGCCGGGGTCGAGGCGGTAGGCCGGCGCCAAAGACGTAATCGAGTTGTCCCGACCCTCGGCGGCGTCCTGCAACGCTTTGCGGACCTGATCTTTCGTGACGCCGGGATAGAGACCGAAAAAGGTGTAGGGAAAATCGCCACCGTGGTTGTTCACCTGGGGGGGGAAGAAATAGGCCTCGGGCTTGCCCAGCTGGCCGGTGAGCTTGGCGTGCTTGTCGCGGTGGTGAATGTGGTGCGGAAGCGCCCCTTTGTTGTCGAAGAACTTCGAATACATGGGCCAACGGCGATACTTTTTCCAGAGACGATCCCCGATGATCTGGCCCTGGAGCTCGTCGATGGCGTCGCGCAACAGAAACTGATGGACCTTGTCCCCGTCTTCGAAAGCGACGAAGCTCAATCCCTCATTCGGCGAAGTCAAAGGCCCGTTGTCCGCGGCCGTCGTCGAGGAAAACCACCGTTCGTCGATGCCCCCGCGTTCACCGCCGAGAGCATAGTAGTCATCCGGATGCAGCTTGATCCGCCGTCCCGGCACGCAAAACGACCTCGGCACCCACGTCGGCGTCAACCGCAAGATCCCCTGGCCCTGTTCAAGAGCCAGACTGGCCATCTTCTTCACGGACATCATTCGATTTCTTTCCTTTCTCCAAGCGATAGAATGAACAGGACCGACGGAACCCATGAATCCCGTCCATTCCCTTTCTCTTACTTCACGTTCTCCCACGCGCCTTTTTTCGCCGAAGCCAGCACCGCATCGCAGACATACTGCGTGGCCAGGGCGTCGCGGAACGTCGGCGCCGTCGGCAAGCCTTTGGCCGCGTTCTGCAGGAAATCCGCCACGTGGTGCACAAAGGAATGCTCGTATCCGATCTGCAGACCGGGGACCCACCAGTGCTTCATGTAGGGCTGATCGCCATCGGTGACGTGAATCGACCGCCAACCGCGAACGATCGACTCATCCTTGTGGCTGAAATAGCTCAAACGGTGCAGGTCATGCAGGTCCCACGCGATCGAGGCATGTTCGCCATTGATTTCGAAGGTATAGAGCGCCTTGTGGCCGCGGGCGTATCGGGTCGATTCGAACGTCCCAAGCGAGCCGTTGGCGAATCGCGCCATCACCGCACAAGCGTCGTCGATCCCGACCGGCTGGATTTTGCCCGTCAGCGTGTGCTTGCGTTCCTTGATGAACGTTTCGGTCATTGCGGTAAGGCTGTCCATCTTGCCGTTGAGCCAGATGGCGGTATCGAAACAATGGGCCAACAGATCGCCGGTAACGCCGCTGCCGGCGACTGCAGCATCGAGCCGCCAGAGGCCCTGGCCTCCCTGCGGGAGGTCGGCCGAGATGGTCCAATCCTGCAGAAACACGGCTCGGTAGTGGAAGATCCGACCCAGACGGCCCTCGTCCACGAGTTGCTTGGCCAGCGTCACTGCCGGCACCCGACGGTAGTTGTACCAAACCGTGTTTGCCACCCCGGCTTTTTCGACGGCTCTGACCATTTCCTCGCCGTCCTGGCCGTTCATCGCCAAAGGCTTTTCGCACAGGATCATCTTGCCCGCCTGGGCCGCCGCGACAGCAATCTCCTTGTGCAGGTTGTTCGGCGCGCAAATATCCACCGCATCGATGTCTTTTCGGTCGATCAGTTTTCGCCAGTCGGTTTCGATCGATTCGTACCCCCACTGGTCCGCGAAGGCCTTAATCTTTCCCTGGTCACGAGCGCACGCGGCCTTCAGAACGGGACGGTACGGAAGATCAAAGAAATGGTTGACCTTGGCATAGGCATTCGAATGGGCCCGACCCATAAACCCGTAGCCGATCATCCCGATATTCAATGGCTTGGTCATAGCAATCGATTCCTTATTCAAAATCTAAATCTACGCATTCCACCCGTGCGCGTCGCGCACTTTGAGCATCACTTCGAGAATTTCGTTCCACGTCTTTTGCGTCTCAAGCATAGCGTTGGGGAACATGCAGCCGTCCCAGCAGATGTGTCGAATGCCCCGCTTGCTCGCGTCCTTGAGCCAGTACCCCGCGCAGCGGATGATGTCGAGTTTGCCCTTGGGGTCGTTGGCCGGACAATGCTTGCCTGTCTTGTCGTGCGAACCGGCGCCGTGCACCTGGCCGTCGTTCTGGGCCACGTGGAAATCGATCGTCCAGGGCCGCAGCTTGTCCACCATCTTCTCGTATGCTGCGTAGAATTCCGCCTGCGAATACCCGGGCTTGAGCAACGCAGCTTCCGGCTCGTTGTACCCCAGTAGGTACAGGTACGTGTGCGCCATGTCCGCCTGGAAACCCAGCACCTCGGGCATGCCGACCTCCTCCAGAAGGTCGAGAACCGCCTTCCAACTGTGCATCCCCGCCCAACAGATCTCCCCTTCGGCGGCCAGACGCTCGCCATGGTCGGCCGCAATCTTGGCGGCCTCACGGAACGTCTCCGCGATTCTGGTGGTATTTCTCTTAGGGTCTTTACGCCATTCCGCGACACCGAATTCCGCCGAATCGATCCGGATCACACCGTACTTGCGAACGCCATGCTTGTTGAACACGCCTGCCATCCGGCACGCCATCTTCACCGCCTCGAGGAAGCGCCGCCGCGCGGCATCGTCTTTCATGGCCGAGTCGCCCACCGTGCCCGGCCAAACGGGTGCGACCAGGGATCCCATGTTGAAACCGTGCTTCTGAACCAGATCGGCGATCCGCCTCAATTCGCCGTCGTCCGCCTTCGGGTCCAGATGCGGCAGAAAGAGAAAGAAGTCGATGCCGTCGAATTTGCGGCCGTTCACCTCGGCGCGGGCGGTCAGCTCCAACATCCGCTCCAGACTGATCGGCGGCTCCTGACCAGGCCCTGTTCCCTTGCCGACAAGACCCGGCCACATTGCGTTGTGCAGTTTGGGGAAGGTATTCGAACTCATCTGCAACTCCTCGATGTCCTAAGTGTGAAGTTTCCAGTGACAGGTCTGAAGCGAATATCCGTCACGCGGCGGCGTCCCAGCTTTCCTTAATTGTCCTGAACCCGACCTGGTAACACTCCTCCGGGCTGGCTGAGAGATCCCGCCAAACGCAAGTGGTCGCGGCCAGCTCGGGCAAGCTCGTCCCAAAGGCCTCGATGGTCAGCCACCCGTTGTAGCCCCCTGACCGTAAGGTCTTGATGATCTGTTTGAAGGGGACATGTCCTTTGCCCGGCGTGCCGCGGTCGTTTTCGGAGATGTGGACATGGCGGATCGAACCGATGTTCCTCGCGATGCAACCGACGGGGTCTTTCTCCTCGATGTT
>JAGPGT010000021.1:17015-28006 GCA_018055905.1 Phycisphaerae bacterium
GGGCCTTGGGAAGGGCGACAGTTCCGGGAGCTGGATGTGAAAAAGCGGGTCTACATCGAAACGAGTATTGCCCGCCATCTGACAGCCAGGCCCTCGCGTGACCTGCTGGCTGCGGCATGGCAGGAGATCACCGTCACTTGGTGGAATCGACAACGCGGAAATGTTGCCGGCTATCCGCGCTGTGGCACTCTCAAGCAGATACTCGTTACCCGAAATTTGCACACCCCGTTGAATCTGACGAATCACCGAGACGTGGGTTCACAAGCCAAACGATAGGGCCAGTGCGATCGGCGGAACGGCTGCTTCGTGCGCTTATGGGAGGCTCTGGCACATCCGGCATCGATTTGCGTGCTTCGACATCCTTGGTTTCAAGAACCGGATCCATGTAGATGCAGGCGATTTCGAAGAGCTTTATCTACGCGTTCAGTACGAAGAGATACTGGAGCACCTAGAAGAAAGATGCAAACGACATAGTCCCGAACCCAGCAGTATCGACTACTGCTGGTCCTCGGATACATTCCTCATGTTCTGCCCCGACGATTCGGCGAGATCGTATGTCACAATCCAGTCTGCTGCGAAGCACGGTTAACGGCGTCAGGCGGATGTGTGTGGGCTCGTCGCGGTCGCAGGTCAATTGACCGTCTTTGTACTTGAGCTCGACCACCTGGATCGAGCTGCGACGTTGTTCCGTATCGGTCTTGGGGGCGTCGGGCCGTCGGCCGGGATGGGTGAAGTAGAAGAGGTACGCCCTGTCGCCGGAGACAACGACGTCGGCGTGGCCGCCATGGACCTTGTCGTCCTCGCCTGTGCCGGGGGCGACGAGCAAGGCTTCGGACTGCTTCGTCCAGTTCGTCGCGTCGGTGGAGCGGTACACGGCCAAGCCATCCTGCCATCGGTCCACGATCAGCCAATATGCTCCTTGCCAACGAAAGGCCTTGGGGCCCTCGCCCCGCTCAGCGATCACCCTGCCGCGTTCCGTCCAGGTCATCAGGTCGGGACTGTCGGCCAGGAAGATCGTCTTGCCCGCTTTCTCGTCGTTGTACCACATCCGCCAGGTGCCGTCGGCCATCTGGAGGACTGAGGCGTCCAGAACGCGGTCGGAGGCGAAGGGAAGCTGCCCAACGTTCTTCCAGGTCACAAGGTCGGGGCTCGTCAGATGGACGATGCGACGCTGGCCGGACCAGTCCGTGTGCGTGCCTGGCACAAAGGTGAGGAACATGTGATACGTGCCCTCGTGAACGACGATGTCCGGAGCCCAGTGAGTATCCTCAGGGCCTCCGATGGGCAGGTCCGCCGTGCCTCGGTATTTCCACGTGGCCCCGCCGTCGGCGGATTCCGCAATCCCGATACGCGTGCCATGGACCCACGAAACGCCGGGCAATCCCGGCGCATTGGCTCTGCGATTCGTGTAGAACATCCACCACTTCGCTTCCTGGCGGTTCCACACGAGAACAGGGTCCGCAGCGCCATCATAGACGGGATCGCGATACAAAGGCTTGGACGCCACGAGCCCACGCTCATCACCCAAGACGCCACAGGGAAGACTCATCAACCACGCAACAAACACCCACGAGCCCATTCTCATCGGCATCTCCACACGTTCATGCGGGCGCACAGCCCTCGCCCGTTGTCTTCTGCGACTGGAACTCAGACGTTGTGTACCTCGGGAAACGCGCTTAGTCAAGCCGTCCCGCCGGCACGACCGCAAATCTGCCCGAACGCCTTGCCGCCTTCAGAGGCGGCCGGTAACATACTGCGGTTGTACCGTGATACGGCAGATGGACGTCCAGGTAATCCAGGTTTCGCAAGGGAACGAAAGGAACGCGTAGATGATCGAGATCGTACACATCGGGTTGGGCCCCCTGGGCCAAATGATGGTCAGATCCGCCGTGGGACGAGGGACCTTCCGCATCGTCGGCGCGGTCGACAACGACCCCGCCAAGATCGGCAAGGACCTGGGCGAATTCTGTGGACTCTCCCGCCTGGGCGTGCCCATCGTCGGCACCCTTGGTGAAGCCATTTGCGGCAAATCACCTCAGGCTGCCGTAGTGACAACCGTCAGCAGCCTGGCTGCGTTCGAACCTCAGGTCGTTCAACTCGCCAAAGTCCAGCTTCCGGTCGTATCGACGTGCGAGGAGCTTTTCTATCCCTGGCGCACGCAGCCTGTCCTGGCCATGCGAATCGATCAAATCTGCCGCGATGCCGGCATCGCCTGCGTCGGCACCGGCGTAAATCCCGGCTACCTGATGGACTTCTTCCCCACCGTCTTGACCGGTCTGTGCCAGAAGGTCACAGGAGTCCGCGTTTGGCGAATCCAGGACGCCTCCGTCCGGCGGATTCCGTTCCAGCAGAAGATCGGGGCGGGTCTCACGGTCCAGGAGTTCGAAGCCCGGCACAAGGCCGGCAAACTTCGCCATGTCGGTCTGCCCGAATCGGTGGACTTCCTGGCTGCGAAGCTCGGCTGGACGCTCGACCGGACGACCGAAAGCCTCGAACCGGTCATGGCCGAGCGGGACATCACGAGCGGCTATCTGCCGATCGCCAAAGGGATGGCTCGCGGCGTGCAGCAGGTGGGACGGGGCTTCGTCGGCGACAACGAGGTCATCACATTGACGTTCAAGGCCGCGGTCGGAGAGCCGGAGTCCTACGAAGAAGTCCGGATCGAGGGCGAGCCGACGTTCAGCTCGCGAATCGCGGACGGCGTCAACGGCGACATCGCCACCTGCGCTGTGACCCTCAATGCAGTACGGTCCATTCTGCAAGCCGGCCCGGGGCTCAAAACGATGGCGGATCTGCCGCCGCTGTCGTGGTTCACGGATTCCGAGTGAGAAGCAGGTTGGACGAACAAGGTCAAGCGGTCTTCCCCGATTCTATTTCGTCGCAGAGGGCGCGTCGTTCGTTATCACGCGGGCAACGTAGTCCTTCGATTCTCTCAATACGAGGCCGTGGAGACCGAGCAATGCGATCAGATTGGGCACAGCCATCATCGCGTTGAGATTGTCCGCGACGGTCCAGACCAGGTCGAGCCCGCCGATCGCTCCAAGGACGACGAAGACACAAAACACATATCGATACGGCTTGATCGCCCAGGATCCGAGCAGGTACTCGAAACAGCGGTCCCCATAATAGGACCAGGAAATCATCGTCGTATACGCGAAGAACATCAGGCCAAACGCGACGATGATGCGGCCGACGCCGGGCAAGCTGCTCTCGAACGCCGCGATACTCATGGGCGCCCCCGTGGGCAGCGGGTAGGGCCGGCCGGTCTCGTCGAGGAATGGCTCGGGGTTGTCCCCCACGGACCCAATCACCTGGACCGTTCTTCCCTCAAATGTCATTGTCATGGGGACGCCTTTGCCGCCAGGGCCATAGAGAACCTCGCCGTCGCTGCTCCTGACCTGCCAGACGCCCGAGATCACAATGACCAGAGCGGTCATCGTGCAGACGACAATCGTGTCGATGAACGGACCAAGCATGGCGACAAAACCCTCGCGGATCATCTCTCGCGTCTTGGCTGCGGCATGTGCAATCGGAGCGGAACCCAGACCTGCCTCATTGCTGAAGATTCCCCGAGCGACCCCCTTTTGAATCGTGCGGGCGACCACGATACCCATGAAACCGCCCCCGGCGGCCAGTGGAGAAAACGCGTAGCGGAAGATCTGCCCGAACGCCGACGGGATCTGGTGGTAATTCAGGACCAGCACCACGAGTGCCCCGAGACTGTATGCGACGCACATGAAGGGGACCACGCGTTCGGCGACCACCGCGATACGTCTGATCCCGCCGATGATGACGAAGCCGACGAAGAGGGCCAGCGCGACGCCCATCGCCAGCTTGATGAGGGGCTTGCCACCCACGAGGGGCACGCCCGCCGCGATTGTCGCACTCTCCCATCGATCGGGCGTGACCGTCAGGAGTCCATCGACCACCGAATTGGACTGGACCGCGCATCCGATGCCCAGTGACGCAGCGCCGGCGAACAGAGCAAAGAGGACGCCCAGCCATTTCTGTTTGAGACCGTGCTCGAGGTAGTACATCGGGCCGCCGGAGGCGCTGCCGTCGTGATGAATCACTCGATACTTCAGGGCCAGTGAGCAACAGGTGAATTTCGTGGCCATGCCGAAGAGAGCGGTCACCCACATCCAGAACACGGCCCCCGGCCCGCCGAGCGCGATGGCCGTGGCTACACCCGCGATGTTTCCGGTCCCGATCGTGGCCGACAGCGCCGCACACAGGGCCTGAAAATGGGATACATCCCCCTGCTCCTGGGGATTGTCATACTTGCCGGAGATGCAAGCGACAGCATGCTTGAAACGCCGTACCTGGATGCCTCGCAGACGAAACGTGAGGAACACGCCGGTACCAAGAAGAAGCAAGATCATCGGCGGCCCCCACACGAGGCCATTCATCACCTGCATCCAATCCGAGAACGTCTCCAGCACGTCGAGCCTCCTTGCCTGCCGGCCGGTGTCCGACACAATCGAGAGAGTTCGGAACCTGCCTGCATTTTGCCTGTTTCAGAACACTCCAATGACTACCGCGGGCAATATACGTATTCCTACAGCCCACTTCAACAGGCATTCATTCGAAGGAAACCTCATGTCGGCGACGATGAACAACAGATACGATGTCCAACGGATGGGAAAGACCTCGACAAAGAAACGTCCCCGGCAGGGCTCGAACCTGCAACCTTCAGCTCCGGAGGCTGACACTCTATCCAATTGAGCTACGGGGACTCATTGTCCGACGACAAGTACTATCGTAACACACCGGTCTGTCGCGTCAAGTCCCGGCTGGAAATTGGGAAAAGAAACCGTTGCGCCGCGATCCGTAAAGGGCACTTTTCTTGCAGAGAGCAACCTCGACCCTTTTTCGTCTGCTGTCGAGTCTGCCATATGCTATAATGGACCCAAACCGGAAAGGGCAAGTCCATGAAGATAACGAATCGGGTGCAAATCAGATTTCAAGCCGTTTCCATTTCCCTTCTGCTGATGGTCCTGACTGCGCCCCTCCTGGGGGGCTCCACCGATTGGAACCGCCGGGAGGTGGATTTACAAGTTGGAGGCGGCCGGCGGATCAAAGCCCTCTTGCATCCAAAGGATAATGCGGTGCCGACGCTCGAACACCGCCGGGCCCAGCCTGCCCCTGCCGCCACGAGCAGGTTCGCCATCGCGACCGCCGAAGAGGAATTGCTCGTGGAATCGCCGCCGGTCGATGGGTTCGTTCCCTGGATCGCCGTTTCGATCACCAAACAACGAGCGGACGACCTTGAGATGGAGGCCGTCGTCGAAACGTCCGTCCGAGGCAGCTATCCCACTGGCGTGAACCCGCAGAGGGATTATATTATAGGACTTTTCGACACTGGCGCCAGCGCCCATGTAGTCGGGTACGCCGATGCCACACGGGCTGGCATTTACAAAGGATTGGTCACCACGAATATGACCACCGTCAGCGGCGTGACCGGCTCGGTGGACGCGATGATCAGCTATCCTCTGGGGGTATTCATCGACGGTCTCGATGCCATCGGCTCGACGTCGCTCACCCTGGACCAGTCCGGCATGATGGGCCAGAGCAACGTGGCCGTTGTGGTCGGACGGAATCCTGGGACCCGACCGGATCTACCCACCGCAATCGGAAGTCCGATGAGCGTATATTACACCACGCTCATCCGCAACGACCGCACGATTACTCTCACCCGCAACGGCAAGACCTACACCGCGCCTGAGATACGCATGTACAAAACCGATGACCCGGAAGCACCAAGTTTTGCCAATATTATCCCCCTTGAACTGCGTCCCCTGGGTGGGTACAGCGTTCAGTACGTTCCTACGTTGGACATGGGCGGAAGCCTGGATCTCGACGACATCTTCGGCGGGTGGGGCGGTAGTACCGGCATGGACTTCCCCCCCGCCGGCCCCTCGACTATCGTCGGCAACTCCTCACAAAGCCTCTTTTTCGTACACAGCGTCGATCTCTACCAGGGACCGAAAAGCGCCATCGATAAGAATCGTTTTATGCTGGATACCGGCGCCCAAGTCACGGTCGTCGGATCCCGGATGGCCGCGAGACTGCAACTGAACCCGGCGGCCCCCGAGTTCGAGGTGGAGATCGAAGGTGTCACCGGCGACATCATCATGGCGCCCGGCTTCTACATCGACACCCTGGAAATCCCCGCTCTGGGTCGGTGGTTTCGCGCCACGAACGTTCCGGTCATCCTGCTGGACGTTTCCTCGCCGGAAGGCGGCACGCTCGACGGCATCATCGGAATGAACCTGTTCGTGGACTTCAACTTAATCCTCCGCGGCGGCGGGCTCTTCCTCGACGACGATCCCAAGCTCGAACTGGAGCGTGTCGTGACAACGAAAAAAGAAGGCCCTTGACCCCCGACGCGACGGATTGATTCTCAATCCATCTGTGGATCGGCAGAGTTTGACATCGCCCACCGACGGGACTATCATGCGGTAGACTCGTGGCAAGCCTACCTTTTAGAGTGGATATGAGATTCATTGTCGATTTGGTTTACGTGTTTGCAGGACTCGCGTTCAGTCCTGTTCTTTTGTACCGCATGGTGGCGCACCATCGGTATCGCGCCGGCTGGGGCCAGCGGTTCGGAAACGTCGCCCGAAAAAACCCGACGAAACGATGCATCTGGCTCCACGCCGTCAGTATGGGCGAAGTGAACGCCGCCAAGACGCTGGTGGCCGAGATCGAGAAGCAGTATCCCGATTATGAAATCGTCGTCAGCACGACGACGGACACAGGATACGCCCAGGCCGACAAGCTCTTTGGCCGCAAATGGAGGGTGTTCTACTTTCCGTTCGATATCTCCTGGATCGTTCGGCGGGCGTTCGACCGCCTTCAACCCTCTCTTTGCCTGTTGATGGAACTGGAGGTCTGGCCCAATTTCCTGTTCACCGCCCATCGATTGCGGGTCCCCGTCGTCGTCCTCAACGGTCGCATCAGCGACCGCAGCTTCACGCGATACCGAAAGATCAAGCCCCTGACGCGGACCTTCTTCGGGAAGATCGATTGGGTCCTGGCGCAGACGCCGCAATACGCCGAGCGGTTTCGGGAATTGGGTTGTCCGGCCGAACGGGTCTTGGTCACCAGTTCCCTCAAATATGACACCGCCCAGGTGGCCGACCGCGTCGAGGGAACCGATACGCTGGCTGAGCAGTTGGATCTCGGGGCAGCTAAGCTCTGGGTCGCAGGCGGCACCGGCGACGGCGAGGAAAGGGTTATCCTGGATGTCTATAAGTCGCTCGTGCAGGACCCGAGGCACAAGGGACTTCGGTTAGCCATCGTCCCTCGCAAACCCGAGCGATTCGACGAGGTCGCTCAGTTGATCGAACAAGCGGGATTCCCCGTCGTTCGTTACAGCAGACTCAAGGGCACGACGACAAAAGCCCCCGCCGGCCAAGCCGTGATCTTGGGCGACACCATGGGCGACCTGCGGAAGTTCTATTCCCTCGCTCAGCTCATCTTTGTGGGCCGCACCCTCGTGCCGATGGGCGGCTCGGACATGATGGAGGCCGCGGCCCTGGGCAAGTGCACGCTCTTCGGTCCGCACACATTCAACTTCCGTCAGACAGTCGAAGTCCTGCTCGCCGGCCGCGGGGCTATCGAGGTCCAAAACGGCGGTGATCTGCTGGCCACCCTGCAAAAGTGCCTCTCCGACCCCGCGTACGCCGAGGCGGTCGGGAAAGCCGGCCAGGAAATCATCCGACAGAACCAAGGAGCGACCGCTAGGACCATGGAAGTCCTGAGCAAACTGCTTGACGCAGGAAATCACGACAAGACCAGACTTGCATCCGGCGGAAAAACCGGGGAGCGATCGGTTCCGTAGTTTCTACGGTTTGAGGGTCGTTACCACGGCGCCGATGTGCCGGGGCGTCGAGCCGCAGCAGCCGCCAAGGATGTGGACGCCGACGTCGAGAATCTTACGACAGGCGGACGCAAATTCTTCCGGCGTGACTCTGTAGACCGCCTGGCCATCCAGGAGTTCAGGTTTGCCTGCGTTGGGTTCCGCGAAAACCGGGACTTTGCCCTGGGCGGACGTCACATAGGTCTGTGCCAGTTCTACGTACTCCTCCAGCGTGCAGGTGCCGCAATTGAAGCCGATGACGTCGACGCCCAGAGCGATCATGCGAGAAACCGCTGTCGCAACGTCGACGCCCATCATCGTGCGGAATCCCACCCCGCCTTTGTCGAAAGACATCGAGGCCAACACGGGCAGACCGCCGCCTGCGGACTTGGCCGCCTCGATGGCGACTTCAAGTTCTTCGATCGCGGTCATCGTCTCGATGATCAGGCCGTCGACGCCGCCCTCGCGTAGGCCCTTGACCTGCTCCACGAAGGCCTCGCGGACCGGGTCGGGCTTGAGCAAGCCGAGCGGTTCGAGGAAGTCGCCGGTTGGGCCGACGTCGCCGAGTACGTACCGACTCTCACCGGCCGCCTTGCGGGCGACCTGGGCGCCTGCCTTGTTGATCTCGAATGCTTTGTCGGCGTAACCGTGCCGGCCCAAGGCGTACCGGTTGGCCCCGAACGTGTTCGTCAGGACCGCGTCGCAGCCGGCGTCGAGGTAGGCTCTGTGGACATCCAGGACGAGGTCCGGCCGCTCGACGTTCAGCCAGTCGTTGCAATGGCCGGGCTCGACGCCCCTCGCGAAGAGCTGCGTTCCCATCGCGCCGTCCAACATGAATACGCCCTTCTGAATCCTCGTCCTGAGATTCCGTTCGGTCATTTCTCACCTTCACTGTCTGTCTGAAACTGTGCGTCCCAGGTCCCGTCATTGCGGGACCCACTCTCCGGCTTCGTAGCGATACGCGTTTTGGTACTTCTCCGCCTTCGGCGGATAGAAAAACTCCTGTCGTTGCCGGTCGTTGAACTGGTAGGGCTTCAGGCCGCTGAGCTTGATCTCCATCGAGTCCTTGCGCCCATCCAGGGAAGTCGAGACGATTCGGATTTGCGTCGGCACATAGAACCCTTCTGCGACCGGCTCGTACAAGCCCAGTTGCGCCGTCGCGACGACCTTTCCATGGTAATCCAGGTACTCGATCTTGTAGACGCGGTAATCGCACGCATAGACGAACACGCGTTTGAACGCCCGGCCCGTCCCGTCCCGCTGGGTAAGGACGTCGTACGACCCCTTGTTCGACAGCGTCCAGGACTCGGCGTTCCCCCAGGCGTTCGGATCGCCCAGGATGCCGAACGCTTCGAGCACCACCTGTGGACTGACGCCCCTCCCCCGCCCTTCGATACCGCGTACCTCGCTCCAGTCCCCCAGGTAATAGTCACTGATCTGTTCGATAGAAAGGGCCAGCCAGAATTGTTCCGCGTTGGAGCCCATGACCACGACGCGCGGCTTGACGCTGACGCTGCCTGCCACATACATCTGATGGGGAGGGTCGTATCGCACTTCCAGGAGCAGATTGTCCCGCCGGGCGAGGCGTTTGCCCGGCTCGTGGTATGTCAGCATGGCTTCGCCCCTGGCCCGCATGGGTGTACCCGCGGAGGCATTGGCGGACAGGGTCTGGAGTGCCGCTTCGACGGTCACCTTGCCAGGACAGATCTTTAGACGCTCGCCGCCCGTCTGGCAACCGGCGATCAAGAGCGAGAGTAAGAGCAGAAGAGAAATGCGAAATCCGAAGCTCGAAATCCGAAACAAATCCAAAACCCAAAATCCAAATGACCGAAACCCGAGCGTCCTGCTCATGAGCAGACAATCGGATGTTTGGTCTGAATCTTCGATTCGTTTCGAATTTCGGATTGCGAATTTCGGATTTCTCTTCATAGATCCGCCTGCAGGATTTGTCCGATCTGGGAGGTGAGCTGCTCGATCTGCTCCTCGCTCAAATGCGGATTGACCACCTCGACGAGGTCTTTGTCGCCTGACACTTTGAGACGCCAGATCTCGCGCCCGCCTTCGCTTTTGGTCGAATCGTACTTGAGCCGGCGTTTTCGCATGAGCACCAAAGCCAGCACGAACCGGAAATTCACCTTCTCCGCCTCCGTCTCGTTGGCCAGCCGCTCGAAGAAGGCCATCAGCATATCGTCGCTGATAAACAGCTTTCTCTTCTCGTTGGGGGCAGCGAGCTTGGTCTTCCAGAAACAGTACACATGGGGCCTCTCCCGCTCCCAGTATTCGTTGGAGAAGTCACGCCGGACAAGTCCCTCCTCGGTCTCGACCAACGCTCCGTAGTATTCCTCACCCGGTTCGATCTTCCGTCCGCTGCCAGAACACTGCCCCAGCGGCTTGTTGATTTCCCAATCAGCCATACACTCCTGTTTTCAGTGACAATCCTGCGAGCGATCCCTGCAACTGCGCAGGCCGCACACTTGTAGTCGGTACGTCAGAATACCAGAGATGCCCGATTCCTGGCAAGGCAGTATGGGATAATCCTGTCGATGATGCAAGCGGCGGTGAGATTCACGGATGGGCCCGTCCCGGCGAAGGGATGGCGGCTTGCCAGGCGTTCTTCTTGCTTGGATCACCCGTCTTGGGATCGCGCATCGTCAAGGAGAATCCGAGCCCATCGGTCAGGTCAAACCAGTTGTCTTTATACTCGAAGCTCTGGATGACCTGCCCCACGGCGTCGAGCAGTTCGAGCCTCTCGCCTGCGTTGTCCAGACTGCCTGCGTACTGGCCGACGACCGGCAGCTTGTCGCCATAGACCGCCTCAAAGGCAGCCAGGTCTCTGACCAGAAGGCAATAGCCCCCTGGGGATAGCTCGAAACTGGGGAAGGTGAATGCGATCCCCTTGACGAAGCGTACGAGGTTCAGGTTGATCGCCTCTGAACCAATATGGGTCAACTCGATAAACTCGGTATTGGGATCGCCCTCGGGGTGATAGTGAATCTCGCTGATCCGTAGGCTTTCCGCAACAGGACCAACCGCGAAGACCGCCTCGTTCAGCGCGCTCCAGACGCCATTGCTGAGAACACGTGACTTCACAACTGCGGTGCTCGACAAGGCGATCGGCCCGGTGTAT
>JAGPGT010000202.1 GCA_018055905.1 Phycisphaerae bacterium
CCGGGCGAGCCGATCCTCGTGTCCCGCATGATCTACGAGGTCATCAAACGCCTGGACGTGGCCGCGAAGGTCGAGACCTCGAGAATCATCTATTTCGAGGGTCAACCGGTCGGCGGTTACAGTGTCCGATTCCTGGAACGACTTCTGGCGGACTACACCGAAAACGGCGTCACGGATCTGGGCGATCGGGCGTTGGCGATCACGTACACCTTTGATCGCGACTTGCTGGCGGAAGGTTACCTAGGCAGCGAACCGATCCCGGAGATCCGCATGGTTGATTGTCCGGACCGTGAGGCTTGGACGAAATTGCTCTGGGAGTTGAACCAGCCTTTGCCGAACGGCCAACAGCGTCATACGATTCTCATTCAGAACGATTCGGATATCATCCGTCTGCGTCGGGCGCTGGTGCTCAAGAGGATTGCGGTCCTCAACGGCGGGATCGAGGAAATGCGTCTGAGGAACTTCAGCGTCGGGAAGGTCCTACTGATGCCCGAGCTCAAGAAAGGGCAGATCCATGTGGTGGACGCCGATACAGCGATGTTTTTCTTCCACACTGAGTTGTACTACGCCGCCACGCTGGCGGAGATTGAGAAACAATTAAAGGAATTGGATAAGTCGCTCCGTCGCCCGGATATCCGCGTGCTTCTGAGTTCGCCCCTCCCGACGACATCACCGGCGGGCGACGTCCAGTAATCAGGTAAAGTGTCCGTCGCGGCATCGTCGATGTCGGAGGCTGCCGCCAGGGAGATCATGTTCAGCAAGACCTTTTACGGAAATACTATCGGGGCTTGGGTCACGGCCGCGGTGATCGTTATTGTGTCGGTTGTCGTGGGAAGGGTTTTGTATTGGTTGATCGGAAGAACGATCAAAAGAGCCGCCGCGAAGACCCGAACCAAAGTCGATGACATTCTCATCGACTTGCTCGAAGAGCCCATTGTTTTCGGGGTCGTCATTGCAGGCATCTGGTATGGGTTGCAGACGCTGACCCTGCCGGAGGAGGCCGGCACGGCCATCGACAAAATCGCGTGGGCTTTGGTCATTCTGGATGTGGCTTGGCTGTTGACGCGTATGTTTGACGCTGCGGTCCGAGAGTATCTCATTCCCCTTGCCCGAAAGACCGAAAGCGATCTTGACGACCACCTGATCCCGATCATCAGCAAAGGGGTGAAAATCGCGGTCTGGGCGATCGCCGTGATCACGGCACTCGACAACGCCGGATACAACGTTCTTTCGATTCTAGCCGGACTAGGGATCGGAGGCTTGGCCCTGGCGCTGGCGGTCCAGGACTCCGTGGGGAATTTCTTCGGCAGCGTCGCCATCTTTCTCGACAAGCCATTCCGCGTCGGCGACCGGATTCAGGTGCAGGGCTACGACGGGGTCGTTACGGCCATCGGGTTGCGAAGTACGAGGATTCGGACCCGCTATGAAGGCCGGATTGTCACGATCCCCAACCAACTAGTGGCGAGGTCCGATGTGGTCAACGTAGACACCGAGAACGGCCGACAGGTCTTCTCGGTGTACCGCCTGACGCCCGAGATGAACAGCGAGCAGATTCAACGGGCCATGGATGTCCTCAAGAACATTGCCCAGTCCGACCCGGACACTCAGGAGAAAGTCGTGACGGGTTTCTTCGCCATCACCGAATACTCGCGAGACATCATGCTTTTGTATTGGATCAAGCCCGAAGCGTCGAATCTTCAGACGCGGACGCGAATCAACCTGGAAATTGTTCGTCAATTCCAGGCGCAGGATATCCATCTTGTCAAGGCCAATCCAGTGCATACCAAGTGGGACAAAGTCGAGTTGGTGTAGGATAGGCGAGCGTCGCCGCCTCAGCGGTTCGATGGGTTTCCGGGGTATCCTGAGGCTCGCATAAGGTGCGGGGGCCTGGGAGCATGAAGGGGGAAAAGCAAGGGATTATCGGTCCGTTAGGGAGTCTCTTGTTGCCTCAGATCTGCGAACTTCGCCTCGGGGATTCTGCAGGTTCTATCCTTGTGGTTGGCGAGAGGGGGCGCAGGGGCGGCCCCAAACAAACGCGAACCTTGTTTCGTAGTAACAAATTAACCGTCGGGAGAACTTCTCGACCCGAGGCCGATGTTTCCCGCGGAGGCCAAAATAATGGGGTTTGGGGCCTTGACTCCCGAAGTGTAATTCGTACACTGATACGGTTTACCTCCGTGGGATGTACTATTTGCGATTCTCGATTGGCGATTGAAAGTCGACGTTAGGTGATCGGGGATGCCGGACTCTTTGCCCGGTCCAGGGGGCAGGGGGGCTGAGCCCAAGAGTAAGTGGTCAATAGTAAATCGTAGATGGTTTGGAGAAGGATATGATCGAAGTCAAAGAACTGCGGCGCAGCTTTGGGCCGGTAGTTGCTGTTGACGGCATTTCATTCAGCGTGGAAAAGGGCCAGGTGCTCGGTCTCTTGGGCCCCAACGGTGCCGGTAAAACCACCGCTATGCGAATGATCACATGCTATATCCGACCGGACAGCGGTACCGCCAGCGTGTGCGGGCACGACATCCTCAAGGATCCTCTCGGCGTCCGGCGGTCGCTGGGGTACTTGGCGGAGAACTCACCGGCGTATGGCGAAATGACGGTGGGGGGCTTCCTGAAGTTCATCTGCGACGTCCGCCGGATCAAAGGTGCCGATCGCAAGAAGGCCCTTGATCGCGTGGTACCGATGTGCTCCATCGATTCGGTCTATCACCAGACGATCGAAACGTTGTCGAAGGGTTACAAACGCCGTGTCGGCCTTGCCCAGGCACTGATCCATGACCCCTCGGTGCTCATCCTCGACGAGCCCACCGACGGTCTCGACCCCAATCAAAAGCACGATGTCCGCCAGCTCATCACGAGCATGGGTAAGGACAAGTGCATCATCATCTCCACCCACATTCTCGAAGAGGTGGAGGCCATCTGCTCGCGGACGATCATCGTCGCCAAAGGCAAGGTCCTCGTGGACTCAACCCCCAAGCAGCTCAAGGAGCAGCACAAGGTCAGTCTCGAAGAGATCTTCCGCAAAGTCACGAAGATGAAGAAAAGCGCGTAGCATTTACCATTTTTCTATTTGCTCTTGGGATGCCGACGATAGGGACGCATCGCCAAGAGTCAATCGTCAGTCTTTCAGAGGAGTGCCTATGAACAGCTTTTGGGCGGTATTCAAGAGGGAGCTGAAAAGCTACTTTGCGACGCCTTTGGCTTATGTGTTTCTGGTCATCTTTCTCATCGCCGCCGGGTTCTTAACATTCAACCGGGAGAAATTTTTCGAATTGCGTCAGGCGGACATGCGGACGTTTTTCGTGAATCTCCCCTGGTTGATGATTTTCATGGTTCCGGCGACCGCGATGCGGCTGTGGGCCGAGGAACGCAAGGTCGGATCGATCGAGCTTTTGTTCACCCTTCCGATCACGATCACGCAGGCGGTTCTGGGTAAGTTCCTGGCCGCTTGGGTCTTTCTGGGCATTGCCCTGGCGTTGACGTTCCCTATGGTCCTCACCGTTTTCTACCTCGGCGATCCCGACGGAGGTCTTATCGCGACAGGGTATTTGGCCAGCTTCCTGATGGCAGGGTCGTTTCTGGCCGTCGGATGTTTGTTCTCGGCGGTGACGAAAAACCAGGTCATCGCGTTCGTGTTGTCGGTCGTCGCCTGCTTGGTGCTCGTGGTGGCGGGGTTGCCGTCGATGCTGAACTACCTTTCGACGTTCTTGCCCGCAGGGTTCGTCTCGGCCATCGGGACCATGAGCCTCCAAGAGCATTTTGCCTCCTTGCAGCGGGGCGTGGTGCGATTCAACGATATCGCATATTTTGTGTTGTTGATCGCGGGCTGGGTCGCGGCCTGCACGGTCGTTTTGGATGAAAGGAAGGCCAGTTGATGAACCGCACACTTCGAGCCATACTGGGTGCCGTTCTGATCCTGATCATCACGTTCAGCGGCATCAGCATTTGTCAGAACATCGGGAGCCGCGTGAAGGTGGATGTCACCGAGCAGGGCTTGTACACCCTGTCCGACGGGACCAAGGCCATTCTCAACCGGCTCAACCAGCCGATCACCGCGAAGTTGTATTTCGCCCGCAAGGCGGCGATGAAGGCCCCGGACCAGATCCAGTATTTCACAAGTTATTTTGAATTCGTCAAATCGCTTCTGGAAGAGTATGTCGCGGCATCCGGTGGGAAAGTCAAACTCCAGGTGATCGATCCCCGTCCGTTCTCGGACGACGAAGAACAGGCTATGCGGCTGGGGCTTCAGCGATTTCCGATCACCGAGAATGAGAACTTTTTTTTCGGTTTGGTCATCCAGACCCAGTTCGGTGTCGACAAGGTGATTCCCTTTTTTTCGCCCGATCGGCACAATTTCGTCGAATACGACATCAGCTATCTGATCGACACTGCGATTACCAAACAGAAAAAGAAGATTGGAATTCTGAGTTCGCTGCCGGTGATGGGGCAGGACGCCAGCGACTACATGGCCCGGATGATGCAGATGCAGGGCCAGCAGCTCCAGCCGCCGTGGACGTTCGTCGAGCAGCTCAAAAACAAGTATGAGGTAACCGCGGTCCCGACGGACGTCAACGAGGTCAAAGATGTGGACATCCTGATCGTTGTTCACCCGAAAAATCTGTCCGAACAGACCCAGTTCGCGATCGACCAATTTGTTCTCAAGGGCGGACGAACGATTGTTTTCGTGGATCCACACTGCATCGCGGATCGTCCACAGCGAAACCCGATGCAGATGAGCGTACAGAATCAGAATTCGAGTCTGGACCGTCTGATGCGGACCTGGGGGCTGGAGATGCCCGCCAACACCTTTGCGGGTGACCGATCGCTGGCTATGGAGGCCGCAGTCAGCCGGAACGCAAGGGCTGAAAAGATCATCGGGTATCTGGCGCTCAATCGTGATTGTTTCAATCGCGACAACCCGATTACGACCGAACTAAACGAAGTCCGTATGCTCTTCGCAGGTGTTTTGAATGAAATCAACGTTCAAACGAACGATTCCGCCAATCCCTCCATTCGGCGGATGCCCCTCGTAACAACCACAAAGAATGGAAACGCGTGGAAGGTAGGCAGTTCGTTCGAACTGATGTTCCCCGATCCGGCCAAGATGATGGCCAGCTTTGTCGACGGCGACAAGCCCGTCGCGATGGGATATCTTGTCACAGGGCGGTTCCCGAGTAGTTTCCCCGAGGGTATCGAGGTTGAAGCCGACGCTCCCAAGGATCCGAACGATCCCAATGACTCCCAAAAGATCAAGAAACGAGTCACTGGTTTGACCGAAGCCACGGTCGATTGCGCCGTGGTGGTTTTCTCGGATGTGGATTTCATCAGCGATCAACTGGCCTACGCCAGTTCGATTTTCGGCAAGATGGTCGTGGGCGACAACAGTGCATTGCTGATGAACACGGTTGAAGAACTGAGCGGTTCAGGCGATCTGATCGCGATCCGCACCCGCGGCAATTTCAAGCGGCCGTTTACCGTAGTGGATGCGATTGAACGGGAAGCCGAACGGGCCAGTGCCGATGAAGTGGCTTTGGTCAATGCCCAGATCGACGGCTTCAACCAGAAACTCCAAGAACTGGTTTCGTCCGCCAAGGGCGAGGACGAGCAGAAGATTCTGGGTAGCGACATTGTCAAGACCAAGCGTGAGCTGGAGATGAAGATTCGCGATGCACAGAAACGCCTGCGGACCATCAAAGAGAGAAGTACGGTCCAGACGGATCAACTGGGCAACAAACTCAAAATGATCAATATTGCCCTGGTACCGAGCGTGATCCTAGTCGTCGCTGCGGCTCTGGGCATCTGGCGGAGCGTTCGAAAACGGCACTACATCAGCCATGCGAGCGACGCATAAGCGGGGTGAAGGATGATTCAATATTGATGAGTGAGCGTCCACAAAGGCACAGAGGACATCATCAATATCGATAAATTGAGGAGCTATCGATGAGCAACCAGAAGTTGGGTATTTTGGCCGTCGTGGCGGCGGCAATGGTATTTCTGGCGGTACTTACGGCACGTACATCCGTCAGCAACCGTAGGAAGCTCTCCGGTCCGGCGTATCTGATCCAAGGACTCGACACCGCCATGATTGACAGCATCAGCGTCAGCCAGGGCAAGGAACAGGTCAAAATCCGTCGGCAGGGCGGGCAGTTCGTCGTCGCGGACATCAATTATCCTGCGGACGCCAAGCAGATCAACGATTTGATCACCAAGTCGCTCGACATCAAGACCCTGGATTTCTATACAAGCGATCCGGCCAACCATGAGGAGCTGGAAGTTGCGGAAGAGAAGGCCAAAGGCGCGATCAAGTTTTTCAAGCCCGACGGAACCCTGCTGGCCGGCATCATCATTGGTAAGACCCGGGAGGATCAGGGCACGTATGTACGCGAGGCGTCGAGCAACGATGTCTATCTGACGAATGATTCCCCCTGGATACGGACCAGGCCTTTGGATTACGTCAACCAAGAGATTGCTTCGATCAAGCGAGAGG
>JAGPGT010000203.1 GCA_018055905.1 Phycisphaerae bacterium
CTTGGTGTAATTGCTTAATATGGGACGATGCATGGAGACCTGCACCAAGGTCGCAGAACCACGTTTCGAAGGATCGAAAGGTCGACGATGAAAAAACTGATGTTGCTGGGGTTGTTGGTGTCTGGGGTCGTCCTGACGGGCTGTCAGACCAAACGCGTGACAAGCAAGCCGCAGTACGACCGACCGCTCCCGCCAGGCCAGTTGGCGCTTCGCAAGATCGACGATCCGAGCAGGTACCCCGATTTCACGCGCGGCTGGCGGGATCTGGACACCCTCAAGGCTGCAATCCGCAACAGTCTCAACTACCTGTCCAAAGCATCGAGCAAACAACATTATCCCTACGGCCAGATCACCCATGATCAGGCGGTGGCCAGCCTGCAGGCGTTTCTGAGTCTTCTGGATTCCGGGGCCCGCGCCGACGAGATCAACGCCCTGATCGCGGTCGACTACGACGTCTATGAATCCGTCGGCTGCGACGATCTGGGCACGGTCTTGTTCACAGGTTACTATACGCCGATCTTCAACGGTTCCTATGAGCAGACCGATACGTTCCGCTATCCGTTGTACAAGGTGCCGCCGGATCTAGTCAAGGACGCCGACGGCCAAACGCTCGGTCGCCGCTGGGCCGACGGCAAGCTCGCTCCCTATCCGAGTCGGGCGGAAATCGAGGTCTCCGGCATGCTCAAGGGACAGGAACTCATCTGGTTGAGCGACCCGTTCGAGGTCTACATTGCCCATGTGCAAGGCTCCGCCAAGGTCCGACTGCCCGACGGACGGATTGTCACGGTCGGGTATGCCGCCAACAACGGGCACGACTATGTCAGCGTCGCCGCCCAGCTTGTCGCCGACGGCAAGATCGCCTCGGATCACATCAGCCTGGCGACCATGATCGAGTATTTCAAGGCCCATCCTGAGGATGTGGATGCCTATGTTCGCATGAACCCGCGTTTTGTGTTCTTCCAGAGCAGCGAAGGCACGCCGCGAGGCAGTCTCAACGAGCCGGTGATTCCGTGGCGGACGATCGCCACCGACAAAAGCATCTTTCCACGTGGCTGTTTGGCGTTTCTCTCGACGACGTTGCCGCAGGTGCAGGACGGTCGGATGTCTATTCAGGCTTTCGAGGGGTTTGCCCTCGATCAGGATACTGGAGGTGCCATTCGCGCCGCAGGCCGCTGCGACATCTACATGGGCGAGGGCGACGAGGCGGGACAACTCGCCGGCCAGACCTATCAGGAAGGGCGGTTCTACTACCTGTTCGCCAAACCGCAGGTTTCTGCGACGGAGTCTCTGACACCCACGAATCCTGACCGAACGGGTGTCAACTAACCGATCAAAAGGCGGTTCTCGTCATGGGAACGATCTTGGCATGACCGGGCGGGGTCTGCCAAGTGCGAAATGGTTTCCTCCGTGTCTTGCCATTTTTCGTCAATTTCCAAACGGCGATCTTGTACCCATGATGGGCCTGTGCTACAATCAGGATTGCTGTGTAACGTGGACCGCCGGGGGGCCCGGATGTCGCGATTGAACGGGTTGATCCCGGCGGCAGGAAACAGAAGTACCGGTCCTTCAGGAGCCTGGCGTGAGGCTGTCAGGGCACAGGGTGGTTGCGGGACGGTGGCTGCATTTCCACAATGCGTGGGCGATTCTTCGATTCCAGTCGGCCCAAAGTCCATCCTGTCGGAAAGGAGGTGCCCGGCAAGTCTAACGACACGAACCGATGTGAGGACACTTCCCCATTCAAACCGAACGAGAAGGCGTCGGCCTGCGCATCCCTAGCGGCCGGCGTACGGCGAAGGGCAAGGGCTCCCCAGTGGGCCCATGGCGAGGAGGGATCGACGCGCTCTGGCGTGTGGCCGGACAGCGTCCCTCTTCCTTCTTTAGTTGGAATGTGTGTAGGAGGACATGAAGATGAAGAAAGTCATATTGTCTCTCGGCATCCTGCTGGCGTTCAGCGCCAGCGCGATGGCGGTCGACATCGCGATCTCTACCAAAGCAGGCTGGTGGGGACAGGCGGCGGCGGACCAGGAAATGCAGGAAATCGTGAACAACGTGAAGGGCGCGTCCGTTGAACTGTTCCCCGTGACGGCGCTGGACGCCCTCGCCAGTTGGGTCATCGCCCATACCGGGGACGGCGTCCCGGACCTTTTGATCCTGTGCGGCAACTTCCCGGAGACGATCTATCGATCCGGCAACGCGCAGCCCAACGGATCGTTGGCCGAGCTGTTCTTGGACGATGGGAACACCATCATCAATACCGGCGACTACATCTTCTACGTGGGAACCACAGCCAACAACGACGCCGGCGGATTGCAGAACATGATGGACGTTCCCGCCGCTGCGATGTGGGGGGATGACTCTCTCGCCACGATCTTCACTCCCACTGCTGACGGCCGGTTGTATACTCCGTCTTTACCAGCGGCGCCCTGCAATCGCCCCTGGTTTCCTGCTCAATTCGTCGGCACGGACTGGTATGTCGAACTGGTTCTTGCTCAGAATAGTGATGGTACCCAGGTCATGCCCGGGATTCTGCGCAATTCCGTTACGGGCGGCCGCGTCGGCGCCTTCTTCCAGGTGGCCGATCGATTCACGGATATCCGTGGCGAAGTGATCAGCGAGTGGATCAACAACTGGTATCTGCCACTCGTCGCCGCTGCAACGACGGCCACCAATCCGTCCCCCGCGGACCAAGCCACGGATGTCCCGATTGATGTGACATTGAGTTGGACTCCCAGCAAGACCGCAGTCGCCCGCGACGTGTACTTCGGGACCGCGTTCGAAGACGTCAACGCCGCCTCGCGGAGCAATCCGATGGACGTCCTGGCCGCCCAGGCCCAGACGGACACCGAGTTCACCCCCACGGCTCTCGAGTTCGGGCAGACCTACTTCTGGCGCGTCGACGAGGTCAACGGCGCCCCCGACAACACGATCTTCAAGGGCAAGATCTGGAGCTTCACGGTCGAACCGTTCTCTTACCCGGTAACCCCGATCGCGGCCACCGCCTCCAGCTTCCAGGCGATGTACACCCCGCAGAACACGATCAACGGGTCCGGACTCAACGCCAACGACGAACATTCAATGGCGCTGGCGGAGATGTGGATGACCGGAACCGCCGGACCGCACTGGATCAGCTACGAGTTCGACAAGGCCTACAAGCTCGACAAGATGTGGGTCTGGAACTCCAACCAGATCGTCGAGGCCTTCGTCGGCTTCGGCGCCAAGAACGTCACGATTGAGTTCTCCGAAGACGGAGAGGTCTGGACAACCCTGGAAGGCGTGCCGGAATTCGCCCAGGCGAGCGGTACGGCGGATTACAAGGCCAACACAACCGTCGATTTCGGCGGCGTCACCGCCAGATTCGTCAAGTTGACGATCAACAGCAACTGGGGCGGCGTCACGCCGCAGACCGGTCTGAGCGAGGTGCGGTTCTTCTATATCCCCGTGCAGGCGTTCAAACCTCAACCCGCGGTCGGAGCCGCGGATGTCAGCGTTGCGACCGACCTGAACTGGCGGCCCGGACGGGAAGCGACTTCGCACAAAGTCGCCATCGGCACCGACAGCGATGCGGTTGCCGCCGGTGCCGGCGCCCAGACGGTGACCGAGCACCGTTACATCCCGGTCGATCTGGCCCTTGGCACCCAGTATTTCTGGAAGGTCGATGAAATCGGCGGTGGGAGCGAATACCCAGGCGATGTCTGGAACTTCACGACTGAAGCGTACATGATCGTCGACGACTTCGAACGCTACGGGGATAACGTCGACGCGCAGAACACGATCTGGCACGCCTGGATCGACGGTCTGACCGATCAGGCCAGCGGCTCGCAGGTCGGTTACGACCAGGCGCCGTTCGCCGAGAGGACGGTCGTCTACAACGGGTCTCAGGCCATGCCGCTGCAGTACGACAACACCAAGTTTGCCTTCTCCGAGGCCAAGTTGACGTTCGACGAAGCCCAGAACTGGACGGCTCACGGCATCAAGAGCCTCTCCCTCTGGTTCCGCGGGGCGACAGGCAACACCGGAACCCTATACCTCAAGATCAACAACACCAAGGTCACTTACGATGGTCCTGCCACCGACATCGGAATCGCTGGTTGGCACAAATGGAACGTCGTCTTGGCCGGCACGAGCGCAAACCTGAGCAAGGTCACCTCTTTGACCATCGGTGTGCAAGGCGCCGGTTCCGGTATCGTGTATGTCGACGACATCCACCTGTCTTCCAAAGTCCCCACACCACCCACCTCGAACATCGGCATAGCGATTTCCACCCAGGCAAACTGGTGGTCGCAAACCGCAGCCAACCGGGAGATGGAGGAGATCGTTGACAACGCGAGGGCACCTGTCGTCGTGTTCAACGCCAGCGACAAGGATGGACTGGCCGATTGGTTGAGTGCCCACACAAACAATGGTGTGGCCAACCTCTTGATTCTCTGCGGGCAGTTGCCGGACACTATTTATGCGCCCGGCAATACACAGGCTGATGACTCAATCGTCGAGAAATTCCTGGATGCCGGCAATACCATTATCAACACCGGCGACTGGATATTCTACGTTGTCAATAATGCTGGAACAAATGGCGCCGCAGGTCTGCAGACAATCATGGATATTCCCGGGGTGACCGTTGCGGGCGGGGACAATACTGCCGTGGCCGTGACGGCCCAAGGCCGGCAGTTCACACCGTCTCTGCAAGCCTTTGCAACCGACCGCCCGTTCCATCTGGATACGCTTGCAGGCGATTGGTCCGTTGAACTGGTACTCGCCCAAAACGCAGACGGCACGCTGGCCGATCCGGTGGTCGTACGCAATTCTGTCACCGGCGGTCGCATAGGTGTCTTCTACCAAGCCGCCAACGAGGACAATCTGCCTCGCGGCGAAGTGATCAGCGAGTGGATCAACAACTGGTATCTCGATGCCGCCGGCGGAAACTGACGAGCAGGTGGCCTCCACACGGAGGGCAGACAGCTTCTGTATCCGGTGAACATCAACCCCAGGGCCTGTGCTACATTAAGCACAGGCCCTTTTTCATGCGATATCCTGTATTTGTCAAGCGACAGGGAGACCCCCCTGGCTGGCAGGCAGGAGGCTGCCCGTGCACAAGCCACAGTGATCAGACGGTGTCCGCAAGCGAAAGGTTAAGCTCCGGCGGGACCCGGGTCCACAAGGCTTGGGTCCCGCCTCCCTTTGGGCGAGTCAGCCTTCCGGCGGGGGACACCCACCGCTCGCGTCGGTGGGGCGGATGACAAAAACAGCGGACTTCCTCACGCACCCCGGCGTCGGAGATATTCATTCGCGATCCGTGCGACCGAGGGGAAGGCGAACCTCTCCAGATTTACTTCCACCGGTTCCACCAGCAGGACTCGCTCGACCTCGCTTTCCCTCGCCCGTGCGGTTTCGACGTGGGCCGCCTCGCATGCAAATCCCAAGTCCAGTGTACGGTATGCGATGTCGCCGTAAGGGTAAATGTTCGGCCATGAACCCAGATACTGCATGGAAGTCACCTCTAGGCCTACTTCCTCGCGGATCTCACGAGCCAAGGCCTCCTCGGCAGTTTCGCCGGGATCGACGAACCCGCCGGGCAGGTCCCACAAGCCTTTGCCGGGTTCTTTGCCTCGGACGAGCACGACCATCCGTTTCTGCAGGTCCACGAGGACTCCCGCCACCGACGCTGCGGGGTTCATGTACAGCTCGAACCCACAGGCTTGGCATCGAAGCAGCTTGACGCCATTGTATCGCATCGCTGCGGCTCCGCACTTAGGGCAATACCGAAACGCTCCTCCCGGCCCTGTATCGAACGACATAACAAACCCCACAAATTTCCTATTATTCGCTCTCGGAAAACGACTTTCCGTATGTCAATTCCCCATGTTGTCTGTTTGGCTCGGCCGGGGTAATCCCCAGCCGAACATTAGGGACCGAGCCGTGGGGATAGCAGCCCAGCGTGACCGCCGGGCTGTCTGCAGGAACACGCAGATCGCGCGCCGCGAAAGCTTCGACTCGGAATCCGGCGACTCTGCTGCGCTGGTCCAGTGACAACTCTTTTTGCACCGCTTCGAGAGTCTCGTATTGGCGGTGTTTCTTCCAGGGGGTTCCCCAATGGAAAAGACCCTGGCCTGGGGCAGGGCAGTAGAGGTTGCTCTCGAATCGGAGATTCAGGTCTTCGAGCGACGAGGGATGAGCGACGGGCGACGCCTCCTGCATCGACTTGGGCCAGTGACGCTCGTCGCCGATGTCGAACCAGCCCCAGACCTGAACGTCGCGGTTCCAGGCCAGGACGTTGTTGCGGACGATCTGGTCGTGGTTCCACACGGGCTGGGCTTTCTTGTCGTCGATTCGCGGCGTGCTGCGGGTCTGCTCGCGGAAGTTGAAGCCTTCCTTGTTGCCCAGGAGGAGGTTTCGCTCGATGAGGCAGCCAGGGGAACTGGACAGACTGATGCCGGCCGCTGCGCCCCA
>JAGPGT010000022.1 GCA_018055905.1 Phycisphaerae bacterium
AAGTGACGCCGCAGACCCCGCCGACGTTCCTGTTCCACACGTGGGAAGACACCGCGGTGCCGCCGGAGAACAGTATTCTGTTTTACTTGGCTCTCCGCAAGGCGAAGGTCCCGGCCGAAATGCACATTTTCCTCAAGGGCCCCCACGGGATCGGCCTGGGCGCCAAGAGCGGCGCCGCTTCCGCCTGGCCGGGCCTGTGTGAAAAGTGGATGGACGCCAGCGGATTCCTCAAGGCCGGGAGGCAGTAGGGAATCGCCGTCGAGGCCTTGACGTTGCGGTCATCCCTGAGGATTGCTCACAAGACCCCTCTCTTGAGTTTGTCTTGAGACGACAAACCTCGTGAGGGCGGGACCTCGTGCGAAAGTTACACGCCGGAGCAATCCGGCGGAATTTCCAGGGGGGGCGACGAAGGTTCAAGAACGACCGGACCAAGCTCGGGAGAGACGGGAGCCGGCAGGTGAACTTCGCGGATCTCGATCGGGGCAGGCGCCGGCATTGATTCGGCCGGGGCCACAGACTGGACCTGGGCTTGCGATGGCGCAGGTTCCTTCGGCTCGCCGGCCCCCGGTGTTTCCTCGTACCGGGTCGCCGGAGGGACTTGACGAATCTCAATCGGGGCCGGGGCGGGAGTCGGATCTGTCTGAACTCCGACGGCCTGGACTGGGGGTTCGGGCTGCGATTGTGCCGGTTCTGCGTACGCCTGGGGCTCGTCGACGACGCCCAGGAAAAAGTTGGCCACCTTGCGGTAATCTTCGGCGCCGTTGCAGGTGGGGTCGTACTCGAAGATGGTCTTGCCATAGCTGGGCGCCTCGGCCAGCTTGATGTTCCTGCGGATGAACGCCGGCAGGACGACCGCTCCGTCCCAAGCGCTGTTGGTGCCGCGGGCGGCATCAAGGAATCCCTCAATGTCGGCGCGAACCTCGTTGGACAGCGAGGCCCTTGTATCATGCATGCACAGCAGCACGCCGGTGACCTTCAGTCGCGGATTGATCCGCTTGTTGACCAAGTCCACCGTCTGGAGCAGTTTCCCGAAGCCCTGGAGCGCCAGAAAGTGCGGCTGCAAAGGGATCAGAACTTCTTCGGCCGCCGCCAGCGCGTTGAGAGACAGCAGGCCCAACGACGGAGCGCAGTCGATCAGGCAGAAGTCGAACTTATCCCGACAGCCCTGCATGGCCTCGCGCAGAATGATCTCCCGACCGACGACGTTGACCAGTTCGGTCTCGGCGCCGACGAGATTGATGTTGGCCGCCAGGAGCCAGAGGTTGGGCCGCACAAGCATCAGACTCGATTCGAACCCGGCTGATTCGGTCAGGACCTCATACGCGCCGGTTTGTACGGCCGTGGGTTCGACACCCAAATGGATGGTCATGTGCGCCTGGGGATCAAAGTCGATGACGACGACTCTGCGTCCTGCGGCTGCCAGTGCCGCAGCGGTGTTGACCGCCGACGTTGTTTTTCCGACGCCCCCCTTCTGGTTCAGGACTGCAATCGTTCTCAATCCGTAGCCCTCACTGCTCCTGCGTTCTTCGTCCTTCGGTCCGGAGCTTCTTCAGCACGGCGTCGAGCACGCCGTTGACGAAGGGCCCGGATTTCTCGGTGCTGTACTTTTTCGCCAATTCGATCGCCTCGTTGATGATCACCTTCGGCGGAATCTCAGGACACGACGTCAACTGATACACGGCCAGTCGAAGGATGCTCCGGTCCACGGGCGAAAGCCTTGAGAATTGCCAGCGGATCGTGGAGTTCGCGATGATCTCGTCGCACTCGGCCACCTTGGTCCAGGTGCCGTTGGTCCACTCCCAGGCGAGTTGTCGGGTCCGCGAGTCGCCCTCCATCTCGCAGAAAAACTCGGCCATCAGGCGCGGCAGCAGAACGGAGCCCTGCACATCAAGTTGGTAAAGTGCTTGCATCGCAAGCTCTCTGGCCCTGGTTCGCTTATCCATATGCATTTGTCATTTACTATTGACTCTTTACTATTGTTGATTTTCCGACGTGGGAAGGAAAACCGACAGGCGTTTCTTTTGGATTCATAAATAGTAAATCGTAAATAGTAATTCCCTCTAGCCGATCTGCTGGACGACGTGCACCATTTCCATGGCGGTCATGGCGGCGTTGGCGCCGGCGTTGCCCATCTTTGTGCCGGCCCGTTCCATGGCCTGTTCAAGATTCTCGCAGGTCAGCACGCCGAAGATCGTGGGTACGCCGGTGTCGTAGTTGATCTGGCCGACGCCGCGGACGACCTGTTGACAGACCGCGTCGTAGTGGCCCGTCTGGCCACGGATGACCGCGCCGAGACAAATGACCGCCACGTACCGACGGCTCTCGGCGAGTTTCTTGGCCACCAGCGTGATCTCGCAGGCGCCGGGCACCCAGACCACACAAATTTGCTCTTCCGCGGCGCCGTGGCGACGCAGGCAGTCGATCGCGCCTTCGACCAACTTGGAGGTGATGAAATCGTTGAATCGGCTCACGACGAGAGCGTACTTGCCCTTGCCGGCCGCGATCTGTCCGTTGATTTGTTCGATCATAGCACAGGCTCTCCAAATACATGCGCCGAGCCGAAGGACCCATGAAATTGTCACGGTCGCCGGGAACCGCTGGGACGCATTATAAGACCCTCGTCGCCCCCCATCCAGAAAAACCACAACCCGGACGCCAACGACGTCCCCGGACCGGCGGCTCTACCGCACTAAGCACCCGTATTGTAAAAATTTAGCGGCTCTGCCGCCAGAAGAATCTGTCGAGGGGGCGAAATCCGCCTCGGCGAGCGGCAAATGCGCTAAGGCCCCCCTGTCGGATGGGCGATAACGCTGTTGTATCGAACAGGCGTCAACCACGGGAGGTGCTCAGGAGATATGACGTTCGAGGGCATGGATTTCGGTCCGTACGACAAGGCCGAGCGGAGCGCCCGCAAGGCGTATGAACTCTATGAAGACGGCAAGATGAAACAGGCGCTGGCGGCCCTGGAACGGGCGATCGAGGTCAACCCCAGCAACAGTGCCTGGCACTTCAATAAAGGGCTCACCTTGGACGCGATCAACCAGTTCGACGAGGCCATCACGGAGTATGAACTGGCCCTGCAACTGAGCCCCAACGACCTGGAGATTCTCAATGCTCTGGCGGTGGATTACACCCGCACCGGCCTGTACGACCGCGCGTTGACCACTTTCGAATACATCCAGCAACTCGATCCCGAGTTCGAACCGGGTTACTGCAACCGGATCATCACCTACGCCGAGATGGGCCAACACGATATGGCCGAGCAGATGTTTTATCTGGCCCAGCAGATCGACGAGGAATGTCCCCTGTGTTATTACAACATCGGCAACAGTCTTTTCGCCCGCGGCCAGTTCAAGAAAGCCGTCAGTTGCTGGCTTCGCACCGCGGAGCTGGAACCGACGCATCCCCAGATCCACTACCGCATTGCCCAAGCCTACTGGTCCGACGGCGACTACGCCAAGGCCCGCGAGCATTTCCTCCTGGAGTTGCGGACCCATCCCGGGGACGTCGAAGCGATCATGGACATGGCCCTGTTTTGCCTGCAGACCGGCGACCTCGACAACGCCAAAGAGAAGTTCCACCGTCTCCTGGAGATGGACCCCCAGTTCGCGCCGGCCATACACTACTTGGGCGAGATCGCCTTGGATCAAGGAGATCCCCGCAGCGCCGCGGAGCTGTTCCACGAGGCCTTGAAGAGGGATGCGACGCTGGCCGGGCCGCACTACCGCCTGGCCCAGTGCGCGCTGCTAGACGAACAAAAAGCCCAGGCCCGCGCCCACCTGATCGCGGAACTCGACCACGAGATCGACGACGCCGGGACATTGGTGTCGATGGCGTCGATGTTCCTGGCGATCGGAGATCCGGACCACGCCTCGCGGTGTCTGCTCCGCGCAGTCGGTCTGGACATGCGAAACGCAGACGCCTACTACTATCTGGGCGTCAGCGCCGCCAACAAGAACCAATTCACGGAAGCGGAACGATTCTTCTCGCGGGCCCTTGAACTCGACGGCAACCACATCGGCGCCCTGCGGGATTCTGCATTCACCTTCCTGGCCGCCGGGCAGGCATCCCAGGCCAAGGCACGGATCACCCGGGCCAGAATTCTGCTTCCGAAAGACTGCGAACTTCGAATGCTCGACTACAGCGTCCGGCTTGTCCTGCTGACGAATCGACTGACGAATCTGGTCCGCCGACTGGATCCGAGACCTGCCTTTGTGCGGTTACATCGGCGTCTGAGAGGCCGCTGAAAACACCGTCTTTCCGTGACGGTAGAGATCCACCCGTTCGGTTTTCCACAACCGGTCGCGCCGGAACCTCCCTCTGAAAATTCCATTTCTTTAGGAATGTCTTCTTTCAAACGCAGGACGCCCATAAATCAGGGGTGGGCGTGCGTCACGGTTTTATCTTGCTTTTTCGCGGAAAAAACTTCAAAATAAGGCTTTGGGAAATGACGCTGCCAAAAGGGGTCTGGCGCCGCTTGGGCCTGACGTAACGTTAAACGCGCAGTGTGGGGAGGTTGGATAGGTGGGATGCTCGCCCGATTGCGAGAGGCGAGGGGTGATCTTGTTTGGAAAGGGTGAAACATGAAGGCGAGAATAGCCATTGTCCTGGCGGCGATCACGTTTCTCTGCGGTTTTGCCGAGGCGGCAAGCGTCGGGTGGATCGACGGCATAGGGGCTACGGCGCCGACCGAATGGTCGATCAGTCCTGCGCATCCGTCCACGACCGACGTGATTTCCTTCTCCGGGCCTACGGACAAGGTCTACGGCAACAGTTGTAATGCCGAGGCTGCCTATGGGGGCACGCCTTATCTGTCGATCAACAGCTCAACCAAGACCATCGAGCTGAAGTTCCAGGGACCTGCGCCCTCGGTTTGTCCTTTGATCTACAAACCTGCGGTGGGCTTCCGGGGCGAGTTCGGGCCTTTGGCGGCGGGCAACTGGACTCTCAAATGCACGCAGCCGCTGATCGCATTCCAACTCGCCTTCACCGTAGGCGGCGGATCAATCGGAGGACAGATCCTCCGCGTGGACCGCAACGCTCCCCTGGCCATCTGGACCCCCGACGGCAGCAGTTGGACAAGGGCCTATCGCAACCTGCAAGACGCCCTCGCCGTGGCAAGGGCCGGCGACACGATCCGCGTCGCCGACGGAGTTTATAAGCCCGACGACGGGGCTGCAGTCACGCCGGGAGACCGCGCCGCTTCCTTTGAGATCCCCGATGGGGTCACTGTCATGTGCGGATACGCCGGGTATGGAGCCGCCAATCCCGATGCACGGAACATCAATGCCTACCCCACCATCCTCAGCGGCGACCTCAACGGCGACGACCTCTGGGGTATCCTGAACCTCTCGGACAACAGCTTCCACGTGGTCACAGCCTCCGGGTCCGGAACGCTCAGCGGGGCGACAATCACAGCAGGCAACGCCGACGGCTCAGGTAACCACCGCTACGGCGGCGGCGTCCTGCTGACCTCCTCGACCCTTCGGATTGAAAACTGCAAGATCAAGGACAACAAAGCGGACTTCGGCGCCGGCGTCGCCTGCCTCGAAGGCATCGCACCGGTCCTGATCAACACCGAGATCACCGGTAACTGGGCCTACACCTTCGGTGGGTGCCTCTACAACGACGACGCCAACGTCGAGATGACCAACTGCCTGGTCGTCGGCAACACCGCAGGCAGCGCGAACATTCTGGGCGGCGACGCCATTCTCAACGTCATGGGCAGTCTGGACATCACCAACTGCACCATCGCGGACAACCGCCCCGGCCACTCGGCCCCCGCCAACAAGCGGGCGATCGTCAACCTCATCTGGGGACCGGGCTTCGTGGACACGATCTCCATCAAGAACAGCATCATCCGCAACGGCGGTACAGAGATCTGGAGTACCGAGCCAAGCCTGGTCACCCTGCATCGCAACAACATCGAAGGCGGCGCCGCGGGCTTCGCCGGCTCGGGCAACATCAACCAGAATCCGCTCTTCAAGAACCCCGGCGCGTTCGGCATCGAAGGCCAGTGGTTCTTCACCGACGACGGGTACACCCTGCTGGCGGGCTCACCCAGCATCGACGCAGGAAATCAGGCCCTGCTACCGCCCGGTCTGACTGTGGACCTCAAGGGCAACGCTCGGGTTCAGGGTGGGCAAGTGGACCAGGGGGCCTACGAGAGCGGCGGTCTGCCTCCGGCGGTGGTTCTGGTTCCCAATGTAGTCGGCCAAACTCAAAGTACCGCGCAATCCATGCTCACCAGCGCCGGACTGGTTGTCGGAACGATCAGTAACGCCTATAGCAGCACGGTCCCCGTCGGTCGAGTGATCAGCCAGAACCCGACCGGCGGCAGCACCGCGGTCGTTGGTTCCGCGGTGAATCTGACAATTTCGCTCGGGCCGTCTCCCGGGTCGTCCTGGACGCTGGAGAAGACTTCAGACATCTCCTTGACAGTCCCGAACCCGGTGCCTTCGCACCTTATTTCCGTCAGTGGAGCCGGGACGTGGACCTTCACCGCCGTCGGCACTACGGAGTACAAAATCGAAGCGACCAGCGTCGCCGGGGTTGGTGGAACTTGGTTCATCACCCCGTCCAGCGGAACGGTGTCTTCCGGGGTCCACACGATCTCCTTCACCATGAACGGCGTGAATCTGAACGTCAGCGGACTGACCCCCGGCGACCACAAGATCGCGGAAATCAAGTTCTATACCCGCTGAGAAGACGGTTTGCAGTGTGCCCGCGCCGTCGATCGGAAGTGGGTGTGCACGGGCACGGACCAATCGTCCTGAGGCGAAGCCGAAGGACCTGGGCATCGGACGAGAGAGTTCTCTGGATCTCATGCCAGGTCCTTCACTCCGCTTCGCTCCGTTCAGGATGACGCAAGCCTCCCAGGGTGTTGCTGCAGTCCGTGTCGGTAGACGATTCTTCCTTCAGAACAATGCAAGAAACCGCGTTCTGGCGTCACGGCGGCGTTTTTTTCTTTTGTGGCCGCAAAGGCGACCGCTATAATAGCTCGTCCGGAAACAGGGGGCTGTGGCAGCAGATCCAACGAAATCGGGTGTCTCAGCAAGGTCCGGACGACAGGGCTAGTGACCGACTCGGCGCGTGCGGTATGCCGATGGGTTGGCCGAGTGGCGGAATGGCAGACGCTGGGGCCTTAAAAGCCCCTGCCCGCAAGGGCGTATGGGTTCGAGTCCCATCTCGGCCACTGAAGTGAACCCTGGCCCCCTGACCGTTGTAGGTATGGCGTGTGTTCGGGGCACGCTTCGCTAAACCGAAATTGACAGTTCTAGGGATCGCACCCTGTTCAAAACCGGGGCGTTTTGGAGGTAAGTTATGGCCGATCAACCGATCAAGCTCGTGGATATCGACAAACCGAACTTGTACCGCGAGATGTTCCCCTACACAGAATTTCCCAAAGTGGTCTTCGACGGAGCCTTGGAACCTTATGAGATCCCCGAGGACATCTGGATCACCGATACGACGTTCCGCGACGGCCAGCAAGCCCGTCCGCCTTACCGGCCCGAACAGATCCTGCGGATCTACGACCTGCTGCACCAGATCGACGGCGGCACCGGCCTGATCCGCCAGTGCGAATTCTTCCTGTACTCCGACAAGGATCGCAAGGCGGTCGAATTATGCAAGGCCCGCGGATACAAGTACCCCGAGATCACCGGATGGATTCGCGCGGTGGCCGCGGACTTCAAGCTTGTCTCCCGACTGGGTCTCAAGGAAACCGGCATTCTGACCTCCGCCAGCGATTACCACGTTTTCCTCAAGCTGGGCAAGACCCGGACTCAGGCCCTCAACAGCTACCTGGACATCGTCAAAGCGGCTCTGGACAACGGGGTGTTGCCGCGATGCCACCTGGAAGACATCACCCGCGCCGACTACGACGGGTTCATCCTGCCCTTTGCGGCCGAACTGCTCAAAATCCAGCAACAGTACGGTACGCCGATCAAGATCCGTCTGTGCGACACGTTGGGTTTCGGACTGCCTTGGCCGGGCGTGGCTCTGCCTCGGAGTATTCCCAAGCTGATTCAGGGCCTCCGCAAAATCGGCATCCAGCCCGCCCAGCTCGAGTGGCACGGACACAACGATTTCCACAAGGTCCTCGTCAACGCCAGCACCGCTTGGCTTTACGGATGCAGCGCCGCCAACGCAGCGATCTTCGGTTCCGGCGAGCGGACGGGCAACCCGCCCCTGGAAGCTCTGGTCATCGAGCACGCGCAGATCAAGGGCATGGTCCCCGGCGTCAACTACGCCGCGATCACCGAGCTGGCCCATTACGCCCACACGGAGCTCGGCTTTGAAATCCCACGGAATTATCCTTTGGTCGGCAAGGATTTCAACGTGACCCGCGCGGGCATCCACGCGGATGGTTTGCTCAAGAACGAAGAGATCTACAACTGCTTCGACACAAACAAACTGCTGAACCGACCCATCGGCGTCGCCATCGCCGACAAGACCGGGGCCGCCGGCATCAAGCACTGGGTCGAGACGCACTACGAGATCCAGATCGCCAAGCACGATCCTCGCATCCTGAAGATCAAGGACAAGATCGACGCGGAGTACGCCGCAGACCGCATTTCGGCCATCTCCGACGACGAGATGCATCAGTGGGTTCGCGACACGTTCGGGACCGACATTCCGAACGCGCGGAAAGAATAGGGGATTGGCGTTGTTCGTCCTGCGTCATGCGGGCTTGCGCATGGGGGCTCGCATGACGCGGGCACAATGCGTACGACGAACTATGGCTCACGACCGGATTCAGGCTGTTCTGTTTGATCTTGGCGACACTCTTTTGAACTTCGGTCGGGTCAATACGACGAAGGCCTTCCTGGCCGGAGCCCGCCTCTCGCATGCATTCCTCAAGGCACATCATCAACCCGCTGCATGGTTCCCCTGGTATTTTGCCCGGAACCTCATCCGCCTGCGGATCAAGTACTTGCTTTCCGACTTGACGCACAGGGATTTCAATTCCCTTGAAGTGCTTCAGGCCGTGGGGGCTCGCCAAGGCGTGGTTCTGACGCCGGATCAATGGGATGAGTTTGCCTGGTTGTGGTATGAGCCGCTCAGCCGCTGTGCCCAGATCGAACCCGACCTGCGGCAGACCCTCACCCTCCTGCGGAACCGGGGTCTGAAGCTTGCGATTGTGTCCAATACCTTCGTCAGCCGCGCTTCGCTGGAAAGACATCTGGACCAATTGGGCCTTCTGGAGTTTTTCCCCGTACAACTCTATTCCTACGAATACCACTTTCGAAAACCCAGCACGGAATTGTTGCGAATCGCCAGGGACAAGGTCGGTGCGGGACCCGCCGCCAGCGTGTTCGTCGGCGACCGGATCGACAACGACATTATGCCTGCCTTGGCCAGCGGGATGCACGCCGTGCTCAAAGATGCCTACACCAACGCAGGGAAACCGACCCCGCAAGGGGCCCTACGGATCCATCGGCTTTCGGAATTACCCGCGCTTATTGAGCGACTCGATGGAACCACGCGACCGGCTCAGATCGAATCCGAGAAATCGGATTGACATTCGTTTGTGCCCAACCGATTATCTGCTTGACTGTTCCGTCCGTCCGATCTACATATCTCGGAGACTGCCTCACGTTCTCCATCGTTGCAGGCAACCGGACCCACGCGCATTACCGACAGGAGGCCAAGACGAGCAGCTATGGCTGAGAACCACGGGAGCGAAAGCATCGATCGACCGGGAGAATCCTGCACGGAGGAAGTGGAGCGACTGCGTCGCCGGGTGGCCGAACTGGAACGTCGCGAGGCCGAGCACAGGCAGAAGGAACAGGTCCCGGAGCAATCAGAGGAACGCTTTCGTCTGTTCTATGAACAGTCCCCCCTGGGCTACCAGTCTCTGGACGCGGACGGTCGCATCCTTGAAGTCAACCCGGCCTGGCTTAAGATCCTCGGATATGAGCGGAAGGAGGTTGTGGGACGGTGGTTTGGGGATTTTCTTACGCCTGACTCTCGGCGGGTGTTTCCGGATCGCTTTGCACGGTTCAAGGAGGTCGGCGAGGTCCACGATGTGCGGTTTGAGATGGTCTGCGGAGACGGGCGGATCCGATGCATCGAGTTCGACGGGAGGATTTCGCGGACACCGGAGGGGTATTTCGACCGGACGCACTGTGTTCTGCGGGATGTCACCGAACGCAAAGAGACGGAGGAAGCGATTCGTCGGAATGAGGCAAAGTACCGTCTCTTCGTGGAGACGACGAATGAAGGGATTTGGGCCATGGACGCCGACCACAAGACCACCTTCGTCAATGCCCGAATGGCCGCGATGCTGGGGTATACCGAGGAGGAGATGATCGGACGGGTGGTCGAGGAGTTCATGTTCGAGGAGGATCTGCCTGCCCACCGGGAACGGATGGCCGCTCGACACGAGGGGAAGGCAGCACGGTACGAACATCGTTTCCGTCGTAAAGACGGAGGGGAAGTGTGGACCCTCGTGTCGGCAACCGCCCTCATGTCGTCGCAGGGTCGGTTCGAAGGTTCCTTCGCCCTGTTCGCGGACATCACGGAGCGTAAACGGACTGAGGAAGCCCTGCGCCGAAGCGAGGAACGGTTTCGGGCCATCTTCAAAGGAGCCGCAGCGATGGTCGCCGTAGCGGACACCAGCGGACGCTGGACGCACGTCAACCAGTATATGGCGGATCTGCTTGGCTACTCGGTGGGGGAACTGACCGGAATGCGGGCCCTCGACATCACGCATCCCGACGACCGACCGGAGGCCCAGGCCCTGCTGGGCAGACTGCTCAAGGGCGAAATTCCCTCGTATCGCATGGAGCGACGCCATATTCGCAAAGACGGCGGGGTTGTTTGGGTCGATCTCTCGGTCAGCCCGCTGCACGGCGATCAGGGCCAAGTCGAGGGTTTGATCGAGGTGGCTTTCGACATCACGGTGCTCAAGGAGTCCGAGGAAGCGTTGATCGACAATTCTCGAAGACTGGCTGAAACGATCCGGGCCGGAAACATCGGTCTGTGGGATTGGGACCTCGCCACGAATCGGGTCCGGTATTCTGCGGAGTGGAAACGACAGATCGGATACGAGGAAGACGAGATCGGGGATGGTTTCGAGGAATGGGAAAGCCGCGTTCATCCCAATGACCTGGGACCAACGCTCGCACGGATCCGGGAGGCCATCGCGGATGCCAGTGTACGGTATCAGGTCGAGTTTCGCTTCCGCCACAAGGATGGAACTTATCGTTGGATTCTCGCCCAGTCCTCGGTCTTCTGCGACAAAGAAGGACATCCAAACCGCGTGCTGGGTTCGCACATCGATATCACCGACCGCAAGCGGGCGGAGGAGCGGCTACTTCTGACGTCCCAGATGCTCGACGCCGCGCCCAGCTCGATCACCGTCCACGATTTCCAGGGGCGATTCCTCTACGCCAACGCAAAGACGTTTGAGATTCACGGGTACTCGCGGGATGAGTTCATGGCGATAAACCTCCACGATCTGGACGTCCCGGAGAGCGAGTCGCTGATCGCCGAGCGGATGCAGGAGATCGCCGCCCGCGGAGAGGCCTCCTTTGAGGTGTCCCATCGTCGCAAAGACGGATCCAGCTTCCCCCTCGAAGTCAATGTCAAACAGGTCGTGTGGGATGGGGTCCCGGCCATGCTGAGTGTCGCGACCGATATCACCGAACGCAAGCACGCTCAGGAAGCGGTCGAGAACCAGCGGGCGGAGTTGGAGGCCATCTACGAAAGCGCACCGGTGATGATGTGCGTGCTGGAGAGCGACCGTCGCGTGCTCTACGCGAACCGTGCCTTCACCGAATTCACAGGATGCTCCCAAGAGCAGTTGAAGGCCGGTCGCGCCTGCGGGGTCTTCGGATGTATCAACGCCCTGTCGGACCCGCGAGGCTGCGGGTATGGCCGCGACTGCGAGCACTGTGCAATCCGCCTGGCCATGGAAGACACGTTCCAGAGCGGAATGGGCCATCGCGACATCGAGTATCACGCGACCCTGGAGCGTCATGGCGCGCGACGCGAAGTCGTCCTCCTGGGGGCCACCGCGAGAATCGAGAGAGAAGGCCGATACAATCTCCTGCTTTGCCTGCAGGACATCACCGACCGCAAGCGAGCGGAAACCCGACTCCAGCAGACAACGAAGCTGCTGCGAGCCATCCGAGACGCGCAGAGCCTCTACATCGCGGGGGCTGAGATCAAGCAGGTCTACAATGCCCTGTTGCAGACTCTGGTGACCATGACCGACAGTGAGTTCGGCTTCCTAGACGAAGTCCTCCGAGACGAGGCCGGGCAGTTGTACAAACGAAGTCTGGCCATCTCCGATATCTCCTGGGATGAGGATTCTCGCAAACTGTATCGGCAGCTTGCGGAAAGAAATTTCGAATTCCGGAACCTGAACAATCTCGCGGGTCTGCCCGCTACGACCGACTCGCTGGTGATCTCCAATACCCCCGATCAAGACCCTCGCTCCGGCGGCGTCCCCAAGGGCCACCCGTCCCTTCGGACGTTCATGGGAGTGCCGATGCACTTCGGCGGTCGGGTTGTGGGGGTGGCGGGAGTGGCCAATCGCCCCGGCGGGTATGATGCGCAGATCGCCGAATTCCTGGAGCCCTTTGTGGTCACCTGTGCGGGCATCATCCAAGCCGCACAGAACGATGCGAAAGAGCGGCAATACCAACAGTCCCTGCGCCAGAGCCACACCAACCTCCTGGCCATTATCGAGAGCACCGAGGACTTGATCGCTTCCCGGGATCGCGAGGGGCGTCTGATCTTCTGCAATTCGGCGTTTTCTCGAATGATCGAGCGATTGTTCCAAGTCCAAGCCAAGCCGGGACTGCGCACCCTGGATTTCCTGCCTCCGGCAAAACGGCAGTACTGGCAGAACGTCTTCCGTCGCGTGTTGGAGGGAGAGATATTCCGTGGAGAAATCGAGTACGATGTAGACGGCGAGCTGCGATTCTACGACGTCTCGTTCCACCCCATCGTTCAAGACCATCAGATCATCGGAACCGTCGAGTTCACCCGAGACGTCACTGAACCCCATCGCATTCGCAAACAGGCTCAACAGCGACAACAAGAGTTGCTGCGCGTCTCGCGGCTGAGCACTTTGGGCGAAATGGCTTCGGGCATCGCCCACGAACTCAACCAACCGCTCACCGCGATCCTCAGCTACGGCGAAGCCTGCCGACGCCGCATACAGGCCGAGTCGCCGGATTTCGCTTTGATCAACGAATACCTCGAGCAGATCATTTCCCAAGGCCAGCGGGCGGGATTGATCATTCGTCGCATGCGGGCCATGGCCAAGGGACAACAGACACAATTCATTTCCGCGAACCTCCAGGAGATCATTGAGGCCGCCGTGGGGATGATCCGATGGGAACTGGCGCAAAACGAAATCGCAGTGTGTGTGGACATCGCCGAGTCCCTGCCGCCGGCGTATGTCGATCCGATCCAGATCGAACAGGTCCTGCTGAATCTGATCCGCAACAGCATGGACGCCATGGGCGCCGTGCCCCCCGAACAACGCTCGCTGACGGTTCGAGCGACCGTCTGGGACAACGATTATCTCAATGTGGAAGTCTGCGACTCGGGGATCGGACTGCCCCCGCCAGACCAGGGGAGTGTCTTCGAGCCGTTCTTCACCACCAAACCGGACGGACTGGGGATCGGACTGTCCATCAGCCGCTCGATCATCGAGGCCCACAGGGGAACCCTGGAGGCCAGGTCCAATCCGGGGCCCGGAGCCACTTTCTTTTTCCGACTGCCGATCTATCGGCCGACCGGCGACTGACCGCCCCCTGTCAAGGCACCGCCGCACCACGTGCGACATGGGCACGACGGACCGCCGTACGATGGTTCTTTCAGAACCTCACCATCGAAAGAAACGGTACGGATCATCCCATTCCTCGGGTTCGTCCAGGTAGAAACCTCGCAGCCAGCGAGCGGGTTCATCGCCGCCCACCGCTGTTGAAAAACGGGTGAGCAAGGGGGTTTCACTGTTGGCCCCCAGATTCGCCAGGATTCGAGTCGCAAGGAAACTGGCTCGACGAAACGTCTTCTTGAGTCCGTAGTTGCCAGCATACTCAAATTGCCAGGGCGCCAGTTGGCAAAAAACAACGTTCAAAGACGAAGCGATGGCGAGTACGCCGTCGCCCAGGGTCTCTACGCCTCCATCTACAAGGGCAATCTCGCGAGGATCCCGGTTGTGTACGTCCGCCGGCCCGACGCCTGCCAACGGTGAATGCAAACCTGGCGGATCGAAACAAGCGTTGATGTGTTCGCCCTGGCTTATCGATACCTTGAAAGGCAGAATCGCGTCCGCGTCTTGCTGCGTCCATCCCAAGGCCAGAAGACACCCGCCGGCCTTGAGAAACGCGGCGATCCCATCGCTGTGAGGCTCGAGGGCTTTGCCGCCGGGTACAACAACCAACACGCGGTCGGCCTTCATCTCTCGGTCGCTGAAGGAGCCGAACCGGAATCCTGCTTTTTCGAGGTGTCTTTTCCCCACCGGGTCGCCGGCGTACAGCGCCTCCCGTCGCGGAGAGGGTTTCCAGCCGAAGACATATTCAAGGAGGTTGGCGGTCAGCACCTGGGCCGCCGGGTCGGTTTCGGTGCGTCCGGTCACATCCATCTGGCAGAACAACACCATCCCTTTGCCCTCGCGATATTCCAGCAAGGGGCTGTACTGCAGGCTGAAGCCGCCGTCCACGATGGGAAAGAAATCCCCGCATGCGGGCTTCTCGATGAGCACCGAGGCGACGTTGCCTCGACAGCCGCAACGCCACGCGCGGGTCACAGGGATGCCGCACCAGGTCACCGTCGGCGTCAAGTTGAACTTGGGGTCGAGCTCGTATTTCAATCGCGGCGGGAGGATCGTGGCCTCGCCTCGCCAATCGCGCAGATGCTCCGTTCGCAGCCCTGCCAGAACCGGATGGTCCGGCACCCTGGCGAAAACCTGACGAAGACCATACTGGGCCACGCGAAAGCCGAATCGCTTCTCGAGCACTTCGGGCGTTTGCTCGAACACGAGCACCTTGAGTCCGTCTCGCACGCGACCGATGTCCGGCGCCGGCCCATCCACGGTCAGGGTGGATTTGCCCACGATCAAAACGTCGTATGGCGTCAGGTCCGCCTTGGCGTCCACGCAATCCCATGCACTGCCCATGTTCTTGAGCAACTCGGTAGTCTGGCCCCTGCAGTCGAACACCGCGACCTTGGCCTGGGCTTCGAGAGCAACCCGAGGAGCAAGTACGTGGATCGTGAACTCATCTTCCTGAGTCTGTCCTGTATCGAACGCCACGACTGCCCTGAGTTTGTACTGCCCAGGCTCAAGTCCCGCAGGCAGAACCAGGTGGATGGGGACTCTCGCTTGCCGCCCGGTTTGGACCGTGACTTGGCTGCGACCGGCGATCGGTTCAGGAAGGGCCAGCGACCAGGAGCAATCGCAAGTCGTCGGTACACGGGAATTGTTGATCACGATGATCTGTTTCTCGACCGTTTCGCCGGCGGTGAAGACATGGTCCTTGCTGGTAAAACGCTCGGGCTTGCCACCGAGGTAAGCCAAGAGGGGTTGATTGTTCCGGATCAGGGCCCGCGCGCCGGCGGTGGCGACCCAGTCGGAGCGTTCGTAGGCCAGGTCCATTCGTTCGTATCGCTGTTCCTGGTAGTCGGGACTGAATCCGGGTCGTTGCAGGTTCTCCCAATCCACCCGATACTCCTGCCGGCGATTTCTGTCCATGCCCGGTCGCAGTTTGAAGAGGATGTGGTGTTCCCAGGGAGAATTCGCGGAGATTTCCCAGGTGCGAAACGCCCGCCAATTGTCCGTGAAGTACAGGTCGAACACCGGCTCTCGCTCGGGGAAATCGACCGATCCCAACTGGTGGGGGTAATCCCATCGATGCCAGAGCCGACCTTCGCGGAACTGCCTGGCCTCCCATCGCAGGTTTCTCTTCTCCATGTCGCTGATCTGAAAGGCGCGGTCCCCGAAGAACTGCGCGTTCCATTCGGCCAGGCAAAACTCCCACGGCACCACCGCGCTGCCGAACTCCCTCTTGCCCTTGTACCACCCCCGATACATAGCCCAGTCCCAGGTGAACGGGGCACCGTACTCGCACAGGAAAACGGGCTTGATCCCCTCCGTGGACCAATGCTCGAACCAATCGGACAGTTCCTGAACGGGCACGAAGTTCGGATAGAAGTTGATCACGTGCATGGAGCCCAGATTGCCCGAGGCGTGGTGATAGACGATGCGGCTGGGGTCCAGGCGTTTGACGATCTCTTCGGCCCGGACCGCGAGCTTCACATTCCTCAGCGCCCACGTGTCACGGGCATCGCGGACGCCGTCGATCATGTCCGGGTTCATGTCCTCGGCGTAGCCGGTGGCGTTGTGGCTCATCGAATACATCACGACGGACGGGTGGTTCTGAGCGGCCCGAACGAAGAACTCCGCATGGCGGGCGTACCCGTTGTTTAGATCGGCGTCGGCAGCCTGCCAGGAGTAATGGCTAAAATGCGGCTGCGAGAACGACACGAGCATTCCCACATCGTCCGCGGCCCGCAGGATCTCGGCAAAACTCAGATGCGAGCCCGGTTCACAGCCGTAGTTGTGAGTGTAGACGAAGTTGATGCCAAAGCTCCGGAGACGCTGCATACTCTCGCGGGCGGCCTCGTAATTCGCCAGGGCGGCGCCGATCTGGGCATTGTCGAGCGGCACCGCCGACAGAAAGATGCGAGTGCCGTTGAGATAGAAGTCCCGACCGTCGATCCAGAACTCCCGGAAACCGAACCGCACGGGCCAAGCGGCATCCAGCACCGCGCCGTCGGCATCCATGAGCGAGACTTCGAGATCGTACTGATTGAGGGGCGTATGGATGTCCCAGAGCCCGTTCGGCATCCATTTCTCGGCAAATGCGATGCGGCCTGTCTTCAGATCGCTCCCCTGAAATGTCGGGCTCGTGAACTCCTTGATACTGCGCCCTTTTTCGAGAACTCGCGAGCGAAGAGCGCAGCGTGCATCCCGTGCAAGGCCGTCGATCGCCACATCGAGCGAGAGTTCCTGCTTTCTCACCGAGGGGTCCACTCTCACGTCCGTCAGGCATGGCCCTGCGGGTCCGCTCACCAGATAGACGTCGCCACAGAGGCCCCGACGAGCCACGGAACCTTTGACCTCTCGGGCCGAGGCGCTGTCGGAGTAAGAAAGCATGACGCCCTGGAGCGGCATGGCAACCACGAGCATACTGAGCCTGTGCTGCTCGCCCGCTCGGCACAGAGATGTGAGATCGACCTCGCCCCCTGGGAATCGGGCTTCACCGGCTCTTTTTCCGTCCAGATACACCACTGCATAGGAATTGAGGTACTCGAGAGAGACCGCAACGCGGCGGCCCGTCCACTGATGCGGGATCGTGATCTGCCGTTCGTACCAGGCGGCCGAGAGGTTGCCCAGCCTACGGCCTGCCCAGCTCGGATGCGTGTGGACGGTCTGACTGTCTTTCTGCATGTAATCGGTGATGCCGGGCCAACACCCTGGGACCTTGAAATAGCCCCAGTTCCCGGCGGGCGTCTCCTGCGATCCCGATTCGGCCGGCTGCCACCGCCAGAGTCCGTTGATGCTGATCCGCTCACGGGTGGCGGTCGCCTGTCGATATGCCTTGGACAGATCCCACACAACCCGAACTCCTTCCGGCAGCGCGGCATCCTGCGAGGCAGATTCCATGGCTGTGGCCGCACCTGCGGCCGTCAGGCAGGTCATACAGACAGCGACTGCCCCCACGCACCAACAAATCCCTTGTTGCATGATCTTCTTGCTCCTGTCGCCTGGCGATTGCCCGACCGAACGAGAACTACAACGGAGATCGCAGTCTGCCTGATCCTAGGCTCGCCACCGGAGGAAACGGACGGTACCGTGCTGCCTCATGTTGCCGCCGACGGCGTGGAGAATGAACTCCCCGGCGCCAGCGGTCAAACGGGCTTCGACCCAGCCCACCGGTTGGGAGCCTGTAAAGTTGTAACCCGTGGCGGGCAAGTTGATGCAGTGGATTCCAGCCACTTGCGAGAACTCGTACTTGTGCGAGTGGCCGAAAACCAAGGCCTTGACCTTCTGCACAGGCGCAATAATCTCAAAGAGCCGCCGGATGTCCAGCAGGTCCGCGCGGGGCGTGTGATGCAAACACAAGATCGTCGGCGTCTCGTCGGTCATCTGGAGGTAGGTCTGGAGCCAGATCCGCTGAAGTTTGCCGAGCATACCGGGGAACGTGTTGACGTACAGAAGCGTATCCAAAAGGACCATTCGGATCGGACCGGCCATCGCCGTGGTAATGTACTTGCCTTGGATACCGACGCCGGCGCGGGCTGAACCGGTGAAAACCGTCAAGAAGCTGTCGCGATCGTCGTGATTGCCGACGGCCAAGTGGACCGGTCGTTCTTTCGCAATCGGAGCCAGAAGGGCCTTGACGTTTTCATAGGCGTCCGCACCGCCTCGGGATCGGGCCAGGTCGCCTGTGATGATTACCCCTTCGGGCATCTTGGCGCCGATCTGGTCAACGGTCTTTCGAAGATTCAGATGGGTACAGAAACCGCGAAACCGGTACAGCGGGTCCGCGTGGATGTGCGTGTCGGACAGGAAAGCCCAACGAGCAAAGTCCTTGAAGGCCTCGCGGCGGGTCTCTGAATGTCCGAACGTTATGACCCCCCCGGCGGCGGCGGCCAACCCCATTGTGAGAAATCTCCGTCTGTTCATATGAACGGTCAAGGCATCGGACATCTCGTACTGATCTTCCTTCAAGGGCTATTCCTATTCCCGGACACCCCAGCCCTCGCTGGAAACGTTCACCGTTCCCGAGTATCCGTCCAACGTGTCTGATGCCCCTCCCGCCAGAACGATCTTCTTCCGATGCTCTCGTACTGAGATTTTTTATCACGGCGGAAGACGGATCGCAATGCCTTTTTTCGGCATTTCTCGGGAGATTGCGTTCGCTTTAGACCGAAGAATTTTCAGAAATCCGATGGGAATTGGCGACTTACTACGATCTCCAGATCAGACGCACGCAAGACCCGTCGTGTTTTCGGTTGCCGCCAATGGCGTGCAGAGTGAACTCACCGCCTCTTTCGGTCAGATTGGCCTCGACCCAGCCGACAGGCTGGCTGTCGGACATGTTGTAGCCGGTCGCCGGCAGGTTGATCAGATGGATACCCCTGTACTGCGAGAAATGGAACCGATGCGAGTGCCCGTAGACCACGGCTTTGACCTTGGCCACCGGGCCGATGATATCGAACAACCGCTTGGTGTCCAGAAGGTCGATTCGAGGCCGATGGTGGCAGAACAGAATCGTCGGGCGGTCGTCGGTGGTGGCCAGGAAGGAATTGAGCCACATGCGTTGCGCCCCCCCAAGCAAACCCGCCGCCCGGTCGGCCAAGAGCGTGTCGAGAACGATCAGCCTCATGGGGCCGGCCACTGCAGTGACGACATGCCTGTCTTCCACCGTGCGGACGTCGCCTACATCGGTCGCGAACGCCTGGGAAAAATCGTCACGAGTATCGTGGTTACCCAGGCCCAGATAGAGCGGTCGCTGCGCCGCGACGGGCATCAGGAGTGTCTTGAGGTTTTCATAGGCCGCGACTTGACCCCGCATCCGCGCCAGGTCGCCCGTGATGATGACGCCGTCCGGTGGACAGTACGCGAGTTGTCCAGTGACTTCTTGAAGGTTCTGATAAGGGTAAAAACCACGATACTTGTTGTCGGGGTCCGAGGCCACATGCGTATCGGAAAGAAATGCCCACCGCGTGCATTCATCCCGGTCCTGCCCGAAAACCCTTGCCGGCCCGAGGGTTGCGACCCCCGCAGCCAGAGCCAAACCTGTTTTGAGAAACTGCCTTCGATTCAGATCGCGACCCGACACATCGACCATTCTTCATCACCCCCAACCCATCCCCACCCACATGGGGAGGGCTCTGTTCCGCTCGACCTCGATCCGTCTTAACTTGCCATCCTCAGGACCGCTCCGCGATCCTGTTTTCTCCATTATCGGTGAATCGACACCGTTTCTGCGCTAAAGTATAACTAATCTTCCGTTAGCGCGGTGTTCGGGCTCCGAAGGCCCCGATTTTTGAGGTCCCTGAGCACAGGAGTCGTCAGCCAGGTCCGAGAATGAGCGGCACAACAGGACCTGGGAAAAGGATGGTCTTTGCTGGCTAGGATCGCCAGCTCAGGCCCTCGATCCGGCCGTCGAGCTGGGTATTGCCGGCCAGAGCATGCAGGAGGAACTCGCCGCCTTCGGCGGTCAGCCGGGCTTCGATCCAGCCGGCGGGCTCCTTGTCATTGAAGGTGTAGGCGGTGGCAGGGATGTTGATCAGGTGGATGCCATCGAGCTCGGAGGTTTTGTACTCATGGGAGTGGCCATAGACGACGGCTTTGACCTTGCGGATCGGTTTGACCAGGTCGAACAGCCACATGACGTCGAGCAGATCTCCGTCTCCGTCGCCCAGCGTATGATGGAAGAACAGGATCACCGGCTTGTCGTCGCTTTCGGCCAAGTAGCGTCGGAGCCAGGACCGCTGGGCCTTGCCAAGGAATCCCGGCGTCTGGTTGGTCGCGTACAGCGAATCAAGCAAAAGGAAACGGACGGGTCCCGCTTCGACCGCGACGACGTGCTTGTCTTTGATCGGCTGGGCCTGGCCCGCGCGATCCTCGAACACGTCCAGAAAGACCGTCCGGTCGTCATGGTTGCCCAGGGCCAGACAGGTTGGTCGCTTGCTCAGCAAAGGCATCAGCAGCTTGTGAAGATTCTCATAGTCGCCCATCTGGCCGGTTAGTCGGGCCAGATCGCCCGTGATGACGACGCCGTCGGGCAGATCGGCGACGAGCTGCCCGACAGTTTTCTCGAAGTTCCGATAGGGATAGAAACCCCGGTAGTTGTCCTCGGGGTCGGCTGCGATGTGCGTGTCCGACAGAAACGCCCAGCGGGCCTCTTTACGACCGGCCTCGGCGTAGACTTGGTGCGGGGTCAGCGTCGCCAATCCGCCTGCGACCGCCAGAGAAACTTGGAAAAACTCTCGCCTGTTCATTTCCCTTCGCATGAAAATGTCGGACATGGATACCCTTTCTGCGATGATCCCAAGTTGCTGAAGAATTTAGTGTATCAGAAACCGCCGTCGAAAACCAGTCCCCCCGGCGGGAAATCTTGCGGCGCCGGGTTCGATGCTCTAGTATGGCGCCACGTAGAACCGGGTGTCGGGAACTTGTACGTGCGCTTTGGTTGGATTGCCTATGGAATTGAATACCTTCGACATCGGAGTGTTCGTCGCGTTCATCGGCGCAGTGGTCGCGATCAGCATGTTCAAGAGCCGCCGGGAGCGGACCAGCGAGGACTACTTCCTCGCGGGTCGCGGACTCACCTGGCCCTTGATTGGCCTGTCCATCGTCGCGGCCAACATCTCCACCGAGCAGTTCGTCGGCATGAGCGGGCAGAGCGCCGGGGACGTCGGCCTGGCGGTGAGCAACTGGCAATTGTTCGGCAGCGTCGGCATCGTCCTGATCGCCTTTACGCTGTTGCCCCGCTTTCTCAAAGCAGGCATCTACACCATGCCCGAGTACCTCGAATACCGCTACAATTCCGCAACCCGGGCGATCATGGCTCTGATCACGGTCGTGATTTACGTAGCAGTTCTCCTGACGGCGGTGCTCTACTCCGGCGGGTTGACGCTCAACAAAGTGTTCGACGTGGATCTGACCAAGGGCATCTGGCTTATCGGGTTGGTCGCGGCGCTGTACACCGTCTGGGGGGGCCTCAAGGCGGTGGCATGGGCGGATCTCTTTCAAGGAGGCGCTCTGCTGTTGGGCGGACTCGCTATCTTCTTCCTGGGCCTGCACGCCTGCGGAGGCTGGGAGCAGTTCTCCACGACCAACGCCCACCGCCTCCACATGGTTCTTCCTGCGGATCACAAGGCTCTGCCCTGGACAGGTGTTTCCTCCGGAATGTGGATCGTTTTGGTATATTACTGTGGCTTGAACCAATTCATCGTGCAACGGAACCTGGCGGCCCGGACACTTCGCGACGGACAATTGGGCGTTATCTTTGCCGGCGCGCTGTGGCTGTTGATCCCCTTCGCCATCGTGATGCCGGGGATCATGTCGTTCCAACTCTACGGCAACCAGATGAAATCGCCGGACGAGGCCTTCCCCATGCTGATCCGCAACCTGATCCCGACCGGGATGCGAGGATTCATGTTCGCGGCGATCGCTGGAGCGGTCATCAGCTCCCTGGCCTCCATGCTCAACTCTGCTTCGACGATCCTGACAATGGACCTCTACCACAGGCTCCTCGACCGCAACGCGCCGCAGAAAAGGCTGCTGCTTCTCGGTCGGGTCACAACCGGAATCTTCCTCGTCGCCGCTTGCTTGTTGGCCCCCCGGTTGAACGATCCGAAATTCGGTGGAGTCTTCAATTACATCCAGCAATTTCAGGGTTACATCTGGCCCGGTGTCGTCGCGGCCTTTCTCTTCGGCATGCTGGTCCCCCAAGCTCCTGCCGCCGCAGGCGTGGCGGCCCTTCTCGGCGGTCCGGCCCTCTACGGCCTCTACCAGTATTTCGCGCCGCACGTCCACTTCCTGATTCAGGTGGCGATGGTGTTCCAGTTGGTGCTGATGATGATGGGCTTGATCACGTTCCTGTGGCCACTGGAGAAACCCAGGACATTGCCCGTTCGCGAGGGAGTGGAGGTCAAGACCAGCGGCGCGGCCAAACTCGCCGGCGGACTGGTCTTGGCGGCGGTGGCAGCGTTCTATGTCGTCTTCTGGTGAGATCGTACCCCAGGTCCCATGCCCCGCGCCGTCACCACTCAAAGGAACTCTCGGTCTGGGCGTCCGCCTTCTTCCACCACTTCGGATCGCGGAAGTACTGCTTGATCATCATCGCGGCGTTGACCCCGTCGGCCACCGCGGTAACAAGCTGCATGGTCGCCCCGACCCGGCAATCGCCTGCGACGAAGACTCCCGGCAGCGACGTCCGCAAATGAGCGCAATCACAACGGATGAAGCCCTGGTCCGTCAGTTCGACGATGCCTTTGAGAAACCCCGTGTTGGGAACCGTCCCCACGAAGATGAAGACACCGTCGCAGGGAAAGTCTTCTTCGTCGCTGGTTTTGACGTTTCTGAGCCGCACCGACTGCACCCGTCCCTGGCCCTGAATCGCAGTGACGATCGTATCGTAGCGGATTGCCATCTTGCGGTTGGGTTCTGCGACCTTGGCCAGCAGTTCCTCCACGAGGACTCGGTCGGCCCGGAACTCGTTACGGCGATGCACGAGCGTCACTTTGCTGGCGAATTTGGCCAGGTGCATTGCTTCCTCGATCGCGGTGTTGCCGCCTCCGACGGCGACCACCTCCCGGTCTCGGAAAAAGGGACCGTCGCAAGTTCCGCAATAACTGACGCCCGCGCCGGCGTTGCGGAACTCCTCCTCGCCGGGGACACCCAGCTTGCGGTAGCTGCTGCCGGGCGCGAGCACGACCGCGCGGGCAAAGTAGCGGTCCTTGCCGCAGGAGACCGCCAGCCGCCCGTCCGGGGTCCGCTGGATATCCGTCACTTCGCTGGCGGTCTTGATCTCGGTCCCGAAGGTTTCGACCTGTTTTTGCATCTGCTCGACCAAACCCGGCCCGTCGATCCGCGGGATGCCGGGGTAGTTCTCGATGCGGTCGGTGTTGAAGATCTGGCCGCCGGGGATCATTTTCTCCAGAATAATCGTGCGAAAACGATCCCGGGAAGTATACAGAGCCGCGCCCAGGCCGGCCGGCCCGCCTCCGATGATGACCACGTCATACGATGTATCCGACATAGTGACCTCTTTCTGGAAAGATCTTCTCTGGCGACTTGGCCCATCGGTCCTCTGCATCCCCTTGCTCCCGTCGGACGGATGCGACTTCCAGGACCCACCCGACCTTCGGTCACTCCACGTACGGTTCGATCTTGCGCTTGAGGTCCGACTCGAAGTTCGGCGTCACACCGGTAATTTGGTCGACCCTTTCCCCGTCCTTGAACAAAAGCATCGTGGGAATGCTCATGATGTGGTACTGCATCGCGATCTGACGGTTGTCGTCGATATTCACCTTGCAGACCTTCAGCCGCCCCTCGTATTCGTCGGCGATCTTCTCCAGCACCGGAGCCGCCATCCGACACGGTCCGCACCACGGAGCCCAGTAATCCACCAACACGGGGATATCCGAACCGAGCACTTCGCTTTCGAAGCTCTCGTCGGTGATCTCGATCGTTTTGCCTGCTGCCATTGCGGTTCTCCTTCCTGATCGGTACGTCCTGCGTCGTGCGTGCATCAACACAGGCGCACGGCCCAAAACAAGCGGAAGGACTGATGGTACGGAGCCAGGCTCTCCCTGTCAACTCCAACACCTCAGCGAAACTTCCGAAATCATGATTGTATTGGTTCAGCGGCAATGCCCCCCCATTGTCAGCTTAGCCAATCGACTGTTGGGCGGACAACAGCGTCATCGCCTGCCGGGCGGTGGCCGTGGTTATTCACTGGTATCCAGGACGCTCATGAAGGCCTCCTGCGGGATCTGCACGCTACCGATGCTCTTCATGCGCTTCTTGCCCTCTTTCTGCTTCTTCAAGACCTTCATTTTTCGCGTGACGTCGCCGCCATAGAGCTTGGCGGTCACGTCCTTGCGGTAGGCCTTGATCGTCTCGCGGGCGATGATCTTGCCCCCGATGGCGACCTGCAGCGGGATCTCGAACTGGTGACGTGGAATCGACTTTCGCAGCTTGGTGATCAGCTTTCGCCCGCGCGGCTCGGCGTTGCTTCGGTGCACGATCAGCGAAAGCGCCTCGACCGCCTGGCCGTTGACGAGGATGTCAATCTTGACCAGGTCCTCGGCCTCGAAGCCGGTGAATTCGTAGTCCATCGTTGCATAGCCGTGACTGATCCCTTTGATCAGGTCGTAAAAATCGTAGACGATCTCCGCCAGCGGAGCCTTGTACTCCATCATCACGCGGGTCGGACTCAAATAATCCGTCTTGAGCAGCTTGCAGCGACGGGCCTCCGCCAGCTTCATGATGCCGCCGATCGTGTCGTTGGTCGTGATGATCTCAAGCTTTACAAAAGGCTCGCGGATCTCCTCGATCATCGTGCGGTCGGGCAGCTCGCTGGGGGCGTCGATCTTCTTGACCGTCCCGTCGCGCAGAAGAATCTCGTAGCTGACGGTCGGCGCGGTCTGGACCACGTCGATGTCGTTCTCGCGTTCGAGCCGCTCCTGGATGATCTCCATATGCAGAAGGCCCAGGAACCCGCAACGGAAACCGAAGCCCAGGGCCTGCGAGTTTTGCGGAACGAAGGTGAAGCTGGCGTCGTTGAGCGCCAGTTTCTCGAACGCGGCGCGGAGGCGAGGGTATTCGGTGTTGTTGCCGGGATAGAAATCCGAAAAAACCATCTGCATAGGCGGCTTGTAGCCCTTGAGCGGGTCCGGTGCGGGGTGCACATCGTCGGTGATCGTGTCGCCGATGCGGACGTTGGCCAGATCGCGGATGTTGGCGATGACGTAGCCGACCTCGCCGGTGCCGAGTTCGCCGACGGGCTTCATATCCGGGCGGAACTTGCCCAACTCGATGACCTGATAGCTGTAGCCGGTGCCCATCAGACGAATCCGCTGGCGGGTCCTGAGCGCGCCTGAGAAAACGCGGACATAGCAGATGACGCCACGATAGTCGTCGTACTGACTGTCGAAGATCAGGGCGCGAGCGGGTTCGTCGCTTCGATCCACCGGCGGCGGCAGGAGCATGCAGACCGCGTCGAGCAGGTCCTTGACGCCCAGGCCGGTCTTGGCGCTGATGTGGAAACACTCGCTCTTACGGATGCCCAAAACGTGCTCGATTTCCTCGGCAACCAGCTCCGGCTGGGCCGCGGGTAGGTCAACCTTGTTGATCACGCCCAGGATCTCCGCGCCGGCCTCGGTAGCCAGGTAAGCGTTGGCCAGCGTCTGCGCCTGGATTCCCTGCGTCGCGTCCACCACCAGCAGCGCGCCTTCGCAAGCGGCCAGCGCTCGACTGACCTCGTACCCGAAATCCACGTGGCCCGGCGTGTCGATCAGGTTGAGCATGTAGGTCTGGCCTTCGTGCTCGTACTCCATGGTCACCGCGGAGGCCTTGATCGTGATGCCTCGCTCTCGCTCGATGTCCATGCTGTCGAGAATCTGGTCTTTGGCCTGCCGCTCGGTGATCGTGCCGGTCAGTTCCAGCATTCGGTCGGCGAGCGTACTCTTGCCGTGGTCGATGTGTGCGACGATCGAGAAATTCCGAATGTTCTGAATATCCATAGGTTCCGTTAATCCAGAGCCGAAAAATCGCAAAGAATAGTGTCCGCGACAGGCAAGGCCTGCCTCGTGAGCCGAACCGACCGATCCGTCACCTCCATCATGCCCATCGCCTGGTATCGCTCGATCGGTTCGGCGAAAACCCGCATCGCGTCGCGTCCGGTCCGCCGCTGAAACTCCGCCCGGTCGATCCCACCCCGCCGACGCAGGTTCAGCACCGCGGTTTCGCAGACGGCGTCGTCCAAACTCACCGCCTGTGTTTGGGCCGGGGCCGCCCTGCCGCTTTCCACAGCCGCAAGATATCGTTCGATGTCCGCGTCGTTCGTGATCCGCAGGGCCCCGCCTGCGTGGGTTCCTTCAATCAGGCAGGAAGCCGCCGCCGGACCGATGCCGACGTACGGCCGGTTGGCCCAGTATCCGAGGTTGTGCCTACACTCGAAGCCCGGCCTGGCAAAATTGGAAATCTCGTACTGTGCGAGCCCCGCCCGTTCCAGACGCTCAATGGTCCATTCGTACATTGCCCGGTCGAGTTCCTCATCCACCGCCGTGAGCCGGCCGGCTCCCTGCCACGTCGTGAACACCGTACCCGGTTCGAAACTCAGACTGTACGCCGAAACGTGCTCAAGGTTCAGCGCGACCGCCGCTTCCAGGCTCGCCTGCCAGTCGGCGAGCGTAGAACCGGGAATGGCAAAGATCAGATCCAACCCCACATTCTCAAACCCGGCTTGGCGGGCCGCGAGGACCGCGGTCTCGATCTGCTCGACCGAATGTCCCCGGCCCAACAATTCCAGTTCTCTCGCGACAAACGACTGCGCCCCGAACGAGAGCCGATTCACCCCCGCTTCCCGCAACTGCGTGAGCAGATTCGCATCCACCTGCCCGGGATTGCACTCGACGGTGAATTCCGTCGCAAACGGGCAACGTTCACGCACCCGCCGGGCCAATCGAAACAGTTCGCTCGCAGGCAGCGAGGTCGGACTGCCCCCGCCAATGTAGGCGGTGCAGAACTCGATCCCTTCGTGCCGGTCCAACTCCCGAAGCAGTCCGTCGACAAGCCGAACCGCATTGACGCCACCGGCCGGCACAGAATAGAACCCGCAGTATCGACACTTGCTCCGACACACCGGCACATGGACATAAAGCCCCGCGAGCGCACGACGATCCGACGTCGGCGAATCCGCTTGACGCTTCACGCACGACACACGATGACGGCGTCTCGTTGGTCCGGTAGCCAGTTCTGCCATTGACAGCATTCCAAGGGATCGAGAGGGTTTCCGATGGCACCAAACCCATGAGTATAGCGAACCGCGACCGC